>SABL01000288.1 GCA_009928985.1 Clostridia bacterium
GTCCGAAAAACTCCACCTCAAGCCGGTGATCTCGCTCGCAAGTCTCGAGCCTTGCACCGAAATGGTAACAACTCCGGTCAAAAAAAACAACACCATCCGCTATGGATCCAGCCGATACACGGTTCCGATCGGGACCTACACGAATTACACACACGTCAAGGTCAAGGAGGAGGATGGACAACTCCTGATCTATAATCTGGATGACCTTCTGATTGATTCCCACCGCCTGGCGTTGATTCCAGGTGAGATGGTCAGGAACACCAACCATGCGCGCAACCACTCGGAAAAGATTGATCATTTGCTCCAGGAAATCTACCAGACGCTGGGCCAGACAGCGCCGGTTGAGCAGTTCCTACAGCGGATCCGCAAAACACGCGGCCGGTACATCCGGGACCAGCTTCAGCAGATCCTGAATGTCACTCGCAAATACGAGCCGGAAATCCTGCGCAAAGCGATCCTGGCCTGTAACGAGGTCCAATCCAATGCAGCGACTGATTTCAAGGACTTTGCAGAGCATCTCTACCGGCAGATCACCATTGACGAGATCGAACCGGTCGTTGCCCCCAAGCAGCTGGCCGACAGTCCGCTGCCACGGTTACGGCTGCTGAAGGTCAACCAGCATGCCCCCTCGGTCTACCAGGAGATGATCCGGAAGGGAGGCAACTGAGATGGATGACGTGCTCAGGCCCCTGAAAAACCAGCTTCTGGAGCTCAAGCTCAAGCATCTGGCAGCTCAACTGGATGATTTCATGCTCACAGCCAGCTGCTCAGACAAACCATACGCCGAACTGCTTCAGGATTTTCTGGCAGTCGAGATCCGTCAGCGCCGGTCAGTCAGCATGGACAAACGCCTGCGCCTGGCCAATCTTCCAACCTTCGATACGCCACTTGATCTTGAAACCTATGACTTTGCCAAGCGAACAGGTATCTCCAAGCGCCAGATCGTCGAACTGACCAGCAGCTTTCGCTGGATCGACAAGGCCTACAACATCCTGTTCTTCGGCGGTTCCGGGCTGGGCAAGAGTTTCCTGGCCAGTTACATCGCCTACAAGGCCATTGAAGGCGGCTACACTGCAATCTTTATCTCAATGCATGACCTGGCCTACCTTTTGAAGACTGAACACCTCCTGTCGCGCAGCAAAGCGCGGCTCAAGCGCCTGCGGGCCTGTGATCTGCTGATTATTGACGAAATCGGCAACACCGTCCTGGACCGCCAGGAAGGCAACAAGCTATTCCAGCTGATCTCGGACTTTTACCAACAGACGTCCTTGATTGTCATCTCCAACAAAGGCTTCGATGACTGGGCTCAGACCCTCGGTGACAACGTGGTCACCGCTGCAGTGATGGACCGCCTTATGCACAAATGCGAGATGTTCAACATTGGCGGTGACAGCTGGCGACTGGAAAACCAGCAATCCATTCTCAGGGACTTGCACGACCAGCCAGAAATCCCGAAAAAGAGAGGCAGAAAGCATGATACTCACTAAAAAAGATCTGGACCGATTGCAGGAAAGCATGCATCACTGGTTTACGCCTAAGCAAAGACACGAGATTCTTGAGATTTTCGGCAGTGAGCCGGATGAATATGAATGGTCAGAGCAGGACATCGCCGAGAATATCCGCAAGATAATCCGTGACAATCCATGAAAACGATCCGATGATTTTCAGGTTGAGGGGCTGGATTTCCGGCCTCTCAACTTGATCTGACG
>SABL01000089.1 GCA_009928985.1 Clostridia bacterium
ATCATGCATCCTTTTTATGATTCGGTCAGGCTCCTGCTGCAATCAAATGACACCTGGTGGCTCGGCCTGATTTCCATGTTGTTGTATTTGATTTTCTGGGCCGTGGTCTGTCTGGCGGCTTATCGCATCTTGCGCCAGCATCTGCCAGCGCTCCGGGCTGGCCAGGCGCAAGACCGGTCGGTGCAAATCCTGCGCGAACGGTTTGCCCGGGGCGAAATCAGTGTTGAACAGTATCGGGAGATGTTGGCTGTGCTGGACAAGAGTCGCCCATCATGATGAATCTCAAGACAGCGATCCGTCTGGCCGGACGTGGCCTCATGACACTCCTCTGGCAGCACGACCGCCCCCTCGTCGGCTCGGTAATCCTGACCGACCGATGCAACCTCCACTGCCGCCACTGTGCCGTCAGCAACCTTGTGAGCCAAGACTATCCGCTTGGTCAAATCCAGGCAGACTTGCAGACGCTCTATGACCGGGGTTGCCGGATCCTTTTCCTCTATGGCGGCGAACCGCTGCTGTGGACCGATGGCGAACACACGTTTCCGGATGTGGTTCAGCTCGCCCGGCAGATGGGTTACTGGCTGGTCAATGCCGTGACCAATGGCACCCTGCCATTGCCTGCTTCAGGCATCGACCTGTATCTGATCAGCCTCGATGGCCGACGTGAGCATCACAATGCCATTCGTGGCGAGACTTATGACCAGGTGCTGGAGACCATCCAGCGCACAGAACACGTTCCAGTCATTCTGTACATGGCGATCAACAAAATCAATCTATCCGACATCGAAGCCGTGGCCAAGCTGGCCTGTGATCTGCCAGGAGTCCAGGCGGTCTCCTACAATTTCCACACGCCTTATCCGGGAACTGAATCCCTGGCCCTGAGCCGGGATGAGAAGCTTTCAGCCAGCCGCCGGATTGCCAATCTGATCGACCAGGGTTTTCCCGTCCTTAATCTCAAGAGCGCCCTGCCCTTGATCGCCAGGAACGAGGCGCCAGTTCCGAGCCAGCAGTGCCTGGTGGCCGAAAACGGTCAAATCTGGACCTGTGGCCGCTGTTCTGAAATTCCCGGACTTTGCCAGCAGTGTGGCTTTTTCTTTGCGGCTGAATACGGCCTGGTTTTTGCCGGCCGCCCCCGTGTGCTGCAAGATCTCCTGAAAACCTATGGCCGCCTCCTGAAGAAGGTACCATCTTGCTGACCGCAAGCCTGCTGCGATGGATCCTGACCCGGTCCAGAAGGCCTTTTGCCTTCGAGGCTTGCCCCCTCGACTGGCACCCCGAGGTGACCGGACTTGAACAGATTGGCCTCTATGTCCATATCCCGTTTTGCCGCACCCTGTGCAGCTTTTGCCCTTATTGCCGCGAGTTGTACACGCAAAAAAAGGCTGCCGTCTATTTGCCAGCTCTGCTGCAGGAAATTGACCGCACGGGACAGGCGGTGGCCAGGCAGCGGGATGAGTCAAGCAACCCAGACATCGCAACAAAAAGGCGTGCCACGAGCCTCTATTTTGGCGGTGGCACCCCGGCCCTGATGCTGGATGATCTGCCGGTGATCATCGATCGCTTGCGGCAGTATTTCGAGATCACAGAAGGGATCGGGATCGAACTGCATCCTCAGGACATCACCCCGGAAAACCTGAAGCGATTGAGAATGGCAGGAATCACCATGGTCAGCCTTGGTTTGCAATCATTCGACCCGGAGGCACTGGCCCGGATCGGACGCAGCGAAGATCGCTTTGCCGAGCGGCTGGGCTGGGTGCGCGAAGCCGGATTTGCCGTGATCGATGTCGACCTGATCTTTGCCATCCCCGGGCAGACACAAGACAGCCTTAGACGCGATATTGCGCTGGCTTTCGATCTGGGCGCCACCCAAGTGTCGACCTATCCCTTCATTGATTTCACGTATGCCGACAACCGCTACAAGCCAATGGACAAAAAGGCCAAGCGCCAGTTGCTGGATGAACTGGCCCACTTTTGCCAGGAGATCGGGCTCATTCGAACATCGGTCTGGACGTTCGCCAAACCGGGAACTGGCAAATATTCTTCGGTGACGCGCGATGCCTTCCTGGGGTTTGGCCTTTCAGCCACCAGCTTGCTCCAGCATACTTTTTCAATCAACACCTTCTCACTTGCCGGTTACATCGGGCGCCTGGAGAAAGACCAGTCACCTACGGCCTTGAAGCTGAATTTCAGCCTGCGGCAACGGGCTGCCTATTTTCTGTTTTGGGGTTCCTACGGACTCCTGATCAACAACCAGCGTTTTACTGCGATCATCGGCCAGCCTCTGGAAAAGCTGTATGGGGTGGAGATGGCCCTTGCGGTAACGCTGGGGTTTTTGCGCCGATCCGGGGATGATTACCTTCTGACCAACCGGGCGATCCGGTTCTATCATGACCTTGAACAACTCTATACAACAGCCTACATCGACAAGACCTGGTCGATTGCCCGCAAGGAGGCCTTTCCCCGTCGTTTCACTTTGTCCTGAGAATTAACACCCGCGTCTCAATCGATTATCGGCGCCAGGAACGTCTGCCAGCCAGATAGCCAAAAAGCCAGCTGACCAGGATCAAGAGCAGCCCTGCTCCCCCGATGGCAGCCAGCTGCCAAAAGGGCCAATCCGATAGGGTGAGCAAGGTTGCCAGTGACTGCTGATGGCCATCGGCTGCCGCGACAGGAATTTTCACCGGGCTGGTGTTCTGGCTGGTCGCATCAGGTTGTGGCAAAGAATCATCAGAGTCGGTGTTGGCCAGTTCATGGACTTGGAAAGCCGGCGACAGGCCGAGCTGGCTGGCCTTGCTGGCACCAGCCTCCAGCAAAGCGCGGCTGTAGACAACCAGGTTACCCTCCGGATCATTGCCCTGGACGCCCAGGAGAACTGCGATCAGCTCCTGGCCTTCCACCGTGATCGCCGAAGAGACGAGGCATTGTCCGGCGGCTGCGGTCGTGCCCGTCTTGATTCCCGTGATGCTCAGAAGTAATTCTGATTGGTAATTGGCTGATTCACCCAGAAGCAGGCGCAGATTGGTACTGGTCAGGAAATTCCAGCCGTTGTAAGGGTGCTTGTTGGTTGCCGGCAGGGCGTAAACAGGGGTACTGACCAGGTCCCGGAAAGCTGGATTTTCCATGGCGGCTGCGGCGATCCGAGCGATTTCCAGCGCGGTGGTCTGGTGTTCCCGGTCATGCAGCCCATGGGCGTTTTCAAAATGAGTTTGCTGCAGGCCCAAAAGCCGGGTCTGGTGGTTCATGCGGGCGGCGAACAGCGTCTGGCTGCCACTGACTGCTTCGGCAACCATGTTGGCAGCTTCATTGCCTGAGCGCAGCATCATGGCTGCGAGCGTGTCGCGCACGCTGATGATTTCCCCTTCCACCAGTCCGGCCCGGGCTGCATCGGATGGCAAATCCAGCGCCGTCGCTGAGACTGTCAACAGTTGGTCCGGCGCAAGGTTTTCCAATGCGATCAGGGCGGTCATGATTTTGGTCGTGCTGGCGGGAAACTGGATGGATGACTCATCCTGGCCAATGAGGACCGTGCCGGATGTCCGGTCGATCACGACAAAGGCTTTCGCCTTGATCTGGTCCACAGTTAGCCAGCCCGCTTCTGACAGGGAGCCCGGTTCAGACCAGCTGGAAAAGTGCTGGGATGATGCATCCGGCTGCTTGGTCTGGGTGGGTTGCAGGACTGAATCTGCCAATACGGGATAAACAGGGCCAATCAAGAGGAGCATCACACCCAGCAAGAGGGAAAACCTTAATCGAAGCGCAACGCTCAATTGCTGGCGAAGCAAGGTCTGAACGTTTAATTCTGGAAGTCGGTCTGGCTTTTTCATGGACAATCACCCCCACCGATCCACTTCTGATTCCACTGTATCCTTCCTGGCAAAAAGCGTCAAATCAGTTGACCAAAGACTTGCATCCCCCCCGGGTCTATGGTATATTCTTCTCTGCTGAGTGGCTCGACACGAGCTGGAATATCCGTTGCCGGATGGTGTAAGGGTAGCACTACTGACTCTGACTCAGTCTGTCTGGGTTCAAATCCTAGTCCGGCAGCCAAGACGAAAGCCTGGAATCTTTATGGTTCCGGGCTTTTTTCATTCCAAAACATCATCTCTGATTGCAACGAGGCGGTCGGACATACCTCCAACGCTTGCAGGTTCTCACGCTGAGCCTTGGTTACCTCTGTCAGGCGATCTTTGTATTTGCCGGTGTAATGATGCTCTGATTGACGGTCTAATATCCTCGTGCAATAATGATTTCGTCAGAAAAAGTGGATTATCATTACATAAATACACATATACTTTTACATTTACTTGTTGAAATTATACTTCTCATTAATTTGAGGTGAAGGTGTGAAAGTTCGAAAACGTTGGGCCTTCCTTGCCGTTCTTGCACTTCTGATCTTGCTGATCAGCATCGGCTTTATGAAAGTGAAATCCAGTCTCGAACGGGATCTGGCTGTCTTGGCTGCGATAAATATTGCCGATGTGGCTGTTTCGCAACTCAGCGACGGCATTTATGAAGGTGAGTTTCGGACAATTCCAGTCTCAGCCCGGGTCCGGGTTACCATTTCGGATGGCCGCATGCAAAACATCGATCTACTTGAGCACAACAATGGCCAGGGCAAGCCGGCCGAGGCCATCTTGCAAAAGGTGATTGAACAACAATCCCTCGCTGTTGACGTCATTGCTGGAGCGACCTACAGCAGCAAAGTCATTTTGAAAGCAGTTGAGAACGCACTTTTGGTTACCCAATGAGGTTGAAATGAAATTGACAAAACCCATGATTGTTCTCATCAGCCTGGGGCTGGCCCTTACAGGATTCGTCTCCGCCATTGGACTGTTCGATTCAAGCCAGGGTTCGTCCATCACGTACCGCAATCCCTATGGTGACTCGGTGGTTTTAGCAGGAACGGGGCTGTATGCCTGGGACTCTGCTTTCAAGGCGCCGATTTTCCGCGGCACGGACTTGGTGGTTCTTTTCATTGTCTGTCCGCTGCTGGCCCTGGCTCTGGGGCTGGCCGCCCGTCGCCTCACGATGCGTCGCCATCTGCTGCTCGATGCCATTCTGGCTGTCACGTTGTACTATTCCGCCAGTCTGGCATTCGGCGTAACTTTCAACCGGCTGCACCTGGCCTACATTGCCCTTTTTTCCACCAGCCTGTTTGCCTTTATCTCTCTGACCTGGCAGCTGGCCAGTCGTCCGCTCGTGGTTGCCATGATGCAGGGGGCACACAGCCGGCTGCCGTACCGGGGATTCTACGGTTTCCTCGTGCTGTCTGGCCTGGCCCTGATCGGCGCCTGGCTGCCGGATATCCTGGCAGCCCATGCAGCAGGCCGACCCCTGTCCTTGATAGAAAATTACACGACAGAAATCACGTATGTCCTCGACATGGGGATCATCGGTCCTGCGGCCCTGCTGTCTGCCTATCTGATTAAACAGCGGTCTTCGATCGGATTCATGATCCTGGGCCAGTTGTTGATGCTCTGCACCATCATCGGCATCATGCTGCCGGTCCAGTCTCTTTTCCAGGCTCAGGCAGGCATCGTTCTGCCACTGCCGGTCCTGGTGACCAAGGTTGCCACCTTTGTCATTCTGGCGATTTTTTCCACCTATTTTCTGATCCGGCTATTGAGAGCCATACCTGATGCTGCAGCCTGAATCTCTGGAGGATGCATACAAGATGAAAATCACCGTCATTTATGGCAACATGCGTCATGGCAGCACTTGGCACTGCACCCAGGAAATCCTCCAGCAGCTCATGCATCTAGACGTGGTCGAAGTGACCGAGTTCAGTCTGCCCAGGGATCTGCCGCAATTTTGCAACGGCTGTTTTTGCTGCATCTACAAGGGTGAAGAAACATGCCCGCATCGTTCGTACACTCGGCCGATCGAGGAAGCACTGATCGCAGCGGACCTGATTATCCTGGCCTCTCCGGTCTATGGTCTGGATGTGTCAGGTGCGATGAAAACCCTGATCGACCACCTCTGCTTCCAGTGGATGAGCCATCGGCCCCATCCAGCGATGTTCAAGAAAATCGGCCTGACGGTCACCACCTCGGCCGGAGCCGGTCTGGGCCATACGACCAAGACCCTGAAGAATAGCCTGGTTTTCTGGGGCGTCCAAAATGTGGTCACGTTCAAATACCCGGTCTCTGCCATGAAATGGGACGATGTTTCAGCCAAAAACCAGGCTAAAATCAGGAGGCGGGCGCGCACCCTCGCTTCACGAATTGCCCGAGTTGCAAAAGCACCCAGGCGTTTGCGAAATCCCCTCTTCCGCAGTTTCTTTTTCTCGCTGATGCGAGGCATGCAGCAGAAAAATGACTGGAACCCGCTGGACCGGGCGCATTGGGAAAAACTGGGCTGGCTTTCGGGGCACAAACCTTTTTAAACACATTCAAATTTAATGTCATCAGACGGAAAGCATGGGTATCCTCATGACAAAATTCATCCCCTGGATCATTCTCCTCGTTCTTGTGATCGCCATTTTGGCCTTGTACCAGCGTTCCCAGCACTTGCAGAGGGCGTATCGCAAAGAGGTGCAAGAGGCCCTTGCCCTGCTCAGTTCCGAAGCCGATCAGTTCGAGCTTCTGACCGAAGCGGATCTTGAGCACCTTCCGGAGCAGGTCCAGGCGTATCTGCGTAAGGCCGGAGTGATTGGCAAGCCCAAAGTCAAAAGCTTTCGCATGGTCTGTACGGGCGAGTTCAAGACCGCACCGGACAAAGGTTTTGTCCCCTCGCGAGCCGAGCAGGTCAACCTCGTGGATGACTCGCGGCGTGTGTATTTCATGGGTCTTGAGATGTCCGGACTGCCGGTTGTGGGCCTCCATGTGTACAAGAATGCCACGGCGACGATGCAGATCCGGCTCGCAGGGCTGGTGACCGTCGCCGATGCCCGTGGGGAGCTGATGAACAAGGCCGAGACCGTCACTGTTTTGAATGACATGTGCCTGATTGCCCCGGCCACCCTGATCGATCCCCGGATCTCGTGGGAACCGATTGACGAAAACCGGGTGCGGGCGATTTTCACGAACCAGGGCATCACCGTCAGTGCTGAGCTGGTGTTCAACGACCAGCACGAGCTGGTCAATTTCGTCTCTAACGACCGCTATCTGACCGTCTCAGGGCAGGATTACCAGAGCGCCCCTTGGTCGACGCCAGTCAGCGACTACCAGGATTTTGGCGGCATTCGTCTCGCTTCCGTTGGCGAAGCCCACTGGCAATTGCCGGAAGGCGACTACTGCTATGGTCGGATCCGGCTCGAGTCTGTCGCGTACAACGTCACAGAATGAGCGAGCTGACGGAAACGGATCGCCAGCAATATGACAAAGACCACCCAGGGAATCAGGGACAGCAAGGAAAAGATCATGCCCACGGTTCCCACAGATGACGGGATGATCATGAAAAGGCCGGAGGCCAGACCCCAACGGCCGACTGGGTTTTTGAACTGGGGGCTTTTAACCAGGGCGTAGCTGAACAGCAGCAGGCAGATCGTGCTCAGGACGTAATAGACATCGAAGGAGGTCCCGGTGTAACCAGCCATCAGGGCCTCCCCAGCCGCCAGAAAATGGCTCTGCTGCTCAGGTTGAGCAGCAAAAAAGCGGCTGCTCAGCGTCAGCATCTCGAAGGCGGGATTGGACGGATAATAGCAGGCGATACCGACCAGGCCAAAAACCATCGCCAGCAGGACGGTCACCGGCTTTTCCCGGTACAGCAGGACAAAAAGCGCCAGATAGATCACCACAATAATCAGATTGTTGAACAAATAGAGAAAGTCCAGGCTCAGAAGGCCGAGGAAGGGACTTTCCTGGTAGCGCAGGAACAGCCCGATCACGGTGTCCGGCGGTGGCGCGATCACATAGATCACAATTTGCAGTGGGATGATGACCAGCATGACGATCGCCAGATACCAGGCCACATGGAATAGCGGTTGAAAATTCGTTTTGACGATCGGATCCATGTCATTGACCTCCTTCAGGTGATTGCGGTTCTTTCTTGAGCAGATAAAGGACCAGCTGTTCCAACTCGGATTGGACGGTTTCCTGGGTCATGAGTCCATTGGCAGAAAAACTCAAGGTGATCATGCCCTGCAGAGCATAGATGATCGTCCTGGCCAAAAAATCGATCTCCTCAGGCAGGACTTGGCCTGACTGAACCAGCCGGGAAAATGACTGCTGCCAGATCTCACCCATCCGCGCTTGCAGTTTCAGATAGCGCTCATCCCCCTCCGGCTGGACAAACTGGCCAAAATAGAAAAACCGGAAAACCGTGGGATGCTGAAAAAAATAACCGGTATACTGTGACAATCCTGCCAACAGGGCCTCGATCGGGTCCTTGTGTGCCGATTCAACCACAGTCAGCTCGGCCATCATGTCATCGATCATGTCCAGCCGCAGCGTCCACAGCAGGGCATTCAGATCCTTGAAATAGTAATAGAGTCCGGTGTAGGCCAGGCCTGTCTTTTCCGCCAGGCGTCGAACAGTGACTGATTCATGGCCATCGGCCAGGATGCTCGCCTTGGCCGCCCGGAGGATCTCCTGCAAAGTCCGTTCTTTTTTGCTCATGGTCATGATACCGGGCCATTCTTTCCATTCAACTACATCGCGAAAATATATTTTAACTGTGTTCAAATTTTTAACATAGTTAAAATATAATGCAGGCAAATTAGTCTGTCAAGCAGCACATTGCACGAGGCTCTTTGCTTATTACCGTGAAAAATCTGTAAAAAATCAGCTGATTCATCCAAGAGTGGTCCGGTGGGCAGCCAAGATGTGTGAAGCACCCAGGTTGGCTGCAAGTCAGGCCCGTTTTCCAGAAACTGGGCCTGACTTCGCGCCAAGTCCGGCACCCTGGTAGGAATTTTCCGCAAATAGGGTCGGCGCACCAAAACGGCAACAACTCCGGGAGGCGCGAAGCCGACTGCGGCTGTAAGCTTTGCTGATCTGCGACTGGACTTTCCCCAAAGGGGCTCCGACATAGGGTTGGAAATTTCCAACCCTATGTCGGAGCCCTAAA
>SABL01000090.1 GCA_009928985.1 Clostridia bacterium
ACCTACTATCGTGTGGATAATGGTGACGCCGTCGTCTTCACAGGCAGCAACTACCCGGCTGACTTGGCCGAAGGTGCGCATACCGTTTCTGTCTGGGGCGTCAATGCTGCCGGCACAGTTGAAGTGCCGAAGAGCATCGAGTTCAGCGTGGACACCGTCAAACCAACCGGTCTTGCCGCGACCGTCGTGCCCTCTGGCTGGACGAACCAGGATGTGACCGTGACGGCCAGCGGTGTGCAGGACGCAAGTCCGGTGCGCTACCAGTTTGACAACGGCATCTGGTCTAGCCAGAATTCGCAGGTCTATCAAGCGGACATGAACCAGGCTGTGACTATGCAAGTGATTGACGCAGCCGGCAACCAGGCCGCTACTGCGGTCCAGGCGACCGTCCAAATTGACAAAACCGCGCCTGCGTTGAGCGTTTCGACTGGCAGCTATGTCCCGAATAACTGGACCAGATTTGAAGTCACGGTGACTGCGACCGCCTCGGATTCTTCCTCGGGCTCTGGAATCAAGGATTACAGCTTTGACAATGGAGTGACCTGGCAGTCGGGCGCGAGCAAGTTATTTAATAGTTCCACTCTAAACTTGTCCTGCGTGGTGAAGGTCAGGGACTCTGCCGGCAACGTGACAGCGGCACCACCTAAGGTCATCCTGATTGACAGGACCAAGCCTTCCATGCCTGAGCTGACACTTTCGGTAAATGCAGTCCTGAATGCCACGAAAAACATCTGGTACAGCAAGGAACAGGTTCAAGTATCACCTTATGTATCAATCAATCCGTTTTCTGGCGTCTCTCGATTTGAATTTGACATGAATGATATTATTGCTGGAGAAATCAACCCCGGCGACTCGGTCAACTTGCCTGATCCTCTGCCAGAAAGCGGTATTCCCCAGTCATTTGCCTTTTACACATTCAATAATGTTGGAACTCGATCGACAAATAGTACACCCTTGACCATCGAGATCGACACAGACGCTCCTACCGTGTCAGCAGAAATCGTCGATGCCAATACGTCGGCCGTCTCCTTGATCCTGAACGCCTTGACCGGCAACCAGTTCTTCGGCACCGCCCAGTACCTGGAGGTCACCGCAGCAGACACCGGCGTCGGTCTGGGCAGCTTGCTGGCCCAAAAGACCGTCTCTGGCACAACCACAACACTGACGCCGATCATTGGTTTTGCCAACCGGTTTGCCTTGCCTCACCAGTTCACAGGCCAGATTTCGGTCACCGCCGCGGATCTCCTGGGCAATCAGCAGTCCATCAGCAGTGTCAATTCGGGCGGATTTGCCATCACGGTGAATACCGCTGCGCTGGACATTTCTGAAATGACGGTCAGCAGTTCCTACGACCTGGTGAACAGCCCATGGACGAACAGCGCATCCGTGACGCTGACTGCCGCAGGCGCCACTGCTGCCACAGGTGTCGACAAATACCAGTATAGTCTCGACCAGGGCGCCAACTGGCAGGATTGCACCGGATCAGCTAAAAACCAGGTTGCGCTCACCGCGGAAGGTGAACACACCATCCTATTCAAGGCTGAGTCGAATTCCGATCCCTCCAACCAGGTGTCTTCGCGTGAGGCGATCTGGACAGGACGCTCAACGGTCCGCATCGACCGGACCAGCCCAACGGTCGTCGTCTCGGGCAATCCAACCGAGCCAACCGCCGGCCCGATCACCCTGACTGCGACCGCCTCAGATGCCAATCTCTCTGCTGAACCGTACCAGTGGGGCGCCGCCGCTTGGAGTGCCTCGAATCAACTCACCGTCACAGCTAATGGGACCTACACCGTGACCGTTCGCGATGCTGCCGGAAACACGGCCTCAGCAACGGTTGTAGTCACCCAGATCAATCCTGCCCTGCAGGCCAATGTCGTCCGCGGCAGTGTCTCGTTCAAAAAGCCAGAACGGCTGAGCAGCACATCTACAACCGAAACAGTCGCGAGCAGCACAACCACATCCGAAACGGCCGCGAGCAGCACAACCACAACAGAAACAGTCGCGAGCAGCACAACCGTAACAGAAACGACTCCAAGCGAAACGACTGCTGAAACAGTCAGTGGCATCAGCCAACCGGAAGGCTACCTGCAATCTTACACCGAACCCCAGCTGCTGACCGATAGCCTCGCCGCACCTGCTGTGGCATCCGCCAACACGGTTCAGGATCTGCTTGCCGGACGACCTGAGACTTATGACCCAGCTGCCCCGGTCAGTTTCTTGAATGCCAACAATCTCAAGCCCGTGTGGCATACACAGGTCATGAGCATGGCGGACTGGGCAGACATCCAGATCGCGGCCAGCGTGGACACCGCGGCTGGCAAAGCGGCTTGGGAGATTGAAAACGAGCAGGAGCTGCTGCTCCTCTCCATGGCAGTAAACTCAGGGTCAGCCACGTACAACTGGACCGCCAGTCCCAGCGGTTCCCGCCTCAGCGACCAATATCCCTATGACAACCTCAGCGTCGGCCAGATCCCCTACCTGATGACCTTCTTTGCCTACGCCAGCGACCAGACCGCCCTGTCTGCCGAAGCATTCCGCCGCTTCACAATGGACAAGGGGACGATCCGCCTCAAGGAAAACGCGACCTACGACATGACAGGCTCCTATCCATCGCTGGTCAAGGACAAATCGACCGGCGATCCTTGGATCATCGACTATCGCCAGGTTTTCAAAGGGATCGGCAAAGGCCACACTCATACGATCAGTGAGACAAACTTCACCGCAGTGACAACCAACGGGCGCCAATTCACCGCCAGCTTTGACGGTCGCGGCGCGACGGTCAAGGTTGCCCTCGACAACACTTACACAACCAGCCAGAATGGATTTTTCGGCTATGTGGTCCAGCTGGGCGGACAAATTCCAGTGATCGAAAATCTAATTGTAACAGGTTCGGTCAAGGGTAAAAGCTTTACAGGCGGCTTGGTTGGTTACACAAATAAAAATGGCTATCAATTCCGTAACATCACCATTTCCAATCTGGTCATCGAGGGTGAGACCGCAGGCGGAATTATCGGTGGTATAGGATATGGTGGCAGTAACCTGATTCGTCCTGTCGGAAGTACGGAGCCTGTACCCAATTTTGACCGGCTGACCATCTTGGGCAGCTCAAGCATCAAGGCTAGTGGTACTGCAGGTGGCCTGGCCGGACTGGTTTCATCGACCTCCCTGGCTGTTGAAGAGAGTGCGGTCCAAGCCGGAGCAACCATCGAAGGTGGCAGTGGTGCTGGTGGAGCAATCGGCCAGGTTGTGTTCCACACGTACGCCGAACAGACAGACTACTGGCAAATCCGTCACTCCAGCTTCCAGGGCTTGACCATTCAATCCAGCGCGGGCAGCGCGGGCGGAGTCCTGGGGCTCCATACGATCGGCGATTCCAAAATGTCCCAGATCCACCTGGTCGAGCTGAATGTGCAAGGCAACACCGTCACGGGCTCATCCCCAACCCGGACCGGCACGGTCCTGGGCTACTCGAACGCCGTCAACCCATCCACCCATACCTTCGGCATTTATGGCATCAACGTGTATGACGAGCACACGATCCTGAAAGTTGGAACGAACGTCCAGAGCTATCGTGATGCTGGCACCTGCCAGGCCGATTTCAACCTGATCCGGCACACGGATTTCAACCTGCTGGTGAGCGCTGGCATCACGGCTCCGGCAACGCCTGCCAGCCGCGGCGATCTGCTGCCCGGCATCCTGGACCATCAGGACAACAGCAATTTCATCTGGGACACTGAAAACCCAGACCGCCTGAAATACCTGCTCTACGACAGTGCGCAGAGTGCCGAGCTCGACCTGAATGAGTTCTTCACGCAGATCAATCAGGCCATCACGTCGACAGGTGTGATCAGTCAGAAAGTCGTCAATGACCAGACCGTCCGCATAGTGGAGAACACCTTTGATCATGTCAACTGGTACAGCTACACATCGGCAGGCTTCACCGATGGCGGCGCCACTGGCGGCACGGGCAACCTGACCTGGCGGCGCAGTGCCGGCAGCGACATTTTCAAGATCCGGCGCAGCGATCCGTCTGGCCAATGGACGATGATGACCGTGACCTACAATTTGTTTGACAAAAGGCGCGCCAACACCGCCAGCAACCGGCCGCTCACGGTCCAGACGCAAATTCCGGTCAAAGTCGATGTGCAGATCGGCATTGCCACCCGCAGCTGGCTCAAGGAAGGCGATGCCCTGTCTGAAGCTGGCGAAATCGCCAATGTCAGTGATGCAACGTTCCGGAATTACAAGTACCATCAGGCCAGCACGCCCGTTTCCGACGGTTACGGCCCACTGGAACTGAACAACGATGGCCGCTACACCGCCTACATCGAGTTCGCATATTCAGGTGACCGCTTCCTGGTCGATACGGTCAATTACGATGCGGATGACAATCCGATCATCAACTATCCGGCCGGTGTCACGGCAGCGACCTGGGAGCAATGGCTGACTGACAATCCCGATCAAAATCCGGAGGATTATTACTCGCGCCATCAGCTGACCATAGATAAGATGTTTGAATTGTCTGCGCCCGGCGGCAGCCTGGTTTTGCCGAAGGGGACACAACTGACTCTGGTCGACCTGGACAACCATCAAACCTATGTTCATTCCGTGACTGCTGAAGCCGGTGTCGACAAGGTGTTGTTCAGCCAGTTCAAGACCATGCAGCAGGACATCGCTTATGTAGAAAAGGATGTTTCCAACAAAGTCGCGTTGCCCGAGATTTCCCAGATTCCCGGAGCCGGCTATGCATCTTACCTGTTCCACAAGGGTGCCAAAGTGATCAATGACAGCAGGGCAGGCCTGGAACGCTTCCTGCTTCTGATCAATCTGGCAGAAACCTCGTGGGAAAACGTCGCCAGTATTGCGACGGTCAAATCGCAAGTCTGGATGCTGCCGAATACAGATGGAGCCAACGGCCTGACCAAAGACCTGTTTGGCATCGATACCTGGTATAACGATGTGCAATCCTATACCAGCATCGGACCTAGGCGCGACATCTCCCTCGAGTTCAAAGGACCTGTGGAAAGCTTCAGCCAGTCCATCCCATTGAAAGTCAACCTGCTGCTCAAGGATGCCATCAAGGCGGGCTACAGCTTTGACACGGATCTGGTCAACCGCGAAAAACCTTACCTGGAAATCGCGTTTGCGATCACCCGTGATCCGGCTGGCAACCAAGTTCAAGAACTGTCCCAGGGCATCCAGATCTACTATGGCAACGAAACGACCCCGCTGACGAAAACCAACACGGGCCAGATCCTGTTCATGAAGGACCAGGGCAAGCAGTATGACATGAGAGCATATAACCTGGGTGAAACGCTGGCAACGACGACCGACGTCAGCCTGCAGATCGATTTTGCCGATGCCCTGGACTACAATTTCAGTTCATCGAATCCTTACTGGCTGAAGGCCAGCATTTACCGGACGGCGGATCCCGATTTCCCGCTGGGCGGCAATCCAGTCGATACCCTGATGATTCCGATCCGTGTTGAATCCGACAAGGACTATGGCTACCGCCTGGATGTCGCCCAGCAAGATCTGGTGATCAATCTGCGCGACCGCGTGGAGGATCCCGCGGGCAGCGATCCCCGGATCAGGGATTTGCCGTTTGCGGCCCAGTTCAGCAATGTCCAGGACAACAACATCAACACCATGGTCGAGTACACCCTTTATCACAAGAACGACAACGGCCAGTACATCCGGTGCGATGAAAACTGGCCTGACAGCTTGCCGGGCGCCAGTCTCGACGGCTTGTCACTCGCGATCCAGTACAATGGCAGCTATCAAATCCAGAAAGCCTTCAACGACGGCAAGATAGTCCATCCGCTCTGGTATTACAACCTCGAAGGACAGTCCGATCCAAAGCGGGCCCAGTATACTTTTGCCGACCAGACTGTCGCGGTTGGCGATGTCACCGTGTCCATCAGCAAGAACCGGATCACCCAGATCACCGTCCAGGATGGCGCGACGGACCTCACAGCGACCTACAGCAGCCTGATCAACGAAATCATTGCCCAGAACGGCATCGGCGGCCTGGCGCAATCCATGACCCTGGACCAGCGGGCTGTCTATGAAACGATCCTGGAAATCCTCGCCTCAGCCCGAACCAGCAGCACAACGGATGGCGCAGGTTCGCTCGCCATGAAATTGACAGGCCTGTCTGACAGTCTGCCAGTCGGAAACTACAAACTCGTGGGCACCCTGATCACCAACCAGGTCGAAGTTGCTACTGACTTCTTCATCTTCAATGTCAATCAGAACGTTCTTCTAGATCCGATCCAATAGGCAGCGTGTCCAGCGGCAATCGTGCATTTTTGCTGGACATCATTGAACGCAAGGGGAGAGCAGACCATGGAAAACCATGCAGCACCTAGCCAGGCATCATCGACATCCGAGGCAACGGGAACGAATGCGATCCATTCGCATCTGGAAAATTTCAAGCAGGGCATCGAAAAGGACGAGTTCGTCCTCCTGGCCCAGCCCGTCCATGATCTTGAAAGAGGGCACATCGCCGCGGCGGAAATCCTGGTCCAGTGGCACCGGGGCCGGACGAATCTGCTGCCAGGCGAGTTCTTGCCCCAGCTGGAAGAAGACCAGATCAGCGGTGAGCTGGATTTCTATGTCCTGGCACACAGCTTGCAGCTGCTTCACGAATCGCCCGGCGGCCGGTCCAGTTTGCTGCCGCTGAGTTTCAACCTGTCCGCGCAGCTGCTCCAGTCGCATGGATGTGTCGAAAGGATCACCAGCCTGGTGGAAGCCTTTGCCATCGACAAACAACGGATCTGGTTCGAGATCAGGCAGGAGATGCTCCAAAAGAGCTCTGCTGACTTGCGTGAACAGATCGAGGAGTTGCACCAGGAAGGCTTTCGGATTGTCGCGGACCATGTTGGGATGGATCCTGGCAAACTCGACCAGCTGTCCGCTTTCCCAGTCTATGCGATAAAGATCCCAGTCATCGATCAGGAAGGCGGCGGCCACTCATCAGTGGACCAGGCCGCCTTTCAGGAAATCGTCCAATTGTGCAGGGAGCAAAATCAGATCGTCATAGGCGTGAATGTCGAGCATCATCACGAAGTGGATGCGCTCCTGGAGTCGGGCGTCTCGCTGGCCCAAGGCTACTATCTGGCCAGACCCATGCCTCTCCCGAAATTCCTGCAAAATCTCTGATTATTGCTCACCAGACGGCTCGCTATCCACGCGCTGCTCGCCACACAATACGTTCACTCGACCGCCTTCAAAGCACTGACCATGTCGACGCGCTTGAGGCGGTTGTGCATGATCAGCATGACGACCAGGGAGAAGGCAAAGGTGAAGGCGGCGGCCAGGGCGTAGGTGCTCCACCAGACATATGGGTCCAAAAGGACATTGGATGGCGCCATCGAACTGATCACGAAATAATGCAATACGCGACCGAAGCCAAAGCCAACTAAAATACCGATGGTGGTCAGTGCCATGGTTTCACGGTAGACATAAGCCGTGACTTCCTTGGGATAAAAGCCCAGGACCATGATCGTCGACAACTCGCGGATCCGCTCCGAGACATTGATGTTGGTCAGGTTGTAAAGGACCACGATGGCGAGCAGGGAAGAAGCGATCAGGATCACGAGCACGATGATGTTCATCGATGCCATCAGCTTGTGCACCGTTTCACTGGTGGAGTAGGAACTGATCGAGCTGAAAACGATTTCCTGGTCGAGCATGTCGCGCGAAAAGGAACTGGCCACATCCGGGTCCTGCTGATTGAGCACCACGTAGTCGCTGTTGGGGCGGTAGGTTTTACCAAAAAGGTCTTCATAATCGGCGATCGAGAGGTAGAGGTAGTGCCCCGTGTAGTTTTCCGTGACACCGCCGATGGTGATGGGATGCACCTGTCCATCCGGGTCCTCATAATCCAGGATATCTCCGGCGCGCAATCCCAGAAGCAGCGCCATCTTTTCCGAAATGACCGCCCCCTGGTCCAGATTGAATGGCTGCTTCAGGATTCGGCTGCGCAACACGTTGATCTCGGCAAATTGTGCCGCATCGGCTGGCACGACGAGCGTGATCGACTGGTCGAGCTTACCCGGGACCGCGATGATGCCTTGTTCCAGCCGGGCCGGGTACAGCCTGTTGATCCGGCTATCACGAGCGAGCAGATCCTGATAGGCATTGAGATCAGCTGGATCGGCTTCGTCATCGTAAATGACCAGCGTATCGTAACGGAACAGATCGCCATATTGCTTGGGAATGATCGATCCGATCGAGTCGCGGATGCCAAAGCCCATGAAAATCAAAGCGGCACAACCTGAGACACCGAGGATGGTCATCATCATGCGCTTCTTGAACCGGAAAATATTCCTGGCTGTGACTTTGCTATGGAAAGACAGCCGTTTCCAGACCGGCGTGATCCGCTCGAGCAGGATGCGGGTTCCGGCTTTGGGTGCCTTTGGACGCAAAAGGGAAGCGACATTATCCTTGAGGGAAGAATACGTTGTCATCAGCGCGACCAGGCCCGTGCAGAGCAGGCTGATCAGGACCGCGAGGATGCTGTAGATGACGGGCAGGTCCGGTATGGCTTCGGTGAAGATGAAATTGGATGAATAGGCCATGAACACCGTTGGCATCAGAATCTTATGCCCGGCCACCATACCCAGGAGGCTGCCAAGCAGGCTGGGCAGGCTGCCATACAGGAGATATTTGCTGACGATATCCCAGTTGGAATAACTCAAGGCCTTGAGGGTTCCGATCTGCAGGCGCTGCTCATCGACCATGCGGGTCATGGTTGTCAGGGAAACGAGCAAGGCAATCAGGAAAAAGAAAACAGGGAAAATGTAGGACAGGAAATCCATGCTTTCTGAGTTTTCGATGAACTGGAAAAAGCCCGGGTCCTTGTAGCGGTCCTGGATGGTGTAATCAGGCACTTTCAGGCGGGCCAGCTGACGCCTGGCATCGGCAATCTCTTCTTTGCCC
>SABL01000289.1 GCA_009928985.1 Clostridia bacterium
ACTGACCGCAACGACGGCAGACGCGGCTGCCTACAGTGGCGCCTGGACCAGCCAGACCGTGACCCTAACCCCGGCGCTGACAGCAGGTCAGCTATCAGGCGTGGTCTGGTGGTACCAAGTAGGCACGGGTACCTGGACAGAAATGTCCGGTGATTCGATCACGGTTGCGACAGACACGGACACGACCTATAGCTTCAAGGCGATCTCACTGGCCGGACTGGAGTCGGCTGTCGTTAGCCAAGTGGTCAAGGTCTCAGTGAGCCAAGCCTTAGCCCCGACCCTGAATACCAATGGCTACGTCAGCGGGACCTGGACCAACAGCCAGGTGACGTTCAACCTGAGCACGGGCAGCAGCAACACACCGTATGGCGATACGGCGCATTATGAAATGAGCACCGACGGCGGGACCATCTGGCAGGCCATCACTTTGGCTGGCAGTCCTGCCACCGGCAGCGAGACTGGAACCGCCGGCAGCCGGACAGGCGCGACCTATACGGTCAGCGACGACCTGGTGCAAACCGTGCGATTCCGCACCCTGTCGAACTCGGGCGTGGCCTCGGCTGCGACCACACCAGTGACGATCCAACTGGACAACACCGCCCCAGCCTCGGCCACGGTGACAATTAACAATGGATCGGGTGTGGAAGTGACACCGGATCCGGAAACTTGGTACAAAGATGATACCCAGACGGTCAGCGTGACCCAGAACGCCGGCTGGGCGCCGGTCGCCATCCAGTACTCGATTGACGGTGGGGCCTGGACGCCCTTGTCCCTGACGAACAATGTTGGCACGATCCTGTTGTCGGACGGCGTGAACACAATCAGAATCAGGACACTCGATGAGGCTGGCAACCTGGATCAGGCGACGGGAATTGAATGGAAGATCCGGAATGAACTGACAAAACCTGTCCTGAACGTTACATCAAATATTGCATCAAATACTTGGACCAACCAGGCGGTGAGCTTCACCTTGACTGGATCTGCCACCGCACCAATAACCGGCTACCAGTATTCAACCAATGGTGGAACGAGTTGGCAACCGATCGCAAGTACTCCTGATGGTGCGTCCTATCAGGTGACCTTTACGACGACTGCCGATGAAACCAACGGGACTGATTACCAGTTCCGGGCAGTTTCCGCTGCGCAGAATACGTCTGAACCCAGTGCGACTCATCGAGTCAAAATCGATCTCAGATCACCTTTACTTGACTCGAACATCCAGTATCAGTATGTCAATGATGGCGTTATCTCCGACCTGCTGCATATTCTGACCGGTGGTATGTATTTCGGGGTCAAAATCCAGGTGACAGCCACGGCCACAGATGATTCCAACCAGACCGCCAATAGCGGCGTGGCCAGCCTGACTTATATCCTATCCGACTCGGTTCCTCATACAATGACGGCCAACGAAGTAGGGCAGATTACATTTTTTATCGCTTCGCCCTACACAGGCGGCCTGTCGGTCCAGGCAGCCGATCATGCAGGCAACCTGTCAGAGATCGTGGCGATCAGCCCGACCTTCACCATCGACGATACAGTGATGGGCGCACCTCAGGTCGTCGCCTCACCGGCCCTGGACGATGGCCAGTTCAGCCAGGGACCGATCACCTACCAGCTGACCAATTCGTCCACGCTGAACAAAGCCGGCGTCAAGGAATACCAGTACCAGATCAATGGGTCGGGCAGCTGGTA
>SABL01000290.1 GCA_009928985.1 Clostridia bacterium
CCCGATCCGCCCTCGGGGCGATGGCCCAGCTGCTCTACCCCGAATACGTCAGCGCCGTCTTTGAATACCAGACCGAAGTCATGCTCAAGAACCTGGAGATTTACAAACAGGCAATGGGCGACCGGATCCAGATCGTCTGGATCAGCGGCACCGACTTTGGCACCCAGAACGCAGGCTTCTTCTCAACCGACATTTTCAAGGAACTGTACAAGCCCTATTACAAGAAAATGAACGACTGGGTCCATCAGAACACCAGTTGGAAAACCTTCTATCACACCTGTGGCAGCGTCGTCAGCTTCCTCGATGATTTCGTTGAAATGGGCATGGACATCATCAATCCGGTCCAGCTCTCCGCCACCGGCATGGATGCCCGGATGCTCAAAGACAAATACGGCGACAAACTCACCTTCTGGGGTGGCGGCGTCGATACCCAGGAAGTGCTGCCCCGCGGCACTCCGGAACAAGTCAAGGCACAGGTCAAAGAAAGACTGGAAATTCTGTCCAAAGGAGGGGGGTACGTCTTTAACACGATCCACAACATTGTCGGCAATACGCCAGTCGAAAACATTGCCGCCGCATTCGAAGCTGTCCAAGAGTTCAATCGGTCCTAATCACAACTCGGATGATAAAATCATGGAATCGGAGGAGAAATTCATAAAAAAGCTACTGTCTATCGTTCTAATCCTCGGCCTCATTCTCGGCCTGGCCGCCTGCACCCCCGCCGACGGCGGCACCACCGCAGCCACAACCGCCGCCGCAACGGAAGCCACAACCACTGCCGCTGAAACCACTGCCGCAGCCGGCGAAAAGATCAAGATCGGCTACGCCTGCCCGAACATCAACAACACCTTCCAAACCTACCTGGTCGACGCAGCCAAAGCTTATGCGGAAAAGAACAATGTCGAACTGATCGTCGTCGATGGCCAGCAGGACGTCATCATGCAGCAAGACCAGGTCAAAGCCCTGATCGAGCAAGGCGTTCAAGCCCTGATGGTCACGCCTGCTGACACCAGCGCCATGGAACCCGTCACCGCCGCCGCCAAAGAAGCCGGTATCCCATTGGTCTACTTCAACACCAACCCTTACTCCGACGGCAATATGCCAGAAGGTACCTACTATGTCGGTTCCCAGGAAGTCACCGCTGGCGAACTCCAAATGGGCTATGCCGGTAAAAAACTCGGTGCAAGGGCAACGTCGCGATCCTGATGGGCGGCCTGACCTACGAAGCTTCCTTCCAGCGCACCCAGGGTGTCAAAAACATCATCGAAAGCACCTATCCGGACGTCAAAGTCCTGGCCGAAGAAACCGCCGAATGGCAGCGTGAAAAAGCCGTCTCCGTCGTCGAAAACTGGATCACCGCCTACGGTGAAGACATCGACGCCATCTTTGCCAACAACGATGAAATGGCCCTCGGCGCCATCATGGCTCTGCAGGCGGCCGGTATCAATGACGTCATGGTCTTCGGTATCGATGCCACCCCCGACGCTGTCAAAGCAGTCGAAGACGGCACCCTGACCGCAACCGTCTTCCAAGATGCCAAAGGCCAGTCCGAAGGTGCCATGGACTTTGCTCTCAAAGCCATCAAGCCTGTCTTTGAAATGGTTGCTGATGTCAACGAAGACAATGCCAGACAAGCCTGTGAAAAGCTCGGCTACAGGCGCTTCACCACGGACTGGATGGAGCTGGTC
>SABL01000291.1 GCA_009928985.1 Clostridia bacterium
GAAGGTGACGCCTCCGTAGGAGATTGTGGCATGAATCGTCCAGTCTGCGATACCAGTATCCTCGGCATCCCGGTCTCCGTCACCATTGACATCCAGCCATTTGGTGCCACTGATGGCCCCCGGTGGTTCAGCCGGAACCGGTAGCGGCACGGTCTTGTTACCGAATGTCTCCAGCTGAATGTGGCCAGATGACCCGCTGACATATCCTGAACCGTAGGGGTGGTTGGTATCTTCGGTCGTGTACTGGTAGCCGCCCCAGGGGGCTGTGATGCCACTGGATAAAGCCATATGCAAATTGGTCCGCCAGAACAAAGTCCGCGAAAGATGCAGCTGGAAATAGATGACGATGGTGTCTTTTGATCCAAGACCTGCATCAACGAGATTGTCTTTGGTAATCACAAGGGTCCGGCGGTCGACGGTGTAATCGTTTGGATCTCTGGGCAAGACACCGTTGATCTGCGGGTCGTAATCAAAACTGTCGGTATCTTTCAGAAGCGTGAAGTCTGACCACGCATCTTCAGCTGCCAGATTATTTTGCGCTGCTTCCAGTTCCTCTCGTGTGTCAATGCTGGCGCCTGGATAAGCCTGGCTGTCAGAACGTTTTGAAGTTCCCACCTGCACATCTTTGACCATGTCGATGAAACGATGGCCGCCGTTGGTGAAATCATAGGAAATCACCAGCTGGTCTCCATACTGCGACATGCCCTCAAGTCCTGGGCCCCAGGCATCCTGGACGCCGGTCAGGACAAGCTGATAGGGCACCCACTCACCTTCGGCATAAGTCTTGCCAAGGTTGCCGTTCGTCCATCCTCCCCCACCATCCACGCCGCCATTGAAGCCCATCAAGTTTGCGCTGGGATCGCCATAATTGATCGCTTCGGGCGCCACTGCTAAAGGTGCAACCAGCGACATAAATAAATCTGTCGGTTCGCTGCTTTCACCCGTTTGTGGTTCGCCCTCATCGGGCAAGCTCGTATCGGGCTGACTGGCCTGCGTTTCGATCGATTCATTGCTGGGTGGTTCCTGTGAACCGTCTAAACTTGCTGCACTGGATAGGCTGGGAGAACTATCACCCCCGGCATCAGGTTGCGAGACATCTACAGATGTTTCCTCAGAGCTTTCCCCAGACTGGGTGCTGTCACTGTCTTCCGTGTTGGACGTGTCTAAAATCACACCCGACGACGTTGTATCGACAAATTCACCCGATTCTGTCTCTACTCCATCCAATCCATCCTCAGCTGAGACTTGCAGGCTGGGGGTCAGGATCAATAGGAGGAAGGCCACTGTCACGAAAATTGAAAGCTTACCAAGGACAGCTTTCGTAAAGATCCTGTCACTTGACATATCAATCACTTCCTTTATTTGTCCAACATTTTGTCAGAAGTAAAAGCGTCTGCTCCTTGTGAACCTGAATCTACAAAATGTTTCTGGATCCCTGCGCGACCTGTATTTTCTGTCCGGACCATAACCCTGCTGATCAGTTGCTTAATGCAACTATGGAAAACGGCATCTGAAAAAACAAAAAACCGGCTGATTAAGCCGGTTTCGCTATTTGCTCCTGTCTGATCAAGCGCCCACATACAATCAGACAATCACAGCATCTTGCACTTATGAAGATACATGAGGTTTCAATTTTCAAGGTTCTAGCACTGTCATTCTATCACAATTGATTCAACACTTCA
>SABL01000292.1 GCA_009928985.1 Clostridia bacterium
GGGTCTGGCTTTGACTTTGTTTCTGGCAAATGATCTTCGGGCCATTGTCTTAGCACGTCCTTTCTAAAGGTCACAACAAGGTCCTATTATATCATGATTGTCAAAGCCCACAAGCAAGGGATAAAAAAACCTGCCAGGCAAGTTCCGGCAGGTTGCATGTGTGAAAGCAAAGAGGTCTGTCAGCTGGGGAAGCGGCGCACAGTGAGAAGCTTGTAACCGACATTGTAGAAGCTGTCCAGGCTGCTGACCACGACTTTGCGTTGTGAGGTCGAAGCGTGGATGACTTGTCCATCACCGAGGTAAATAGCCAAATGAGTGATGGTGCTGCGCCCGTCTTTAGGCCGGGCATCGATGCAGACCACATCACCAGCCTGGGCATTGTCCAGCGAGACACCTTCCCCAGCAGATCCAAAGCTGGAAGAAGAACGCGGCACGCTGACGCCGACTTTGTTGTAGGCCCAGTAGACCAGACCCGAACAATCCATGCCCTTGAGGCTTTCACTGCCGTAGACATAGGGAGTCCCCAGGGCTTGATGGGCAAGGTCGACTATGGTATTGGCAGATGCATTGGCTGCAGCATCCCCTCCTGCCGCGATGGCGGCATCTGAGCTTGCAGATCCGGATCCCGGCTTGCTCTTGGTGAGGAATGTCGAAGCAACATATCCGGTCTGGCCATCGCCGAACACGATGCGCGACCATTCGTCGCCGATACCGGTCCGCCGAACCTTGGCACCTGAGTCGAGGTTGGCCAGGATATCATTGTCCGTGGAATAAGACGCACGAACATTCAGGGAAGTGCCTTTGACATACAGCGTCTCATCGACAGGCCTGAAGACCATATCGGTCGTTGTGTATTCGGTTTTGACAAACCCGACCTGGTCGTCTGCTTCGACCTGCAGCCAGTCACCAAAAATGCCAATCGCATGCAGTCGATCGCCCATGACAATCTTGGCTACAATGGAGCTTTCGGTGGAAGCCTCCGAACGAACATTCAGAACATCGGCCTGGATGTAGACATCATCATCAAACGGTTCCAAAACCGGTTCTGCAGGTTCTTCTGCGACGGCCATGGTGGATTCGATCCGGGCTTCGACGGATTCGGCCTGGGCGGTGCGGTCCATTTCGGGCTCACGGACGATTTCCGGCTGGGAACGGTTGAATGAAACATCAGAAAAATCAGCCGCAAGCAGTGCAGATGCGCCGTCCAGGGTCTCGCCAGATGACGGGGCAGCAGTCCGTGCAGGAGCGGTTGTGACGTCAGCGGCAACGACCATTTCAGTCTGAATCCAGGGGGCTGGCAGGCCAAGCGGCAAAGACAGGAGCGGAATGGAGATCATGATTGACGCCACGGACAAGGTCACGATGTTCTTGACCCTGGGAGCCGTCAATTGTCTCACTTTGAAACGCCGCATGGGATCTCCTTCCAACCTTGATTTCTATCAGGAGGCGAATCGCTCTGCGACTGCCGGAAATGTCAATTCCAGCGCATTATATCCCAAGCGACGGGATGCGTCAAATTTCACCGGTCCAGAAGCCAGGTCAACTTGACAGTTAATTTTTACCCATCTATACTGATTCCAATTGAATCTGCACAAACCGATGAGCAAGAAGAGTACACCCATTACCGCTTTTCAGCGAGCTGCCGCCAGTGCAAGGGCAGCAAGGCTGCATGGGTCGAATGG
>SABL01000293.1 GCA_009928985.1 Clostridia bacterium
CCATTCGACCCATGCAGCCTTGCTGCCCTTGCACTGGCGGCAGCTCGCTGAAAAGCGGTAATGGGTGTACTCTTCTTGCTCATCGGTTTGTGCAGATTCTATTGAAACCAGTATAGGGGCGTAAAAATTAACTGTCAAGTTGACACGGTCTCAAGTTCCTTTGAATTTGACTCATCCGGCCGCTTGGGATATAATGCGCAAGAATTGATGAATCCAGCGGTCGCCCTGCGCGTCGCTCCCTGTTAGATACCTGATCAGAAGGAGAATCCATGCGGCGTTTTAAAGTGAGACAGTTGACTGCCCCCCGGGTTAAACAGATGTTGACCCTGTCCCTGGCGTCAATCATGATCTCCATCCCGCTCCTGAGCATGCCGCTGGGCCTGCCTGCCCCCTGGATGCAGGCTGATCGTGCCGCAACGCCTGATACCCTTGCTGCTTCAGTCCCCGTTGCACTTGTTCAGTCCGCCCGCACTACCTCAGCCCCCGACCTGCAACCGGCTGATTTCTCGGATGTCACATTTAATCGTTCGCAGTCAGCACTGGCAGTTGAGCCCGTGTTGGACCGCACCGCCAAGGTCGAATCCGTCGAGGCCAGGATCGAATCTGCCATGGCCATCGCAGAAGAACCTGCGGCACCGGTCCTGGAGCCTGCCGATCATGATGTCTACATCCAGGCCGATGTTCTCAATGTCCGTTCAGAAGCTTCAACGGATAGCGGCATAGTGGCCAAGATCGTCATGGGCGATCGACTGCATGCGATCGGCGTTTTCGGTGACTGGCTGCAGGTTGAAGCAGACGACCAGGTCGGTTATGTCAAAACCGAATACACAACGACCGAGATGGTCTTCCGGCCAGTCGATGAGTCTGTGTATGTCAAAGGGACTTCCCTGAATGTCCGCGCGTCCTACTCCACAGACAATGATATCCTGGCCAATCTCGACTCCGGGGCCAAGGTCCGGCGGACCGGCATCGGCGACGAATGGTCACGCATTGTGTTCGGCGATGGCCAGACCGGTTATGTCGCATCGAAATTTCTCACCAAAAGCAAGCCCGGTTCTGGTGCTGTGAGTTCAGATGCCGCAATTGCGGCGGGTGGAGATGCCGCAGCCAATGCATCCGGCAGCACCATTGTTGACCTTGCCTATCAGGCCCTGGGGACCCCTTATGTCTACGGCAGTGAAAGCCTCAAGGGCATGGACTGTTCCGGTCTGGTCTACTGGGCCTACAACAAAGTCGGTGTCAGTGTGCCCCGTTCTTCATCCAGCTTTGGTTCCGCCGGTGAAGGCGTCTCGCTGGACAATGCCCAGGCAGGCGATGTCGTCTGCATCGATGCCCGGCCCAAGGATGGTCGTAGCACCATCACCCATTTGGCCATCTACCTCGGGGATGGACAAGTCATCCACGCTTCGACCTCACAGCGCAAAGTTGTCGTCAGCAGCCTGCAGAGTTTCTACAATGTCGGCTACAAAATCCTTACCGTCCGCCGCTTCCCCAGCTGACAGACCTCTGAGAATTTACTATGAAAGCCTGCCGGAAACACTCTGGCAGGTTTTTTTATCCCTTGCTTGTGAGCTTTGATAATCATGATATAATAGGACCTTGTTGTGACCTTTAGAAAGGACGTGCTAAGACAATGGCCCGAAGATCATTTGCCAGAAACAAAGTCAAAGCCAGACCC
>SABL01000091.1 GCA_009928985.1 Clostridia bacterium
CCCTTGATCACCGTCAACTGCATCATCCTGGCCCGGGCTGAAATGTTCGCCAGCAAAAATGCCGTCCTGCCCTCCGTTGTCGATGGCCTGGGCATGGGTGTTGGCTTCACAGCTGCCTTGTTTCTGATGGGATCCATCCGCGAGATCCTTGGCAATGGCACGTTCCTGGATATTCCGCTGCCTGCCCTGCAGACAGGTGGCTGGATCGAACCGATGATCATCATGATCCTGCCCCCGGGCGGCTTCTTTGTCTTTGGCATCCTGATCGCCCTGGCGAACAAGTTGTCTGAACAAATGGACAAAAAGAAAGACACGGGTGTCAAAGACCCGCTGGCAGAACAGATTGTCGGTGCGGTCAATGAGGCTTCTGCTTGTGCCATGTGTGGTGCCTGCAGTGTTGGCACCAAGTTCCGTGAAACCCATGGTTTCAAAGACCAGGCTGACGATGCAGCACAAGACCAGAAAGGAGACAAGGCATGAAAGAATTATTGATCATCCTCTTTTCTGCGATCCTGGTCGATAATTTCGTCCTGTCGCGCTTTTTAGGCATCTGCCCTTTCCTGGGAGTCTCGAAAAACGTCAAGACAGCCATGGGCATGAGCATGGCTGTCATTGTGGTCATGGTTTTTGCTTCCGCTCTGACTTGGCCCGTGCAATACTTCATTCTCTACCCCAGGAATCTGGGCTATCTCCAGACGGGTGTTTTCATCGTCATCATTGCTTCTCTGGTCCAGATCATCGAAACCTTCCTGAAAAAGTCGATTCCTGCCCTGTATCGATCCCTTGGCATCTTTCTGCCTCTGATTACCACCAACTGCGCGGTTCTTGGTGTGACCATCCTCAATGTCGATAACCAGTACACCTTTGTACAGTCTATCTCTCACGCTGCTGGCGCCGGTCTGGGCTTCATGCTGGCTCTGTTCCTGTTTTCAGGCGTCCGGACCAAGGTTGACCGTGCCGATGTACCAAAATTCATGAAGGGCTTGCCGATCACCCTGGTCTCTGCCGGCCTCGTATCTATCTCGTTCTTTGGCTTCAAGGGCCTGATCGAGAAATTGTTCGGCTAAGAGCCACGTCAAGGAGCGTACACTATGATTGGAATTGCCATGATCCAGGCCTCATCGATCCTGACTCCGGTCTTGATCGCCAGCGCCATCGCCCTGCTGCTGGGCATTGTCATTGTCATTGTCAGCCGCGTTTTTGCCGTTCCGGTTGATACTCGCCTGGAAGACATCAAAGCGATCCTGCCGGGCGCCAATTGCGGTGCCTGTGGCTTCACCGGCTGTGAGGGCTATGCCCAGTCGATGGCTGACGGTGACACAGACACCGGCAAATGCCCGGTCGGTGGTGCCGAAGTAGCTGGTGAACTGTCCAGCTACCTGGGTGTTGCAACCCCATCCTTTGTCCCGAAAGCAGCCCATGTCCATTGCCAGGGCACGGTCGACCACACGAAAAAGCGTTATGATTATCGCGGCACCATGAGCTGCAATGCCGCTCAGAATCTGTTTTCCGGCCCCAATTCCTGCACCTATGGCTGCATGGGTTATGGGGATTGTGCTGCAGCTTGTCCGTATGACGCCATCTACATGGCCAACGGCATTGCTCACGTTGATTCGTCCAAATGCACGGCCTGTGGTATCTGCGTCAAGACCTGCCCGAAATACCTGATCGAGATCATCCCGAAGAACTCGAATGCCTACTCGGTCAAATGCAAAAACAAATGGCCTGGTGCCCAGACCCGGAAAAATTGCACCGTTGGCTGTATCGGTTGCCAGAAATGCTTCAAGACCTGCCAGTATGGTGCCATCTCCATGGACGGCCCTCTGGCGATCATCGACCAGGACAAATGCACGCATTGCGGTGAATGCGAGATCGTCTGCCCGACAGGTGCCATCGTCAATGGCCTGATGCTGGGCCTGGACGACAATGGTCAACCCAAGACCACCGGTACCCCCCGCAAAGCCGCCCTGAAGCAAGAAGCCTGAAATGCAAAATTTATTTTGTCAGAAGTCCGTCAAACCGTTGCGCAATCAGTGTTTATATGCTATCATCTTGTTTGCGCGTTTTGCAACTAAACGTACAGGAGGTGTACAAGATGCCCAAGTGTGACGTTTGCTCGAAGGATACTCTCTTCGGCAGAAAGATCAGCATCACCCGTTCACAGGTTTCCCGTCGCGCGCTCGCGAAGCAGAAACCGAATGTCCACAGTGTCCGGGTTGATGTCAATGGAACGCCCAAAACCCTGCATGTCTGCACCAGGTGCCTCCGATCCAACGCGGTCAAGAGAGCCTGAGCCGCGTTGTCGACAGTCGTTTGTCGCCAAACGGGCAAAATCGCAGTAATGCAACCGAACGCTTCCCTTTAAAGGGGGAGCGTTCTTTTTTTGTTTTTTAAGTCGCTTGGGAGACCTCGAAAAAGTCTCATCTTGATTCTTGTGGTTGCGACGTGGCACTGGCCGCCGGAAATAGCCTGCGTACTGAGACCAGCGTTTGCCACAAGGTCTCGTCTTTGGCCGGATCTATAAGCCGGATGGACGACCGTCCCTGGTTTTCAACCAGAAGGCTGTTCGGGGTCATGCAGATCGCCATTTGATCCAGATCGGACAGGCTGCCACTGCGGCTGAAAAACAGGATGTCGCCTGGATTCAGGATTCGGGTGTCCACCAACCCAGTTTCCTCAATGCGTTCCAAATTGACTGCCTGCCCTGCCTGGATCTGGCCAGACATCTGGCGGGGGACCTTCAGTCCATTGACGGAGGCACTGACGAAAACGATCCCGGGAATAGAAGCCCCATAAATCGTCACACCATGGTCCAGGGTGGTGACATTGAGAAAAGTCAGGGCGGTTGTCGTCAGATAGCGGGCACCGTCTGCAACTGGCAGAACCTCGCCATCCGGAGGCAGGATGACCAGGCCATCATCACTGATCCAGCCAGATTCGCCACTAGGTAGCAGAACACGCGAAATGCCGTCGCCGCGATAGTCTGCATACAAGACCGTTCCCATCATGACCTCAGCCACCAGGGTCCCCGTTTTGGCATGGCTCATGATCCGCTTGGATCCTGTTGCCACAACCAGCTTGTTGATTGCCAGCGAAGGTTCTACAGCATCGCAAAAGATCGAGAGATCGCTTTCCCGCATGTATCCGGTAAATCCATCTTGCAGCAAGACCTGCCTGAACCCGTAATAGGTCGGCTGGTCCAGGAGTGACACCGGTTCATTGTACAGAACTTGCACCAGACGCCTGGCCTTGATGTCAGGTGCATCATAGACATCAGCTACCGGCGAAAGGACGACGCGGTCCAGATCTGTGTACCTGCGGCTGATTTGCTGGCCATCGTTATCGCGGCTCTGTCCCAGATTGATCACGCGCCGAGAAATCGTCGGAGCCAGGTAAAACACGGTCAAGATGATGGCCAGAAGCGTGATCAGGGGGGCAGACCAGTACGGCAACCGGCTTTTCTTCTTGTCAACAAAGACATTTTCCCGGTAAATTGGCCAATATTTGTCGATATGCATCGGAGGTTCATAAGGCTTGGGTTTTTTGGTGAAAAGCTTCATCGCTCGACACCCCGGGCAATGCGATCGGTGCTGTCATCTTCAGAAAATGGGGCTGCCTGACCTGAGCTTAGTAGCACACAGAAGGCCTGGGCCAAGTCCTGATCGTGAGTCAGGCTAATCGCCAGCGAGAGGCCGCCCAGTGTTTCGTAGCGGATTTTTGCAGCACCATGCAGGCGGGCAATCGGTGCCCCGCCTGTCTGGGTCAGGATCTCGATATCCGTCCATTGGATGCCTTCTGGTCCGACTCCCGTTCCGAGGGCCTTGGCTATGGACTCTTTGGCTGCAAATCGGGCCGCCAGGGAGGCGTAGCGAAACGAACCATCCGGCAGGGTGCAATAGGACCTTTCAGGCGTTGTGAAAATACGCGTCAGGAAGGATTCGCCCTGGCGGATGATGGCTTGCTCAATCCGGTGGATATGGATGAGATCGGTCCCGCACAAGATCTGCACTGTCAGCTCCGGCGGCGCCGACCTTGTTCCAGTCGGACATCGGGGCCAAAAAACCTGTAGATGGCAAAACTGCCCATCAAGCGGCTCAGCAATCGTTCATCATAGGTGTCGCGCAGGGCTGCCGGGTCGGCATTGCTGGAAATCACGGTGGCAAGGCCCTGACCTGTCCGGCGGTCGATGATACCGAGCAAGTCGGCATAGCGACTGGCAGCAGCAGGCTCAGTGCCCAAATCATCGACGAGAAGCAAATCAGCATGGTAAACGAGATCATGCAAGGCAACGGCTTGTTCATAGCGGATTTCATCCGGATGAAAAGAGGCCAGCATGGTGCGGTAGTTGCTCATGATCTCAAACAAGTCAGGAGCCGTGGTATAGAGAATGGAGCGGCCCTGATCTAGCAAGGCGTTGGCCACGCAGGCCATCAGAAAGGTTTTGCCTGTTCCTGGTGGGCCGACAAACAAAAGATTGCGCTGTTTGGGCTCATCAAACTGATGGACGTATTGTTCACAAACCTGGCGCAATGCCTGGATTTGTTCACGCGGCGAGCGTTCCGTCCGGTAGCGGCCGGGATCTTTTTGGTCCGAGAACAGCATGGCATCGAACCGGCCAAAAGTCTGACCGGCCAGATTGTGCAAATGGGCTTGTTCGGATAAAAGCGGGACCAGGATCTGGCGGTAGCAGGTGCAACGCTGGCCACTGGCAACCCCTGTATCCTGGCACAGCGAGCAGGTCGGACGGAGCTGGTCAAAATCGGGATCGATTCCATACTGGGCCAGGATGGCCTGGCGCCTGAGCACGAGCTCCTGGCGGCGGGATTCGGCCCGTTGGGGCCGGCCCGGTTCGATGATCTCGAGCAGCAAATCCGCCCCCGCCGTTGCCAGCTGACGGTCCAGTGCAGCCAAGTCCGGGCAAGTCCTGTAGACATCCTCGCGGCGGCGGACTCGCTCTGCTTGCGCCTGTTGACGCCTGCGATCATATTCCCGGGCGATCGCCCGGGCAATGGATGCTTGTTCCATCCGTCCTGTCCTCAATCCGTCTGTCCCAGCTCACCCGGTGATACCGGTTCGACCTGGGAATCACCCAGGCCTGGTGTGCCCACCTCTGCCTGGGCATCCGTTTGCGGGTTGTCGTAAAAGGATTCAAAAAAGTCGGCTGCGTAATCACGTTGATTGAAATTGCCAATCGAGTGCCGGCGTGTTGAGGTGGCTCCACTGCCTTGCTGGCCATGGCGGGCTCGCTCGCTGCCGAGACGTGCTGCCTTTTCTTCTTCGTAAGTTTTGACCTGTTCGATGGTCCGGAGCTGGTTGGAAAACCATTCCTGGATGATCTTGTCGATAAACTCCAGATTGGGGTTGGCCAGTTTGACCGTTTTGCGCAGAGCGATTTCGATGACATCGAAATCGTAATTGTATTGTTCAATCCAGCGGGAAACGATCTCTTCATCGTATTCCGTCATGGTTTTCCTGAGTTTTTTGCCGACCTTGTTGACCGCCTTGTTGACCTTGTCATAGGCGAGGAAATAATTGTTGAGATCCTGGTACGTGACAATTTTCCGGGCAGCCCAGTTTTCGGCGACCCGGTTGATGTAGGCCTTGCTGCTTAGCTTGTTCCGGCGCGAGCATTCCTGGAACAGGGCGTAGATGACCTCGGGTTCAAACTGGTAGCGGTCGAACCAGCTCTCGATCTCAGCATACCACGAAGGAGCCATGAGCCCTTGGAAAAAGGTCTTGGCAATATCTTTGAGCAATTTTTCGCGGAGGGTGAAGCGATTGAGATCCTGCTCGTTTTCGCTGGGTGGCATGCTGGTGCGGGGACGATACGTCCGTTCGATTTCGCTGGCTTTGATATCAATCAGCTCCAGGGAACGGTCGTGAATGACCAAAAGTCCTGCCTGGGCCAGCTCAAGATTGGCCGCCTTGATCGTATCCGGATCGGTCCCGAGACGTCGGGCCAGGTCAGCTTCTGTCGTCTGGCGGTTGTTGCGCGCGGTCATCAGCAGATAGATATAGACCTTGACAGCGAGCCCGCTCAGAGAGGGCATCAGCTCAGTAATGAAAATGTCCGGAACCAGGGTGTCGGACAAGAGCAGTTTGCGGCTTTCATCGATCTGCATGGTGTTTGGTGTCAAGCCTCCCTATCACTGGCAAAACGTCGGAACTCCCGCATTTGCGGGTTAACCCCGCGCCTGTGGGTTAAAAAAGACTCGCCCTTGCGGGCGAGCCTTCATTATACCATGTTTGCCGGGTCTTGTTGAGTGATGTCGCTTCAGCCGATGTCAGTAGCCATCCGGCGGTAGCTCTCATAACGGTCAACAGAGTCCTGCTTGGCTTTGGCGAAGACTTTATCGATCTGCTCGGGTGACATCTTCTTGAGCATGGTCGTGTAACGGTTTTCGCTCATCAGGAAAGCTTTGTGATCGCCGGTCGGCTCCTTGGAGTCGAGCACGAACGGATTCTTGCCCTCAGACTTGAGCAGCGGATTGTAGCGGTAGAGGTGCCAGTAGCCACATTCGACCGCATTCTTCTCCTGGCGCTGGGAGACAGTCATGCCGCCCTTGATGCCATGGCTGATGCAAGGTGCATAGGCGATGACCAGAGACGGGCCCGGATAGGCTTCCGCTTCGGCGAAGGCTTTGAGGGTCTGGTTCTGGTTGGCACCCATGGCGATCTGTGCGACGTAGACGTAACCGTAGGTCATGGCCATCATGCCGAGATCTTTCTTCTTGACTGGTTTGCCACCAGCAGCAAACTGGGCAACTGCACCGGTCGGGGTCGACTTGGAAGCCTGGCCACCGGTGTTGGAATAGATTTCGGTGTCAAGCACGAGGACGTTGATGTCTTCGCCAGAGGCGAGGACATGGTCCAGGCCGCCGTAACCGATGTCGTAGGCCCAGCCGTCGCCACCGATGATCCACTGTGAACGTTTGGCGAGGTAATCCTCATTTTCGATGACTGTGGCAATCAGAGCCTTGGCTGCTTCGTTGTCGCCTTTGTAGGATTTGAGGGCGGCAACGAGGGTTTCGGTAACGGCACGGGTCTTCTTGCCATCTTCTTTGGCTTCGATCCAGGCGTTGGCAGCGTTGTTCAGGTCGTCGCTGACGTCAACCGAGACCAGGTCTTTCAGTTGAGCTGCCAGGCGGGAGCGGATCTGCTTGTAGCCGAGATACATGCCCAAGCCATGTTCAGCGTTGTCTTCGAACAGGGAGTTGCCCCAGGCCGGGCCCTGGCCTTTTTCATTTGGACGGTAAGGCATTGAAGGAGCGGACCCACCCCAGATCGAAGAACAACCGGTGGCATTCGAGATCTGCATGCGATCGCCGAAGAGCTGGGTGATCAGTTTGGTGTACGGGGTTTCGCCGCAACCTGCGCAAGCGCCAGAGAATTCGAGCAGAGGCTGCTCGAACTGGCTGCCCTTGACGGTTTCCTTGTTGAGCGGGTTCGCTTTGACTGGCAGTTCGATCGCAAAGTCCCAGTTGGTTGACTGTTCCATGTGCTTTTCGATCGGTTCCATGAGCAGGGCTTTGTTCTTGGCCGGGCAGACATCGGCACAGGAACCGCAACCGGTGCAGTCCATCAGGGAGACCTGGATCCGATACTGGTAGCTGTCGTAAGGCTTCATGCCCTTGATGGTCTTGAATTCGGCCGGTGCCTTGGCTGCTTCGTCATCTGTGAGCAGGAAGGGGCGGATGACAGCATGTGGGCAAACATAGGAGCACTGGTTGCACTGGATGCAGTTGTCGGGCTGCCAGATCGGGATCTTGGTCGCGATCATGCGCTTCTCGAACTGGCTGGTGCCCTGCGGGAAAGTACCGTCTTCGCGGCCGGTGAAGGCGCTGACTGGGAGCTTGTCACCCTGCTGGGCATTCATCACTTCGACGACATTCTTGATGAAGTCCGGAATCGGCTTCTTCTCAACGACCACGTCTGCGGCATTGGCCCATTCAGCAGGGACTTTGATTTCGACGACAGCATTGAGGCCAGCATCGACAGCAGCATAGTTCATGTTGACAACATCATCACCTTTTTTGCCATAGGACTTGTAGATGGCCTTTTTCATGTAGGTGATCGCGTCCTCGACCGGGATGACCTGGGCGAGTTTGAAGAAGGCAGCCTGCATGATGGTGTTGATGCGTCCACCGAGACCGATCTCTTCTGCCTTGCTGACAGCATCGATCGTGTAGAACTTGATGTTGTTCTGGGCCAGGTAGCGCTTGATGCTGCCCGGGAGCATGGTCTCGAGCTCGTCTTTGTTCCAGATGGTGTTGAGCAAGAAGGTGCCGCCCGGTTTCAGGGCCGACATCATGTCGTACTGGTTGACATAAGCCTGGTTGTGGCAGGCGACAAAGTCAGCTTTGTTGACCAGATAGGTGGAGCGAATGGAGTTCTTGCCAAAACGCAGGTCAGAGATCGTGACACCGCCGGACTTCTTGGAGTCATAGGAGAAGTATGCCTGGGCGTACATGTCCGTGTGGTCGCCGATGATCTTGATCGAGTTCTTGTTGGCGCCGACGGTACCGTCTGCACCAAGGCCCCAGAAACGGGCAGCGATGGTGCCTTCCTGAGCGACGTCGACGGATTCTTCGATCGGCAGCGAGGTGAAGGTGACGTCATCAACGATGCCGATGGTGAAGTTGTGCTTCGGCTTGTCAGCCACAAGGCTCTTGAACACAGCAACGATCTGGTCCGGGGTGGTGTCCTTGGAGCCGAGACCATAACGGCCGCCGACGATGGACGGGGCATTGTCCTGGCCAGCATAAGCTGCGGCGATGTCCAGGAACAGCGGTTCGCCATAGGC
>SABL01000294.1 GCA_009928985.1 Clostridia bacterium
GATAACGGCTCCCAGTACATCGGCAAATCCTTCAGCCGAACCTGCGCCAAACTGGGGGTTAAGAAGCTCCACGCCCGGCCGAGGGCAGCCAGTGCCAAGGGTAAGGTCGAGAAATTCAACCGTTTCCTGGACAGTTTTGTCGCTGAGGTCAAACTCAAAAATCCCAAGTCAGTGGCCGAGGTCGACCACCACCTGCAGATCTGGATTCAGGAACTTTACCAGAAAAAACCGCATGCTGCCCTGGACGGCAAAACCCCGGAACAGGCTTTTTTGTCAGACAGCCGTGTTTTGCGCTTTGCCACTGGCGAGCAGCTGCTGGAAGCATTCCAGATGTCCGAAACCCGGCTGGTCAACAAGACCGGCTGCCTGAGTTTCCGCGGCCGGGAGTTTGAAGCCGGTCAGGATTTCATCGGTTTCAAGGTTGAAGTCCTGAGCGATCCGGCCTGCCCTGACGAGATCGAGATCCGTCACCCCGGGTTCGAGCCGCGCCGGATTGGTCCGCTCGTCATCGGCCCTCGTTCCGCCCCACGAAAGCGAGACTTTGAACCGCTTATTGCGACACCGCCGGTAACCTCGCGTGAACTCGACGCCGCGGCCAGGCTCTATGAGCAGAAAACAACGGTCAAGCGGCCCGCGGTGTCCTATAAAAATCACATCATCACTGAGGAAGGGACGGTAAACAGCCATGTTTGAGTTGTTCTACGGTTTTAACCGGACGCCATTCTCGCGTGACATCCCTACTGACCGGCTCTACTTTTCCGACCAGCTGGAAGAAACCCTGGGACGCCTGACCTACGCGGCTGAGCGGCAGATGTTTGCCCTGGTGACCGGCGAGTGCGGCACCGGCAAGACCACCACCATCCGCCGTTTCAAGGAAACGCTCGACGAGCAGGGGTTCAAGGTTCTTTACATTTCTGACTCCAAGCTGACACCCCGTCATTTCTACAAAGGCCTGCTCGAACAGCTCGGTGTCCAGGCCAAATTCTACCGTGGTGACGCCAAGCGTCAACTCCACCGTGAAGTAGAGCTCCTGCGCGGTCTGCATCACCTCAAGCCGGTCGTCATCGTTGACGAAGGTCACCTCTTAGACCATGAAATGCTCGAGGAGATTCGATTCCTGCTCAACTTCAAACTGGATTCAGAGAGCCCGATGGCCCTGATCCTGGTCGGTCAAAGCGAGCTCTGGGATCTGCTCAAGCGCCAGATTTACACCGCCGTGCGGCAACGCCTCGACATCCGCTGCAGCCTCTACCACTATGACCGCGCCCAGACCGGTGATTACATCCGCCGCCATCTCGACTACGCCGGGACCAGCCAGGAAATCTTTTCCGACGCGGCGGTCAGCGAGATCTTCCGTTACTCAGCCGGTGCCGCCCGACTCATCAACAAGCTCTGTACCCACTGCCTGATCCACGGTTCACAGCACAACAAGAAAATCATCGATGACCATATCGTCCGCCAGGTGATTGAAGAAGAGCTCCCCTGACCAACACCAAGGCCAGCTTCCGCCGGTTATTGTCAGACATCTAACGCCGGTTGTTGCTGGCCTTCTTCTTAGCAATTCGAGGACAACGATCTTGGCAATTTCCGGCAATCACTCCGGCAGCTCAGTGACAGATTGGCTCAGCAACTTACTGGCAACATGGTTCGGCAGGGACAGTA
>SABL01000092.1 GCA_009928985.1 Clostridia bacterium
CGCCGGATGCGACAATCGCAGCCACCACAACAGCCAGGATCAGGACATAAATCCTTCTGAGCATGTCTTACCTCAGTCTTCGCGGAAACGGTAGCCCCGCCCGCGCACGGTCTCGATCAACTGGGGATTGGCGTCATCTTCTTCGATTTTACGCCGGAGTTGCCGGATATGGACATCGACGGTCCGGGTTTCGCCCGAATATTCATAACCCCAGACATAGTTGAGCAGATCGTCGCGGCTATAGGCCACGCCCCGGTGGAGCATGAGGAATTTGAGCAGCTCATACTCGCGGTGGGTCATCTCCAATTCCTGGCCATCGCGGTAGACCCGGTGGCGAGTGTCGTCGAGCAGGATGGGACCACTGCTGATGCGTTCGGCTGTCGTCACGACCGTGGGGCGAGGTTCAATTTCTGCAGCCAGGTGCTCCCGTTGCTCAGGATCACGCAGTGAGCTGAGCTTCCTGTAACGGCGGATCAGGGCCTGGACACGGGCCAGGAATTCCCGGATGCCAAAAGGCTTGGTCAGGTAGTCATCCGCCCCTGCTTCCAGGCCGCGCACCTTGTCGGACTCAGCACTTCTGGCCGTCAGCATCAGGATCGGAATCCAGTCGAGGTCCTCCGACCGGCGCAGACGGGCACAGATCTCGAATCCATCCATATCCGGCAGCATCAGGTCGAGAATGAACAAAGCCACCGGCTGGATGCTTGCAAGATCGCCAAACAGGCTTCTGCCATCGCGGTAACTGCGGGTGGCATAGCCCTCGTTTTGCAAGTTGAATTCGATCATTTCAGCGATGCCGGCATCGTCCTCAACGAGAACGACAACGGGCCGCGATGATTCCTCAGTCATTGTAGTTCATGTGCCGGCCCTTGATGAAAAACAGCACCCACTCCGCTACATTCTGGGCATGGTCGGAGATTCGTTCGAAATATTTGCAGATCATGAGCAGCTCAACCAGCTGCTCAACATTTTCAGAATCCACGGCCATCAAGTGGATCAGGTATTTCTTGAGCTTGCTGTAAAGATCATCGACCCGGTCGTCCATCCGGATGACCTCACTGGCAGCCGCTTCATTGCGCGTGACGTAGGCATCGAGTGCACCACGCAGCATCTGCTTGGACACATCGGCGATGGTGATGATGTCATGCGGAACGACGATGCGGTTGGGCAGGGCGTTGATCGCAATGATCCGCTCACTGATGTCACTGGCATGGTCGGCAATCCGCTCGAGGTCCGTGATCAACTTCAGCGTTGAAGTCAAGTCGCGCAGATCGCGGGCAACCGGTTGCTGACGGGCGATGATCTCGACACAGCTGCGGTCGATCTGGCGTTCCATCTCGTCGATCACATCATCATTGGCAATCACCTTTTCAGCCCGCTCGGAGTCGAGATCCGTCAAGGCCTGGACGGCTTCGTTGATCGACTGCTCGACATGGGCACCCATCCGGATGATTTCCTGGTGCAGATTGGATAATTCTTTTTCAAATTCGATACGGACCATGGGTCGTCATGCCTCCTGATCAGCCAAACCGGCCGGTAACGTAGTCTTCCGTCTTCTTGTTCTGGGGATTGTTGAAAATGCTATTGGTATCATTGTACTCCATCACCTCACCCAGCATGAAAAAAGCAGTCCGGTCACTGATCCGGGCAGCCTGCTGCATGTTATGGGTGACGATGATGATGGTGTAGTCTGCTTTCAATTCGGTCATCAGGTCTTCGATTTTCGCAGTTGAGGCGGGGTCGAGGGCGCTGGTTGACTCATCCATCAGGAGGATCTCCGGTTCGACCGCCAGGGCCCGGGCAATGCACAGGCGCTGCTGCTGGCCGCCGGACAAACCGAGCGCACTTTTTTTCAGCCGGTCCTTGACCTCGCTCCAGAGGGCGGCGTCCTTGAGGCTCTTCTCGACAATTTCGTCCAGATCCCGGCGGCTGTTGAGGCCATGGATGCGGGGACCATAGGCGATGTTGTCATAAATCGACATTGGGAAAGGATTAGGCTTCTGGAACACCATGCCGACTTTCTTGCGCAATTGGTTGACATCTGCATCGGAAGCGTAGATATTGTCGCCATCCACAAAGATCTCACCGGTGATGTGGACCCCGGGCACCAGGTCATTCATCCGGTTGATCGTCTTCAGAAAGGTGGACTTGCCACAGCCTGAAGGGCCAATCAGAGCCGTGATTCTCCGCTCAGGTATATCCAGGGAGATGTGCTTCAGGGCCTGGAAATTGCCATAATGCAGATCCAGGTTGCGGGTTGAGACGATCGTTTGTGCCGAATTCCGATCCATTGCTGGCATTCTCCCTGCCGGAAATGAAAACACCGGCGTCATCTAGGTTAGAAGTCTTTTCTTCGATGATAACAACCGGGGTTTAGGTATGGATTATGATTTTGTAAGGAACAGGTAAAATCCGTCTGCCGGTTAGTGCCAGCCTGCAAGATCAGCGCAGCACAACCAGCGTCACGCCATCATTGCGGGTGCCCCAGTCGGTATCCTTGCGCAAAGAAGGAGCCAGGTGGACAATATTGCGGCCGGAATTTTCAAACGGGCTGAAAGCCTCGCCGGCACAGTAAGCCTTGATCTTGCCCTCCTTGAGCTGCTCGCTCAAAAACTGGCGAGTCGCGGTGCGGATGGCGCCGCCGGTCCCGGAAGAGCCATAACCGTGGATGATCTTGATCGTGGAGATTCCGGTGCGGCGCAGCGTCGACAGTTCCAAACGCAGGCGCATCAAGGCGGCTTCAACAGTTGGCATGTCCTTCTCGAGGTTGATGATGTTCGCTGCCATGTATGGGGTGGGTCCTCCTTGACAAAAATTACCGATACAACCATTGTAACACTAAAGCGGGGTGAAAAACATGGAATCGATGAGACTTGATCGCTGCCTGGCCAACGCTGGCCTGGGCTCACGGACACAGGTGCGTGACCTGGTGAAAAAGGGACACGTGACGGTTTCCGGGGAGATTGTACGGGATCCGGGGTATCGCGTCCGGCCAGACCAGACTGAAGATGTCTGCGTCAATGGACAGAGTATCCTGGTGCGCCACCAGATCCATCTCATGCTCCACAAGCCAGCTGGCCTCGTCACAGCGCTGGATGACAAGCATTTGCCGACCATTGCCAGCCTGGTCCCAGAGCAGCTCTGGCGGCGCGGCCTGTTTCCCGTTGGCCGGCTCGACCGGGATACGACCGGACTATTGATCCTGACCACAGACGGAACCTTGGGCCATCGTCTGGCCAGCCCGCATTGGGAAGTCTGGAAAACCTATGAGGTGACTGTCGATGGGCAAGCCTTCACTGCAGCGGATCCGGCACTCTTTGCAAACGGACTGGTCTTGCCGGATGGCCTCCATTGCCAGCCCGCCAGGCTCGAAATCCATGCCAGCCACGAAGCCAGCCTGACCATCCACGAGGGGAAATTCCACCAGGTCAAGCGCATGATGCAAGCCACCGGACGGACTGTCACGCGTTTGCAACGCCAATCGGTCGGCAATCTGGCACTCGATCCCGCGCTGTCACCCGGGCAATGGCGCGAATTGACCGCGTTGGAAATCGATTCGCTGTACCAGCTGGTCGATCTCCAGCTTGGCAAGGATTCATGAATTCGATTTAACACCCGAGAGCCCAAATCCCAGTCAGGAAGCCAGCCACTCCAGAAGCCAGGCCACGGCCAGATCCGTCTGCTGGCTGCGGGGCCCGATGGTGACCACCAGCGGCTCACCCTTGAGGGACAATGGGTCCAGTAGATCCAGAGCCGTCACATCGAGGCCAGAGACATAAGTTTCATCGGACTCAGCCGGATGTATCTTCAGTTGTTGAAGTTGGTCCAGAGTGCCAGCTGGCAGTCGCCCGGACAAGGATTCCAGCAGCGGGGCCAGATCGGTGAAGTCTGCTTGAGCGGCGTAGTTGGCATAGGCGCCCCGGCTCAGGAGAATGATATCAAAATCTTCGGAGCTGAGCTGGGCCAGCGCTTTCATCAGGTTGGCCTGCTGGAATTGGACATCGGCGGTTTCTTTCAGACTGCCATCCGCCTCATAGCCAAGCACGATCCGTTCCAGGCTGGCTTTTTTTATATCTGGATCCAGCGGCTGCAGCACCTCGACCACCGACGCTTCGAACTGGCTGAATACATCATCCTGGGACAGGGTTTCGTCAACCAGGTTGTATTCACCCACCAGCAGGATCTTGAAATCTGCCGGCTGATTGGTCACCATGGTCGCGATCAGATAGATCACAAACGCCACGCCGGCCATCGCAGCCAGGAGGGTCCAGCGCGTGTAGTAGAACCAGTTTTTCCAGTAAGCCCAGGATTTGCCCAGGATGAGCCGCTGTCCCGGCTGGCTTTGCCAGGCTGCTGGGGTGGGCGGGGGATTCAAGGCAGCATAAGCGGCATTGATCCGGGCCAAGTGCTCCCTGGATGCCACATCCGTGGCGTGATGGTAACGCCGGACCAGCAGTTCATAGCGTTTCTCAATCTGCTCTTTTCCGGCCTCAGGACCAAGTTCCAGAATCGCCAGGGCCTCCTGCACAGTGATAGCAGAAGCATCCTTTTCAGGCATCATCTGTAAAGTCGACTGTCTGTCTTGTGATGGCATCTGGTGCTCACTTGATTGGTTTCATCGTCGGGAACAGCAGGATATCCCGGATCGAGAAGGAATCGGTCAAAAGCATGACCAGTCGGTCTATGCCGATGCCCAGCCCTCCCGTCGGCGGCATGCCGTATTCGAGCGACTGGCAGAAACCCTCGTCGATCAGGTTGGCCTCTTCGTCACCTGCTTCGCGCTTCTCCAGTTGCATGGCGAACCGTTCGCGCTGGTCGAGCGGATCGTTGAGTTCGGAATAGGCATTGGCGTGCTCACGGCCATTGATGAACAGTTCGAACCGCTCGGTCAGCTCGGGATGGCCGGGTTTCTTCTTGGTCAGGGGCGAAATCTCGAGCGGGTAGTCGATGATGAAGGTCGGCTGGATCAGCTTGTCTTCGCAGTACGTCTCGAAGAACAGGTTCATGATGTCGCCACGCGTCATGCCAGGCTTGTATTCGGCCAGGTCATGCTCGATCGCCAGTTGGGCAGCGGCTTCGCGGTCAAGGACATTGGTAAAATCGACGCCCGAATACTCGAGGATCGCAGCGTTCATGGTCAGGCGGCGGAAAGGCGGCGTCAGGTCGATTTCCTGGCCTTGGTAGACGACCTGAGTTGTGCCGTTGACGGCCAACGCGCATTCAGCGATCAGTTTTTCGGTCAGTTCCATCATGCCCTGGTAATCGGTATAGGCCTGGTAGACCTCGAGCAGCGTGAATTCCGGGTTGTGCTTGATCGACATCCCTTCATTTCTGAAGGTACGGCCAATTTCGTAGACCCGCTCGAATCCGCCGACGATCAGGCGCTTGAGGTAGAGTTCCGGTGCGATGCGCAGGAACAGGTCGATGTCGAGGGCGTTGTGGTGGGTGACGAACGGCCGGGCTGTCGCACCACCGGGGATATTGTTGAGGATCGGTGTCTCGACTTCGATGAAATCCATGCCATCCAGCTGGCTTCGCAGGGTCCGGATGATCTTGCTGCGCTTTTCGAAGTTGGACTTGACCTCCGGATTGACGATCAGGTCGAGGTAGCGCTGGCGATAGCGCGTGTCCATATCCTTGAGGCCGTGGTATTTTTCCGGCAGCGGGCGCAGGGATTTGGCCAGCAGCTTGTAGCTCTGCGTCTTGACGGAGATTTCGCCGCGCTGGGTGCGGAAGGCGATGCCGTGGATGCCGATCAGGTCCCCGATGTCGAGTTTCTGCCATTCGGCGTAGGCTTCTTCGCCAATTTCGTCAATTTTGGTAAATAGCTGGACCTTGCCGCGGCGGTCGACCAGATCGCAGAAGCTGACCTTGCCCATGCCGCGTTTGCTCATCAGGCGGCCCGCTATGGTGACAGCCTGGCCTTCCATCTCCGTAAAATTGTCCAGGATATCACTGGTATGGCAAGAAACCGGGAAGGTCACTTCTTGAAATGGATCCTTGCCGGCTGCTGCAAGCTCCCTGAGCTTGCCGAGGCGAACCCGCATTTGCTCGTTCATCTCGCTTTCGGACAGCGGCAATCCGGCCTCCGGACTGCTGTGGATGGTTGTCTTATCTTCCTGCATGGTCTGTCGTAACCCCTTTCAAGTGCAATAGAAAAGCACCGAACACGCTTGTTCTCGCGGTCCGGTGCTTGCTTTTTCAGGCAAACAGCTTCCTGAACCGCAGGCGGCTCAGGACGGTTTGTCGATCTTGACGATCTTGTAGCGCAAAATGCCTGCCGGTGTATGGACGTCGACGACCTGGCCTTTTTTCTTGCCAATGATCGCAGCGCCAACCGGCGAGTCGCTGGAAATCTTGTTGCTGAAGATGTCTTCTTCCTTGGCACCGACCAGGATGTATTCCATCTCCTCGCGGGTCTCCTCGTCGCGGATCGTGATCTGGGCGCCGAGGGTGACTTTCGTCCGGCTGATTTCGTCATCCTCGATCAGGCGGGCGTTTTTCAGGATCGCCTCGATCTCCATGATGCGGACTTCGTTTTCGGCCTGGGCTTCCTTGGCGTCATCGTATTCAGAGTTCTCCGACAGATCACCGAGGGCGCGGGCTTCTTTCAAACGTTCGGCAATCTCGGCAGCAACAGTGGTTTTACGGTTGTCCAGTTCATCCTGGAGTTTCTTGATGCCGTCATAAGTCATTTCAAAGACTTTTTCTACCATGAGCGACACTCCTTTCGCATATCAGAGCAATATTATATCAGGTCCGTCAAGGTCTGGCCATGATTTTTTCGCGATCAGACCTGAGGACGGGTCCGGGTCGATAGCCAGACCTCAGCCGTGGCGTTCGCTTTCCTTCTGGATGACGTCGTGGGCGCCGCCCTCGACGATGCTGGTGGCCGAAACGACAACCAGGCGGGCCTTCTGCTGCAGTTCTTCGATCGAGACTGAGCCGCAGGCGCACATGGTGGCACGGACTTTGGCCATTGAAACGTCAAGGTTGTCTTTGAGCTTGCCCGCGTAGGGGACATAGGAATCAACGCCTTCTTCAAACGCCATCTTGCCGGCTTCGCCACCATCATCGTAGCGCTGCCAGTTGCGGGCCCGGTTGGAGCCCTCACCCCAGTACTCCTTGACATAGGTACCGTTGACCAGCAATTTGCGGGTCGGGCTTTCGTCAAAACGGGCGAAGTAGCGCCCCAGCATGATGAAGTCGGCACCCATGGCCAAGGCCAGGGTCATGTGGTAGTCGTAGACTATGCCGCCGTCCGAGCAGATCGGTACATAGATGCCGGTTTCGGCAAAATAGGCATCGCGAGCCTTGGCAACCTCGAGCACAGCGGATGCCTGGCCGCGGCCAATGCCTTTCTGTTCGCGAGTGATGCAAATCGAGCCGCCGCCGATACCTACTTTGACAAAATCCGCACCCGCCTCGACCAGATAGCGGAAGCCCTCTTCGTCGACGACATTGCCGGCGCCAACTTTGATCTCAGGGTTATATTGCTTGATCCACTGCAGGGTCTCGGCCTGGTATTCGGAGAACCCATCCGAGGAATCTATGACCAGGGCATCAGCACCCGCCTCGACCAGGGCCGGGACACGTTCAGCGTAGTCACGGGTGTTGATGCCGGCACCAACCATCAGGCGTTTTTGGCTGTCCAGCAGCTCATCTGGATTTTCTTTGTGGTCGTCGTAATCCTTGCGGAAAACCATGCCAACCAGACGGCCATCCTCAGAGAGAATCGGCAGCTGGTTGATCTTGTGATCCCAGATGATGTCATTGGCTTCGCTGAGGGTGATGCCTTCCTTGCCGGTTACAAGGTGGTCCAGAGGGGTCATGAAGGATTTGACAGGCGTGTCGGTCGGCGTGCGGGTCATGCGGTAGTCGCGGCTGGTGACAATGCCAATGAGACGGCCATTGGCGGTGCCATCATCGGTGACCGCTACCGTTGAATGGCCTGTGCGGGCTTTGACCGCAAGTACATCAGACAGCGTCGCGTCCGGGCCGATGTTGCTGTCACTCTGGACCAGGCCAGCCTTGTACTTTTTGACGCGGCGGACCATTTCCGCCTGGCTGGTGACCGACTGCGAGCCAAAAACAAACGAAAGGCCGCCCGACCGGGCCAGGGCAATCGCCAGGCCTGAGTCCGAGACAGCCTGCATCACGGCTGATGTGACCGGTAAATTAATCTTGACCGGGCACTGCTCCACACCCTTGCGGTATTTGACAATACCCGTTGTCATATCAACCCGGTCTGGTGTGCAAATACGGGTCGTCAAATTCGGAATCAGCAGATATTCGCTGAACGTACGGGATTCCTGTTCAAAAATCATGGCCATCTGGGATGAACCTCCACTTCGTTCCGGAAAGAAAAACCCTGACCAACCTGTCAGGAAAAACAAAGAATTATAGGTATTTTAGAGACCGTCCCATCCTTTGTCAACAAAATTGACAATCTGCCGGATTAGGAGCTCCCAGTAGGGTCCTGCCCCCTCTGGGTTCGTCCCATTTTCGGTATGCCGAAAATGGGACGGGGTCTGTTATGCGGCAAATATGCAGTTTTCTGTATATCACTCAGATGAAAATGGTTTATGTTTAATAATATATGCAATATGATTTTTAATATATTGTATTAACGACAATTAAATCGTCGATTTTGCCAATTTTAATCACTTTTATGAAATATCACATTTTGCATCTTGCAAATGCGTTTCTTGCATGTTAAGATTTATGCAACTGAATATTCGGACGGACAATGGCGTTTCGGACTCCCGCGGGGTTTGGACGCCA
>SABL01000295.1 GCA_009928985.1 Clostridia bacterium
ACCTTGAGCAATCGATTGCGGAACTGGCTGCGTATCAGGAACAACTGATTGAACTCGATCGACGCGGTCTGGACATTGAAGGGCGGCTTCATACTCTGCAAATCAAGGATAACGCCGGTTTGGTCATGCAGGAAAAAGACTGCCAAGCCGAATTGCAGCGAAAACAACAAACGCTGGCCAGAGAAAAGGAAGCGGGCAAGGCCTTGCGGGCTGAATTGAAATCCGGCGAGCGCATCCTCCTAAAAGCTCGGGATACTTTTGACAAGCTGCTCAAACGGCTGCAGCCCGAGTTGGCCCGACGCAGTGCCGTGCTGCCGTTTAGTCTGAACGAGTTGCAGACCGAGATCGACACCATCAGGAGAAGCGAGAATCCGGAAACCCTCCCGCTCCCCTCGCCTCAACCGACCCTGGCCCAGTGCGACGAGCATCTACATAAGATAATTGAAGAAAAAACAATTTTTAACCACCGACTAGGCCAGATCGAGAAGGACATCCTCACCCATCAACAGGAAATTACGCGCCTGGAAAAACGCCAGGACATTGTGCCCCAGGTTGCTGGATTCGAGGCTTTCGAGCAGGTGCTCAAGAACAACATGATACCCATTCGGCCTCTATTTCAGGAGCTGGAATGGTCACCCGCCCTCAAACAGCAGCAACGCAACTTCATTGAGGAGTGTATCGGGGAAGAGATTCTGGCCACCCTGCTATTCCGCCCATCCGAGTATTCCAGGGCGCGGGAACTCTGCACCGATTTTCCCGGTCTGCGAATCTGCCAACCACCTCCGGCTGTCAGCGAACTGCCCCAGTGGATACGCGACAGCTTTGATCTGCGCGAATGCGATCCATACTGTCTGTCGGCCCTGGCCATGGAAATGGAGAGCACGGACCGGCAGCCTCTGGTGAGCATGGTCGCCGGCAAACCGATCCTTGCCTTCCGCAGCCATGAGCGGACCCTGCTGCAATCCCCCGCCCGTCTTATCGGGGCTGAAAGCCGCAATAAGGCACTGGCTGACCAGATCAATAAGCTGAACAACAGCATTCAGGAGTGCGAACGCGAAAAAAAGACACTGCAGAAAAAATCCGACGAGTTGGAGCAGAGCCGACAGACCCTGCAGGGGATGAAGGAGTTCATCAACCAAAGCCTTGAGCAGGTGCAACAGAGCCTTACCGAGAACGACAATGCCCGGCGCGAACTGGATGGACTCGCCAAGCTCATCGCCCGACAGCAGCAGACAGAACAGAAAGCCAGCCACGACAACCTTTTTCATACCCTGCTGGCAATATTTAACGTACAAACCACGATGCGAGAAACACAACTTGAATTGTTTAGCCAGTGCCAGAATGATCTATCAGCGTATAAATAAAATCTGCTCAGCAATTGATCCTGCTCAAAACAGCAACTACTATACTGGGGTATAGTATATAAACAGACTACAGGATCAAGTTCAGATGCATAGCAATCCCGGGCAGACTCACGACTTTTACGATGGCAATCCATTGGCTGAGCGCAATACCCGCTGGGCGTTATTACTGACCGTAGTGATGATGGTGGCGGAAATCAGCGCTGGTTGGGTCTTCAATTCCATGGCATTGCTGGCCGATGGCTGGCATATGAGCTCGCATGCCCTGGCCTTGGGGTTGGCACTGGCCGCCTACGCC
>SABL01000296.1 GCA_009928985.1 Clostridia bacterium
CCCTTGAACACCGTGCGACTTATGCTGGTCCTGCTGCTCCTTATGGCCCTGCCGTCCATGCTCCGGCATCGCGGCACATTTGCTGCTGACCCTCCTGGCATCTGGCGTGTCCGGATGCCCAGCAAGCATGCTCTCTGGAAAAGCTTGCGGCAACACCAGATCCGCTGGACAGCCTTGCTGACGGTCGTGAGCTTTTTCGTCGTCCTGCCCTATGTGACAGCGGCCAAATATGTCGCCCTGATCAATGCTTACACGGCCCTGGCCGCATCTTCCATCCATGTATCAGCCAATTACCTGTCTGCCAAGGGGAACACCTACGTGATCCAGGGCTGGACAGGTGAATCCTATGTCATGACACTTCGAATTCAGAACTTCAGTAACGACTTGCTGTTTAACAAGGATGGCCAAGATCTCTACTATGGCCTGGGCGTCCTGCCAGTCGATTCCGGGACGGGTTATACCTATGCCGCCTATGAGTCCGACTACCAGGTCATCATCGAGTCCCTGGATGGATTGGAGACCGTGAGCCTGGATTCGCCCTACGAATTTCCGCCGGACTGGCCAGCTAACACCGAAACCCGGATGTTCCGGTATGGTCCCTATTTCCTGAAGGGCCAGGATGATCAAAAACAGGAGCATGTTTTTCGGGTCAGCATCGTGCCTGTGGCTGGCCAGCTGCAGGCGAAAGAGCGTGTTCGCTTCCTGATTGCCTTGGCGACGTCGAATCTGAGCCAGTTCGAACAAGAAATCTGGGGGGATTTCAGCTTCGAGCTGGCGGATGATCTCGATTTCATTGGCAGTTCCCAGCTGAGCCAGACCGACAGCCTGGTTACCCAATCCCTCAAGACGAACTACGTCGCCGATGGATCTGCAACCAAAAATATCCGTTTTACCTGGGATCCCGCGAAACTGTACCTCAATGAATTCGAATCCACAGCTTATCAGGTCATTGTCAACCTGCCAGGTCATTACAATAAGCAAATCGGCATTCTGGTAGTTCCCCTGCAGGCCTATTCCAGCGTAGCCCTGCAATTTTTCAAAGTTGATCCGGAAAGCACGATCACCGAGGAGGATGTCCAGTATGAAATCCTGCCGGACAGTTGAGACAGGCAGGATCTGAGGCACGAAAATTACCATCACAAGATCATCCAGGGAGTAAGGCATGAGCATCGTACAGTTCAGGACACAGGTCAGCATCAGGCGGTTTGCAGCCGTCCTTTTGGTTGTGCTGATGCTCATCAACCAGTTGCCTTCATTTCTGGTCACATCGGCCATGGAGGAAGATTCAGATGCTTTTATCGAACATGAATTCGGCGGTGAAGGCACGCTGACAGATCCTTGGATTTTGGAAAATGAGCAGGATTTCAAGAATCTGGCGGAGAATGTAGCCAACATCGAATATTATTCCGCCGGCAAGTATTTCGAGGTCCGCCCGGCAGTCAATCCCGGTGATGAAGGGATCCGGGCGCTTTATTTCAGCGATGACGCTCATAATCGGGTTTTGATAGGCAGCCTTGAAGATGAACCAGCCTACTGGTTTTATGGCAATCTCAATTTGAATAATACGACCCTCTACACCAGCTTTCCGATCTTGGGAACTGTGTCAGACGGCGCATCGATCAGCTTTGGCTACCTGGTCTTGTCGGACAATGGCGATC
>SABL01000297.1 GCA_009928985.1 Clostridia bacterium
CCTGTACCGGGACCACGCCACCTCGGAGCAGTTCCACAGCGAGTTCAAGACCGATCTCGACCTGGAGCGGCTGCCCAGCGGCAAGTTCGCCACCAACGCGCTGGTCATGGCACTGGGGACCTTTGCCTACAACATCCTCCGGGCCATCGGCCAGATGGGACTGCTCGGCCAGTTCGCGCCGATCCGCCACCCGGCCAAACGCCGCCGTATCCGCACGGTGATCCAGGAGCTGATCTACCTGGCAGCCCGGCTGATCAGCACCGGCCGGCGGCTTATCTTGCGCTTCAGCCGCCACTGTCCGGTGTTTGCCGCCTTTCAGGGGGTATACGAGCAACTTGTATCGGCTGGCTGAGCCCAGCCACCGGCTCAAAACTGGCCAGCAACAGGAGAAGTGCGCCCTCTGGCCAGAATTTTACTGAGATTTCAAGGAGCAAGACGCCAATGTCGCCATAGAGTGCGGCTGGAACAAGATGCGGGGCACTAAAGGCCCCGAAAATTGCCGGCACCAGACTGGTTCACACTAGTCTGAGCTAAGGGCTCACGGATTCAGGTAAATGAAAGGCAGGAAGCTATCGGGGTGCAAACATGCGTGATGCTATTGATGGAAAAATAATTGTCATAACAGGAGCACAGGAGCTGTAAGTGGCCGCCTCAATTTCGATAAAATCGGCTAAAGCCAACACCATAGCTGAACCCATAGCCATCAAACCGGGTTGGTATGTTCTTGCAGTTCTGAGCATGCTGATGGGGTTTGCCTCGATCTCCACCGATTTGTATTTGCCGGCCATGCCGCTTATGGCCCAGTCACTGGTTGCGGAAACCGGCATGATCGAACTGACTATTTCCGGCTACCTCATTGGTTTTAGCCTTGGCCAGCTGTTGTGGGGGCCGATCAGCGACCGGTATGGGCGTCGGCCTTCAGTGGCTGCCGGGTTGGTCTTGTTCGTGTTTGGTTCGGCGGGCTGTGCGCTGGCCACCAGTGCCCAGATTTTGATTGCATGGCGAGTCGTCCAAGCTGTGGGAGCATGTGCTGGCGTGGCCCTGTCGCGTGCCATGGTGCGCGATCTTTATCAAGGGAATCGTGCAGCCCAGATGCTCTCCACCCTGATCACCGTGATGACCATCGCACCGCTCATCGGGCCAACGGTTGGCGGGCAGATCGTCGCCCTTGCCGGTTGGAGGGCAATTTTCTGGGTCTTAGTAGGTGTAGGGCTGGCAACTCTTTGTGCCCTGATGTCGATTCCAGAAACCTTGCCTGTCGCCAGACGCAACCAGGAACATCTTGGCCTGGCAATGCTTCGTTACCTCACCCTTCTCAAAAACCGACGTCTGCTTGGGTACGTGGGAACCGGTGCCTTCCTGTATGCGGGTATGTACGCCTACATAGCGGGAACGCCCTTTGCCTACATCAGCTACTATCACGTTCCGGTACAAAAGTATGGTTTGCTGTTTGCCGTGGGCATTGTTGGCATCATGCTGGCCAACATGCTGAATGCACGACTGGTTCTCCGCCATGGCTACGACAGGGTGTTATTGGTTGGCTGTTATGCCTGCGCCTTTTCCGCACTCGTTACCGCCTTCGCGGCGGGAAGCGGCTGGGGGGGGGCTTTGGGGCCTGGTGATTCCTCTGTTCATCTTTGCCTCGACCACCGG
>SABL01000298.1 GCA_009928985.1 Clostridia bacterium
AATCAAAGGGGTCAGCACCCCCAGCAAGCCCAGAATGATCTTGGTCCTAATCGAGCGCATCTGACTCAGTCGATGCACACGGTTCACAATATTCGATTCTGATCCGTTCCTGCGTCTTGTCTTCCAGACGGCCCAGTAACAAGATGTACAAAACCAGGCTGATCAGGAAAATGACGGTTGTGATCAGGAAAAAAGCCGTGTAACCCCAGTATTGCGAGACCAGCCCCATGGCAATGCTGCCGGTTCCTACCGCGATGTCGATGGCAGCAAAAAAGGTGGCATTGGCAGCGCCACGCCGTTCCCGGGGCGCCAGGCGGATCAGAATGGCACTCAGGATCGGGAACGCCAGTCCTGTACCGGCACCATAGAACACGGCCGCCAGCAGCAGGGTCGTCTCATTTCTGGCAAAAGCCAGCAGCAGCGTGGAGGTGATGGCCAGCAGCAAGCTCGGGATGAACACGATGTTGGAGCCATGTTCATCGGCCAGGCGGCCGGTCATGAAGCGAGCCAGGATCAGTGCGCCGGCATAGACGGTGAAAAACAGCCCGATGTTATCAAACCCACGATCCTTTCCGTACAAGGGCAGGAAAGCCATGATCGAACCCACCGAGATCAGCATGAAAAAAGCTACGATCGAAGGCCGGAGCGCCGACTTTTCCAACATGCCGCGCACGACCACCAGCAGGCTTTGTGGCCTGGGACTTACAGCCTTTGCCGCAACAGGCAGGCTCTGGGTCGCCTCATCCTGATGTTCATGATAGCGACTTGTGACCGAACCGTCGATCCAGAAAACCAGGACCAGACTGACCACCATCAGGCCTCCGATGACCAGAAAGAGCCTCTGGTAGCCGTATCCGACCAAGGCCAGGCCGATTGACGGGCCCATGGCCATACTGATTGTATTGGCCAGGCCAAATACACCCAGCCCCTCCGACATGCGGCTTTCCGGCACAATGTCCGCTGCCATGGTTGACGAAGCCGTGCTGTAGGCCGAAAAACCGAGGCCATGGATGAATCTCAGGAGCATCAGTCCCGTCAGGAAAGACGCAAATGGATAGACAAATGAGACCGCCGTCGCCAGGACGGTGCCCGCCAGAAGGACTTTCCGCCTTTCCCAGCGGTCGAGCAGGACACCACTGGCTGGCCGGAACAGCAAGGCCGCGTAGGAAAAAAGTCCGACCAGGATGCCTGTCTGGGCGGCTGTGCCACCGATCGCCAGGACATACCCTGGCATGGTGGTGGTGAACATGTTCATCGCGACCCAGAACAGCAGGTTCTGCAACATGAGAAAGACAAAGGGCCGGGTCCACAGTGGATCCCGGCCATTAGCCTGATACGAATGGGTTGGTACCTTTTCAATCATCAAGAATATCCTTTAGTCATAGCCTCATTGCACTGTTCAGCCACGGTCTGGAGCAAGGGCGCCGGGACTTGGCCCATCGAAAGCAGTACAAAAGCCCTCAGAGGCAGATGGTTTCCATCTCTGCCAGCATCACGGCAAACGAGTCATCCACGTCGCTGGCTGTTTCGGTCACATCGGTTGTCGCTGGCGGCCTCGCTCTGTCAGCCGTGTCTTCTGCATGGTCTTCGTCTTTGGCCGCTCTGATCAGATGGAACAATGATCCGATCCGGGCAAAGAATGGACCGGCGGT
>SABL01000299.1 GCA_009928985.1 Clostridia bacterium
GAAAACCTATGTTGAGCGCGCCGTCGAGATTCTGGCGCTGTTTTTGACCGACTACACCCGGGATGAATTGCGTGACTATGCCAGCGCTGCCTATGCCGAAGAAAAATTTGGCCCGGATCCAGCCCCTCTGGCCCAGCTCAACAAGTACAACAACAAGGAATTCATGCTCGAGCTCTGGCACGGGCCGACTGCCGCTTTCAAGGACATGGCCCTGCAGCTGCTGCCCCACCTGATGACGGCTGCCATCCGCAAGACCGGCGAGACGTCCCAGGTCTGCATTCTCACGGCCACATCCGGCGACACCGGCAAAGCAGCCCTGGAAGGTTTTTCGGATGTCGAAGGGACTTCGGTCATCGTCTTTTACCCTTCCCAAGGTGTCAGCGAGATCCAACGCCTGCAGATGGTCACCACCGAAGGAACCAATTGCCATGTCCTGGCCGTCGAAGGCAGTTTTGACGACGCCCAGTCTGGCGTCAAGACCATTTTCAATGACAAATCCTTTGCGGAAGAACTGAAAGCCAAGGGCGTCCTGCTTTCGTCCGCCAATTCCATCAATTGGGGCCGGCTGGCCCCGCAGATTGTCTACTATTTTTCGGCTTATGCGGATTTGCTGGCCAGGGAAAAAATCGAATCCGGTGAAAAGATCAACATCGTGGTCCCAACCGGGAATTTCGGCAATATCCTGGCGGCCTGGTACGCCCGGGCCATGGGCTTGCCGGTCAACAAGCTGATCTGCGCGTCTAACAAAAACAAAGTCCTGTCTGACTTTATCCGCTGCGGGACCTATGACCGGCGCCGGGAATTTTTCAAGACCAACACCCCGTCGATGGACATCCTGATCTCCAGCAACCTCGAGCGATTGCTGTTTGAACTGACTGGGCGCAGAGCTGAAACCATCCGGGACTGGATGGAGAAGTTGCAGAAGGATGGTGCCTACACCGTCGACCCGGTCACCTTGCGCGCCTTGCAGGATGTTTTTGTCGGTGGTTTCGCCGATGATTTTGGCACAACCAAGACAATCCGCGATGTCTATGACCGCACCGATCACCTGATCGACACCCACACCGCTGTCGGCTTCAATGTCTACGGCCGCTATGCCCAGCGCTCCGGCGACAGCTCCTGTGTGATTTTCGTTTCCACGGCCAGCCCTTTCAAATTCGGCGCAGCCGTCAGCGATGCTTTGTTTGGCAACGGCTACAGCCGCGGCCGAAGCGAAGAAGTGCTCCTCAACGAGCTCTCAGGCGAAAGCGGCCTGGAAATCCCCGCCCCGCTCAAAGACCTCAGCCTGCGCGACATCCTGCACAGCAAGACCATCGAACGCGACCAGATGAAACAAGCCGTTCTGGAAATACTCAGCTAACTGCATAAACAGTCAAAGTCACGAAATTGCAAAAGCCCCGGAAACCACTGGTCTCCGGGGCTTTTGGTATGGTTGCCTGAAAACGGACGCCGTCCGTTTTCAGGCAAATATTCACGTGCCGTGGATGCTGGCGAGTTTCAGGCCGGTGTTGCGGTCGATGGCCCAGTCGATGGCCCAGTCGGATTCGAAGAGGAGGACGGGGTTTTCGTCTTTGTCGAGGACGATCATGGTGGTGCTCGTAATGGACAATTTTTTCGGATCCGGCATTTTACCGGTTTCGTCGGGCATGACC
>SABL01000093.1 GCA_009928985.1 Clostridia bacterium
ATCGACCTGTTTATCACCCATTGGCAAGCCATCGAGCCATTTCAGACGCCGATCAGCGAAACCATGGAGGCGCTTTTAGAGCTCAAGCAAGCGGGCAAGATCCGGGCGATCGGCGTCTCCAATGTCACAGCTGAGCACGTGCAGGACTATCTGAAATACGGCCGGATCGACCTGATCCAGCAGAAATATTCCCTGCTCACGCGCACGGACGTTGAACTCAACCTGCTGCCCCTGTGCGAGCAGCACAAGATCACATTGCAGGCCTACATGCCACTGGAGCAGGGTCTTCTCAGCGGCAAAGTCACCATGGAGACGATCGTGCCGGAGGGGGATGTCAGACATCGCAACCCGTGGTACAAGCAGGAAAACCGGGTCCAGGTGGTCGAGGTGCTGAAGAGCTGGGCACCGCTGTGTGAAAAATACCAGTGCGAAATCTCCCATCTGGCCATCGCCTGGGTTATCGCCCGTTCAGGCCAGACCAATGCCCTGTGCGGCGGGCGTAAGGTCTCACATGTTCTGGCAAACGCCCGGGCCGCGGAGATTGTCCTCGACCGGGGCGATCTGGCCCGCATGACCGATGACGTGGTCAGGCTGCAGCTCGTGACGGGGTGAGGCGCCCGGTCAAGTGGCTGCCATCACGTCCAATCATTCCCTGATTGTGCGATCCAATCCGCCAGCAGATCACAGAAGCGCTGGTTGCTTGCCAGGTCGAAATGCATGTAGTCGACGGTATTGGCGGTGACGACGGCATTGGCATCGAGATAATGGCAACTGCATTCGGCTGCGGTCGCTTCGAGCAAACGGGGCAGCTGCCAGGATTTTTCGGCACAGACTGCGCCCATGCCTTCGCTGATACGCGGCACGGTGGAGATCGCTTCGCCGATCAGGATTGGGGCGACAATCAGAACCTGGGGCTGGTTGCGCCAGACTGGCAGGATCTGGGCCTTCTGGACCAAGCGCCGGACCCCATCGGCAATGTTCTGGGCGGTCGCGGCAAAGCGCTGTTTGCAGTCGTTGGTACCGAGCATGACAACCAGAAGATCGATCGGGTTGTGTGAACCCAGAATCGGTGTCAGGCTCGCAAGTCCATTGAGGCCTTCAAACAACGGGTCCTCAAAAACGCTGGTCCGGCCGGAGAGCCCTTCTTCGCAGATCTGGTACGAGAGCCCCAGCCGCTCGGCCAGTAGTTGGGTCCAGCGGACATCATCGGGAAATCTCAGGCCGGTTGAGGCGTCGTAGCCCCACGTATTGGAATCGCCATAGCAGACAATGCGCGTCTTGTTCATGATGAGCTCCTCTTGTCTTGAATCGATGTCTACACTCAGAGATCAGATGTGATTAGCTAGTTCTGCCTGAAACGGATGGATCGGAGGGGGTACGGGTACTTGCTGACCGGTCCAATGGGATAGATAAGCCGCCTGGATCAACCCTAAAGAATTGGCTGCATCGGCCAGGCTGCAGGCAATGCGGGCTTTCCCAGCGATGGTGTCGATGAAATTCTGGATCGTAGCGGCTTGCTGCACGCGGTTATCGTGGTCGTGATGGACAAATTCTTCATGGGTGCATGCGGGCTGGACAAAAGGTCCGGTGGCCAGACGGGCAAATTCGCGCTCGTCCTGAGACAGAATGCTAACTTGGACCAGACTGTCATTTTCGATCACGATCTGGCCGCGTGTGCCGGCAATTTCCAAACGGTTACTGCCGGGAGTTTCCCGGGCCGTCGCGATGAATTGGCCCCGCGCCTTTCCAGGATACTGCAGAAAAAGCACCGCTTCGTTTTCAACTTCTATTTCACGATCGGCGGTCTGGCAGAATGCCTGGACCGAATCCGGCAGGCCACAGAGCCAGAGCAGCAGGTCGAGCTGATGCGACGCCTGAGTCATCAAAAGGCCGCCGCCTTCGCCGGCCCAGGTGCCGCGCCAGGGGCTGGTGCGGTAATAGGCCTGGGTGCGGTACAGGTTGGTGATCAGCCAGGTAACCCGGACCAGGTCGCCGATTGCGCCTTCTGACATCCATTGCTTGATCCGCTGGTAGGCACTGGCCTGGCGCCGGTTATACAGCACACCCCCCGTCAGGTGCGGATGCTCAGCCAGGTGATCGAGTAAATGACGCACATCGGCCGGATCCACCCCGATTGGCTTTTCAACCAGGATGTGCAAACCATGATCGAGCGCCTGGCGAGCCATGCCAGGGTGCTCCTGGTGCGGTGTACAGATCAGGACCGCATCCAGCAGACCGCTGGTGAGCATGGCAGAATAGTCGGTAAAACCTTGCACACCGGCAAGACCATGCCGTGCCATCGCCTGGTCCAGATTTTGCGGATTGCGGCTGGACAGGGCCGTGATGTGGACGTCCTTCACGCGGCCGTCCTGGATCAGCCCGATGTAGTCATTGGCAATGGTGCCGATCCCGGCTATCCCGAGGCGGATCATGTGCCGGCCAGTGGGTGGAACCGAACCTGGATGGAACCCCCCTGCAGGGAAACCACGATCGGCGAGGATTGTGCCGGATCTTGTTCAGGATGGTCGCCGCGGAAATGCGAACCACGACTTTCACAGCGCAGGGTTGCGGCAGTGAGGATCGCCCGTGCGGTCATAAGCTGATCTTTGAGCCGGCAAGAGGCAGCCAGGGATTTGGCATCGGCCGGTTTTTCTGTCAGTGAGGTAGAGGGCACGGTGGCCTGAAGGCGGCCAGTGATCTGGTCGATCTGGGCCAGGGCTTGTTCAAGGCCCTTTTTTGTCCGGATGACCAGGGCAGCTCGATACATCAGCTCACGCAGTTCAGTCAGCATGTCAGCAAGATCAGTTGATGCAGTGGCCTCGAATGTGCAGCCAAGCCCTTGCTGCACTGGATTTTCTGCGGCAAACTGAGCGGCGGAACGTCCGGCGATGCCACCGAAAACCAGGCCGTTGGCCGTTGACAGCCCACCGATCCGGTCGGCGCCGTGCATACCGCCGGTTGCCTCGCCACAGGCGAAAAGGCCTGGGACACGAGTCGCGGCAGTCGTGTCGATCCGGATGCCGCCATTGGCCGCATGGGCAAACAAGCCGATTTTGGCCGGCTCTGACATCGAGAGATGCTTGGCTTTGGCCATCCATTCAAAATACGTCCGGATCAGTTCCGGTGGATGCTCGATCATGTCCTGTGTGTAGGTAACAGTGACACCCGAAGGATCGGCTTGCTGCGCTTTGAAGAGTGCAAGATCGACGAGCCGCGATTTCAGCCGGGAAGTAAAAGGCCCATACCCGGCACGTTCGTCCAGCAAGTCCTGGCCCTGGTCCATGCCCAGGAGCAGTGGCAAGTCGAAACTGTCCATCAACTGGGCAAAGCGGAAGGTTTTTTCATTGAAAACAATCTTGTAAATCGGTGAGAGATAGCCAGGCATGATCTGCATGAACTCGAGATTGACCAGCTCGGCGCCACTTCTCAGGGCAATGCTCTGCACACTGCCACTGACATCATCCGAGGTCAGGCGGTGCTTGAACAGGCCGCCAAAGCCACCGGAGGCCAGAACGAGTGCGCCACAGGCAATCAGGCGGATCTGGCCGTCTTCATGAACAACCGCTCCGCGGACAAGACCATCTTGGACCACGATTTCCAGCAGTTCACAAAACGGCCGGGTTTCAATGCCCAGCTCGGCGATGCGCTGGGCAAAAACCGTCCGGGCATTCTCGGCTTCGATCCGGTTCCAGTCGCGGTGCTTGTGGTCAAAACAGGGGATGAACTCGCGTTCATTCGCATTCGCGGCCCGGTGCAAATGGATGCCTTGGGCTTTGATTTCAGCGATCGCCGGCTGGATGCCGGACACGAACGTCTGGACCAGCTTGGGATCGGCCATGTCGCAGCCGATGCGCTCGATGGTTGCGGCCAGGTCGGCTTCGTCGGCCTGGTTTTCCGGACCGATCAGGCCAAAACCCCAGGTACCGGGAAAAAAGCTGGAGCCGGAAAAGATGTTGGCGCTGCTGGCCAGAATGACCGTGCGACCTTCGGCAGCTGCGGTTAGAGCGGCCCGGATGCCGGCAAGTCCAGCCCCGATCACGAGAACATCGCAAGCAGCATGAGCTGTCAGGTTCATTCGGCCCTCGTCTCTGCCTTGGTGTAGAGATGGCAGGCTGTGAAATGCTCTTTGCCATCGACGAGGTGCTTTTGGAGCGTGGGACGCTCAGTTTTGCAGATCTCCATGCATTGGCGGCAACGGGGATGGAAATTGCAGCCGGCCGGAGGATTGATCGGATTGGGCACATCCCCTTCGAGGACAATGCGTTGGGTTTTGTGGTCGGGATCGACGACCGGGATGGCCGAGAGCAGCGCTTCGGTGTAAGGATGCATGGTGTGGTCGAAAATCTGGCGGGTCTCGGCCAACTCGACGATGCGCCCGAGATACATGACCGCGATGCGGTCACTGATGTATTCGACAACGCTGAGGTTGTGAGTGATGAATATGTAGGTCAGCTTGAGCCGGCGTTTCAGATCTTTGAGCAGATTGAGGACTTGGGCCTGAATGGATACGTCGAGCGCAGAGACTGCTTCATCGCAGACAACCATTTCCGGGTCGACACACAGTGCACGGGCGATGCCGATGCGCTGGCGCTGGCCGCCGGAAAATTCGTGCGGATAACGATCCATGTATTCCCGGCGCATATTGACGGCTTCCAGTAAGTTGCCGATCAGCTCGCGCTGCTTGTTTTTTTCTTTTATGCCAAACTTGGCCAGCGGATCGCGCAGGGACTGATAGATGGTGAAAGCCGGATTGAGCGACGAGTAAGGGTCCTGGAAAACGATTTGAATGCGCTTGCGAGCCAGGTCTTCGATTTCGCCGGATACATGGCGCAGGTCGTGAACCCCGATTTCACTGCCAAAATTGTAGTTGATCTCGCCGTCTGTCGCCTTGATCAATTGGATGATCGTTTTGCCGAGTGTTGTTTTGCCACAGCCGGATTCACCGACCAGACCAAGCGTCTCACCGCGATAAATGGTCAGATCGACATCATTGACGGCCTGGACGTGGTCGACGACTTTGTTGAAAAATCCCGAGCGGACAGGGAAGTAAGTTTTTACCCCTTTAAGTTGCACGAGAACTTCTTTGTTCGATTCCATAGGACACCTCACTGGACGACCGGCTGCTGACCGGCTGCATGATCTGGGGCGGGTTTTTGGGCTGCCCGGCAAGCATCTGCATGCCAGCAACGGACAAAATGGGTTGCATCGACGGCCGTTTCATCGGGCATCTGGTCGCATTGCGCTGTGTAGAAATCGCAGCGGGGACCGAATTGGCAGCCTTTGGGCCGGTCCAGGGGATCGGGTGTGACGCCCCGGATCGGTTGGAGGTCCTGGCTGGCGCCCTGGTGCAGAACGGGAATGGAGCGCAGGAGAGCTGAGGTGTAGGGGTGAGATGGATTTTTCAGAACTTCGCGCACAGGGCCCTGTTCGACGATATTGCCCATGTACATGACAGCGACATCGTCAGCCAGCTCGCTGACGACACCCATGTCATGGGTGATCAGCATGACCGCGGTTTCGTGTTCGGCCTTGAGCTGGGTGATCAATTCGAAAATCTGGGCCTGGATGGTGACATCCAGGGCGGTGGTCGGTTCATCGGCGATCAGGACTTTGGGGTTGCAGCTCATGGCCATGGCGATCATCGCCCGCTGGCGCATCCCGCCTGACAGCTCGTGGGGGTACTGGTCGACGCGTTTGCCCGGGTTGGAAACGCCCATTTGTTCGAGCAAATCTATGGCCTTTTTGCGCCGTTCCTTCATGTTGAGCGAAGTGTGGTACTTGAGGTTTTCCATGATCTGCCAGCCGATGGTGTAGACCGGATTGAGAGCTGTCATCGGATCTTGGAAGATCATGGCCAGGTCTGAACCGCGCAGCTTGCGGATGGTTTTGCCATTGCGCTCGAGTTGATCGATGCGGATGTCGTTCTTGTCCCCGTGGTAGGTGATCGAACCGCTTTCGATCCGTGACAAGACGGGTAGCAGCTGCATGATGCTGGACGCGGTCACACTCTTGCCGCAGCCCGATTCGCCGACGACGCAGAGCGTGCGGCCTTTGAAGAGTTTGAACGAGATGCCGTTGAGAACCTTGTTGCAGCGTTTGTCGTTATAAAAATACGTGCGCAGGTTATCAACAGTAATGACGGGTTTGAGATCCATGTTGGCTCCTCCTCGGATTATCCCTGCTGGGTCGGGTCGGTGGTATCTCGCAGGCCGTCACCGACAAAGTTGATGCTCATGACGAACAGGGAGATCGTGACACCGACGGGCAACCACAGCCACCATGTATTTTGCAGGGTGTAAAGGTCCTGCGAGGCGTTGAGGATATTGCCCCAGGTGGCAATTTCCAGCGGAACCCCCAATCCCAGGAAGCTCAGGGCGGATTCCTCGAGGATGAACATGGCGGTGCTCAGAGTGATGTTGACGACGATGGGGCTGATCGCATTGGGCAGGATGTGTTTGTAGCAGATGATGAAGTCGTTGAGTCCGAAGCTTTTCAGCGACTGGACGTATTCTTCTTCGCGCAGGGAGAGCATGCGGGCCCGGGTCAGGCGGTAGACACTGCCCCAGCCGGTGATGATGAAAATGATCATCAGGTTCGAAAGGCCCTGGCCGAAAATCGAAACCAGCATCATGACCAGGATGAGCTGGGGAAAAGACATGAAGATCTCGGAGAAGCGGATGACGGTCTTGTCAAACCAGCCACCTTTGTAGCCACCATAGGCACCGAGCAGGACGCCGATTGAGGCAGCACCAAGGGCTGAGCCTAAACCGACAAAAATTGAGATCCGGCCACCATACAGGACGCGGGTGAACACATCGCGGCCAAGCTTGTCAGTGCCGAAGAGGTGCAAGAGCGAGGGCTTTTTCAGGATCGAGCGCATGTCCACGCCCAGTGGATCATAGGAAGTCAGTAGTGGGGCAAAGGCACTCGACAAAAGGATGATCAGAAAGACTGCCAGTCCAAACATGGCCAGCCGGTTGTTCAGTAGCTTGCGCAGGGCGCGGCTGGTCGTGCTCTTTTTATTCAGGCCGGCTTCTTCTCGGTCGCGGATGCGGTCAAATTGGCGGTCAAGCCGGGTCCTGGAACGGGTTAATGTGAACATGGGCCACTCCTTAATGCAATTTGACGCGGGGATCGAGTGCAGCAGTCAGGATATCGACCAGCAAGCTGGCGATCAGGACAGCGAAAACGGAGAATAAGGCAATCATCATGACCAGGGGGTAATTCTGGCCGCGAACTGCCATATTGAATGCATTACCGATGCCCGGCCACTGGAAAATGGTTTCAATGACGACGGATCCACCGATCAGCATCGGCAGGCGGAAACCAATCAGGACGACGACCGGGGTGATGGCGACACGAAAGCCATGAATGAGGTTGACGCGCCATTCAGGCAAGCCCTTGGAACGGGCCGTGCGGATGTAATCCTTGTTCATGGTGTCGAGCATGCTCGAACGTGAATAGCGCATGACACCGGCGGTCAACGTGACGCCCAGGACGAGCGCCGGCAGGATCAGGACGCGGATGAGGCTGATGAGATCTGTCTGGCTGGGCAGCATCCGGCCGCCGATTGGCAGCCATTTGAGCTGGAGGGCGAAGACGAGGATGCTGACCATGCCGAGAAAAAACTGCGGGATCGAAACGCCAAGCATGCCGGCGACTGTCAGGGCATTGTCCGCGATGGAACCACGGCGGATGGCACTGATTATGCCGAGGAAGCTGCCCAGCAGGGTCGAGATCAGGAGTGCTGCCACAGAAAGTTCGAGCGTGGCAGGGTAGGTTTCGAGCAGGATTTTTTTGATTGGAACACCGTTGGTCAGGGAAAAGCCAAAATTTCCTTGCAGCATCTGGAGCAGCCAGCGGAAGTAGCGGACGATGAAGGGGTCATTGAGGCCGTACAGTTCGCGAATGGCTTCCAGTTTCTCCGGGGAGACATTGGCCAGCTGGTCGGGAGGGATCATGTAGGAAACGGCATCGCCCGGCGTCAGTTCGAGGCCGAGGTAGATGAGGAAAGAGATGACCAAGGCCATGGGAATCATCGCCAGGATCTTTTTCAGGAAAAACTTGAGCATACATTACCCTCCATCGGTTCAGGTGGTCCTGTGAGAGAAAAAGGGAAGGGCCGGCGGAGACCGGCCCTTCCCTCGAGCCAGATTGGCTTAAAGAGCCAGGCGCTTTACTGGATGTTCCAGTTCTGGATGCCCCAGTCGTAGTTGAATTGCGGTGTTCCTTTTTTGAATTCACCGAGACGGTCGCTGGTGATCAGGAAAATCGGCTGGTAGTACAGAGCCATGGTGAACATGCTCTCGTTCTCGTATTTGCTCAATTCCTTGAAAGCATCCAGCTGGACAGTGACATCGGCTGAAGCATTGGTGGCATCGATCAGGGCGTTGAGCGTGTCATCTTGGGGTGTGTGGGAATTGGTGGCTGAACCAGTGCGGTAGCGGTTGTAGTACTCATGGAGAGACAAGGCGGCATTGGCGGCGTAGGCGATATCCCAGTCAACAGCAGAGGGGCCTTTGACTTGGTCTTCCGGTGCTTTCCAGAGGATGGTGGCCAGATCGCCCTCGACCAGCTGGAATTCCATCTGGATGCCGACATCTTTGAGATAAGCCTGGATTGCGGTCATCAGATCAACGGTGGCCTGGTCTTTATAATAG
>SABL01000300.1 GCA_009928985.1 Clostridia bacterium
ACATGGCAATGGGCATCCACGATTTTTTCAGGCAGACGGGCTTGAATTTCCCGGTCATAAAATTCGGCATCCCTAAGGTCATAGGCAAAGCAATCGGACATGTCAAAAACCTCCGTTCCCGGGATGTCCCGACACATTTAGATGATCTTTAAAAAGCCTGTATTTCACCTGATAAAAATCCTGATCAGCAGAGACAACTGACAGCGTTCTGGTCTGGCTGGCTATTCTGGTGGCGGCCTCTGAATAATCGGAAAAAAGACCACAGCCAACACCAGCTATTGCAGCTGCGCCCAGGCAAGAGGCGTCTGCAAGTTCAAGGACGTCCAGCGGAATACCGCATACAGCCTGGAGTATGCCCATCCAGGCAGGACTACGAGTGGCACCGCCGATGACTTTGATCCGCTGAACAGGAATACCGGCTTGTTCATAATCATCGAGAATCAGGCGAGTCTGAAAAGCCAGACCCTCCAGGCAGGCCAAAGTCATGTCGAACCGGTCATGTCCCAGTTCGAGACCGAGGAAAACACCCCTATGCTGTGCTTGCCAGGTCGGGTGATTGGCTCCTGCCAGATACGGATAGAAAAGCAGATTGGGGTGACGGACTGGTGAATCAGCCAGCCATGATTCAATCGCTGCATAATCCAGCCCAGTAATTTTCTGATTCAGCCAATCCAGGGTCATTCCACCGGTAGAGATCGTGGCCAAGGCACCATACAGGCCGGGCAAAGCATGAGGTCCCGGAGACAGACGGGAAGGGGAATACACCAGATGGTCGACCGTTGCAAGCAGTGCCCATGCTGTCCCGGTGGATAGAACAATTTCACCCGGCTCCAGTGCCATGGCCCCAACAGCTCCACAATACTGGTCGTGCGCACCCAAAATGACAACAACGGACGGATCAAGTCCCAAATCCGCTGCAGCAGCCAAGGTCAGAGTTCCAATTTGCTCTCCGCTCTTTCGGATGGTTGGCAGTTGACGCTCTGGCAGATCAATTTCGCTTAAAATTCGGGTATCCCATTGCAGGGTTTGGATATCCATCAGCTGGCGCATGGCTGCGTTTGAAGGGTCTATGCACAATTGCCCAGTCAAGCGCAATTGGATGTAATCAATCGTAGATACATAAGCGGCTGCCTGGCGAACCCGTTCAGGCTCCTTCTCATGCAGCCAGGCATACTTGGCCATGTCCAGGCTGCTCTCGCAAGGCCAGCCGGTAATCTTATAAATGGTGTCATCTCCCAGGTTTTCCTTGATCGCTAAAGCCTGGTATTCAGCACGAGTATCCATCCAGCTCAATGCCGGGGTCAACGGCTGATGGTTCTGGTCTAGCAACAGCGAACTGGCACCTTGAGTTGACAGTGCCAGAGCCAGGCAGGTGGAATCCAGGCCGGCAGTTGCAGTCCGGACAGTTGCCACCAGAGCCTGGTACCAGTCTTCCGGATTTTGCTCAGCAACCCCTCCTGGACCCGTTTTGATTGTATAGCTTTGGTAAGCTTGGCCGACAATTTTTCGAAAATGATCTTGGCGATCAGTTCACTGGTCGGATTGGAGTTGGCGAAACTGCTAGTCGAGAATATTTCCTTGCCCGCCGAAGTCGAGGAAGCGCTGGATAAGCGCTCCACCATGGGGGCGCT
>SABL01000301.1 GCA_009928985.1 Clostridia bacterium
CTGACCGTCTATGACAACATCGCGTTCAACCTGCGCGCCAAGAAAATGAGTGAAGCAGACATCAAGAAGGAAGTCATGCGCATTGCGCCGCTGATGAAGGTCGAAGAACTTCTGGACATGAAGCCAGCTGCCCTGAGCGGAGGCCAGAAACAGCGCGTCAACATCACCCGTGCCCTGGTCCGCCGGCCCAAACTCCTCTTGCTGGACGAGCCGCTCTCGCATCTCGACGGCAAGATGCGCCAGATCCTGCGCACCGAACTCAAGCGTTTGCACAAGGAAGTTGGCTGCACAACGATCATCGTCACCCATGACCAACTCGAAGCCATGTCCCTGTCCGACAAGATCTGCATCATGAAAGACGGGCTCCTGCAGCAGTTCGGCACACCGTATGAGGTCTACGATGATCCGGTCAATGTCTTTGTCGCTGGATTCATCGGTGAGCCACCGATGAACCTGAACAAAGTCACGATCACAGAAGAAGATAACGTTCTGTATTTTTCCTTCCCGGAAAGCTCGGTTAAAATCGCCGTGCCACCCAAATATACGAAAATCCTCAAAACTGGCAGGCACGTGACGTTGGGTATCCGACCCAATGACTTGCTGATTGCAGATGACGGCTCCCCAGTCAAAATTGCCGTTTTTGAAAATCTCGGCGATGAAAAACGCATCGGCATCCGCATCGGCGAAGAGTACTTGACCCTGATCACCTCGGATGAAACCTTGTACAAGCAAGGCGATGTGATCCGGATCAAGGTCCGCGAAGACAAGACTCACATCTTTGACATCGATACGGGTGACAAGATCCGTGCCTGATTTCAGTCTGTTAAGCCCCAATGGTAAAAAGCAAACCCAAAGTATTTACAGGAGGAAAGAACCATGTCGATTCCGAAAACCATGAAAGCCCTCGTTGCATACAGCCAGACCGAATACAAGCTGGAAACCGCATACCCGGTGCCGGAACTCGGTGAAGGCGATGTCCTGATCAAAGTCGAAGCCTGCGGCATTTGCGCCGGCGACGCCAAAGCGCACCACGGAGCTGCCATGTTCTGGGGCGATGAAGTCCAACCGTCCTGGGTGCGCACCCCCTTCATCCCTGGCCACGAGTTCTATGGCGAAGTCGTTGCCATCGGGCCGAATTTCAAAGGCGACATCGCCATCGGTGACCGTGTCGTTTCCGACCAGATCGTTCCCTGCTGGGAATGCAGATTTTGCAAAGACGGCCACTACTGGATGTGCCAGAAACACGACATCTACGGCTTCCAGAAGGAAGTTAACGGTGGCATGGCCGAGTACATGAAGCTGCCCAAGGGCGCCCTGATCTATAAGGTCGACAAATCCCTGCCGGTCGAAAAAGCAGCCCTAATCGAACCTTATGCTTGCTCCAAGCATGCTGTCGACCGCGGCAGCGTTAGCAATGAAGATGTCGTTGTCGTCTCCGGCGCCGGTACGCTCGGCCTGGGCATGATCACCTACCTGCGGATGAAAAATCCGAAAAAGCTCGTGGTCATGGACATGAAGGATGACCGCCTCGAACTGGCGAAAAAATTCGGCGCCGACGTCGTGATCAATCCTGGCAAGACCGATGCCGTCAAGGCTGTGATGGACATGACCGACGGCTACGGCTGCGATG
>SABL01000011.1 GCA_009928985.1 Clostridia bacterium
TATTTCACGGAAACAAGCATAAGTCCAGATTTGAGAGGTGCGGACACAGCGGTCAGGATTTGCTAAACTTAAAAGAAGAAATTTGAAGCCGTTATTTGGATGTGTTTGGCTTAATCAATCGGAGGTAGCCCATGCAACGCATGCCCGTTTTGTTTGTCGGCCATGGTTCGCCGATGAACGCGATCGAACAAAATCCATTGACCCGCAAGTGGCGAGAAATTGGCCAGCATCTACCGCGCCCGCGCGCGATCCTGGCCATTTCGGCGCATTGGTTTGCTCCTGGAACCTGGGTCAATGATGAGGTGCAGCCGCGCCAGATCTATGACATGTACGGTTTTCCGCGTGAACTGTACGAGCTGAAATACCCGGCTCAGGGTGCGCCCGAACTGGCGGCCCGTGTCCAGTCACAGGCACCCTGCACAGTCGACAACAACTGGGGGATCGACCACGGGACGTGGTCCGTGCTGGTACACGTGTTCCCGGATGCAGACATCCCTGTCTGCCAGCTGAGCATTGATCGCACAGCAACACCAGAACAGCATAACAAGATCGGCCGTCAGCTGGCGGCTTTGCGGGACGAGGGTGTCCTGATCCTGGGCAGCGGCAACATTGTCCATAATTTGCGCCGGGTCGATTTTAATAGCGAAGGCGGCGAGCCTTGGGCTTATACCTTTGACCAGGCTGTCGGTGATAAAATCCGCCAGCACGACCATGCTGCGCTGCTGCATCCGGAGACGTTCAGTCCCGAGGCTGCCCGGCTGGCGATCCCGACTCCGGACCACTACTGGCCGTTGCTCTATGTGCTCGGAGCGGCGCGGCCGGATGACACGATCGAATCATTCAATGAAATCTGCCAGTACGGCAGCCTGTCGATGACGGGCTACCGCTTTGGCTAAGAAATAGGCTCGCTGGCTCTCGTCGCCAGCGGTAGTTCTCGCCGTCAATCTTCTTCCAATGCGAGCATGGCAGCAGGGAAGGGCTTCAAGGCGCGGGGCAGGATGCCCATGGTATACGCAATAAGCATGCCGTAATTGGTGATTGCAACCCCGTGCTCGCGGGCCAGGGCGATCCGGTATTGCATCTCCTTGCGATTGAGCATGCAACCGCCGCAGTGGACAATCACGGCGTAGTCGCCGATGTTCTTCGGATATTGCACGCCGGAAGCCCATTCAAACTGGACATCTCCGCCGACGATCTGGCGGATCCAGCGAGGGATCTTGACCGTGCCGATGTCGTCCGACTGGCGGTGATGCGTGCAGCCTTCGACGATCAGGACCTTGTCCTGCGGCGTCAGCTGCTCAATCCGGCGCAAGCCTTCAACCATTGGGGCAAGGTCGCCTTTCTGGCGCGCGAACAGGATCGAGAAAGACGTCATCGGGATATCTGTTGGCGTGTCGGCTGACACTTTCATGAAGGCCTGCGAGTCGGTGATCACAATCGCCGGCTTCTGCTTGAGGCTTTCCAGAGTCTGTTTGAGCTCGTGCTCCTTGGTGATCATGGTGATCGCATCGATTTCGAGCAAGTCGCGGATCACCTGCTGCTGGGGCAGGATCAGGCGCCCTTTCGGGGCGGCTTTGTCGATCGGGGTGACGAGCACGGCAATTTCCCCCGGCCGGACCAGATCGCCAACCAGGCCGAGTTCTTCCTCGTCGAAACGGGCATTTTCGATGATCAGTTCTTTCAGGGCACCGATGCCTTCGCCGGTCGCAGCACTGACCCGGACCACCGGCAGGGCGAGGGCTCTTTTCTGCTCCTTGAAAAGGTCCTCGGCCATCGGGCTGAGATCAGTTTTGTTGAACACAACCACGGTTGGTGTCTGGCGCTTTTTCAGGTCGGCCAGGAAATCACGCTCGAAATCGGTGACGCCTTCCTCGGCGCTGACAACCACGATCGCCAAATGCGTTTTTCTGAGGACCTCATAGGTCTTCTCGATACGCAGCGCACCCAGCTCGCCGACATCATCGAGCCCGGCTGTATCGGTGATCACTACCGGACCGATCGGCAGCAATTCCATCGTTTTGTGGACCGGGTCTGTCGTCGTGCCAGCCACAGGCGACGTAATGGCAAAGCTCTGGCCAGTCAACGCATTGATCAGGGACGATTTGCCGGCATTGCGTTTGCCAAAAATGGAAATCGCCAGGCGGTTGGCCATCGGGGTGTTGTTCATCGACATGTCTAAGGGCCTCCAGTGTGGATTTGAGGCGATTCTGCCCGGCGAGTGCTGCCAGACAGCGTCTGCCAGGGTCTATTTGCTGCCCGGGATTCCGGGACTGGTCATGGCTTCCGGGGCGAGGATTTTGTCCAGTTGCTCAGTCGTCAAAAGCCCCCGCTGAATCAGGCGCGTACGCACGGTTTCGCCGCTGGCCAGGCATTCGGCAGCGATTTCAGCCGCCTGGTCATAGCCAATGTGGCCGGTCAAAGCCGTGACGATCGCCATCGAACGTTCGAGCAGCTCGCGGCAGCGCGCTTCATCAGGGACAATGCCGGAAATGCATTTATCAATGAACAAGGGCACGACGTGGTCGAGCAGATCGAGCATTTGCAGGAGGTTGTGGGCGATCAGCGGCAGGAAGGCGTTGAGCTCGAGCTGGCCCGCCTGAGCCGCAAGGGTGATGGCCAGATCGTTGGCCATAACCTGGTAGGCAACCTGGTTGACGGCTTCTGGCAGGACCGGATTGACCTTGCCCGGCATGATCGATGAACCTGACTGCAGGGCGGGCAGGCGAATTTCGCCGAAACCGGCCCTCGGTCCGGAAGACAGCAGGCGCAGGTCGTTGGCGATTTTACCGAGGCTGACGGCTGCCGTTTTCAAAAGACCAGAAACCTCGACAAAAACGTCGTTGTTCTGGGTCGGGTCCATCAAATACTCTGCGCGGGCAAGGCCGAGGCCGGTGACTTCGCGCAGTTTGTCGATCATGGTGAACAGGTATTTGCGTGGGGCGTTGATCCCGGTGCCGACAGCCGTGCCGCCCATGTTGACCTGGCGCAGCCGTTCCTCAACCTTATACAAGCGCCAGCGGTCGCGCGCGATCGCCTGGGCCCAGGCACCGAATTCCTGGCCCAGCGTGACCGGAACAGCGTCCTGCAGCTGGGTGCGGCCGACTTTCAAGATCGTGGCAAAGGCTTGCTCTTTTTCCTGCAACGCGGTCTGCAGGCGGGCAAATTGTTCGCTGACCGACTTGAGCCGGTCAATTGCGGCAATCCGGACGGCGGTAGGGAAGACATCGTTGGTCGATTGGAACAAGTTGACATGATCAATCGGGTGGATGCGGGCATAGTCGCCCTTCGCCGCGCCGAGGATTTCCAGAGAGCGGTTGGCCAAGACCTCGTTGACATTCATGTTGGCCGAGGTGCCGGCCCCGCCTTGCAAGGCATCGACCACAAACTGGTCCTGGAGGGCGCCTGCAAGCACCTCGTCGCAGGCTTGGTTGATGGCCCGGCCGATATCAGGATCGATGAACGAGTGCTGGAGATTGGTGAGGACGGCGGCTTTTTTGACCTGGACGAGGGCCCGGATCAAGACCGGATGCACCGGCTGGCGCAGAATCGGAAAATTCTCCATGGCCCGCGCGGTTTGCAAACCGTAATAGCACGGGTCATCCAGGGTCATTTCGCCGTGAGTATCGCGCTCGATCCGCATGGGTAGTCCTCCAACTCGTGAAACAAAGCAATCCGCTCTTCAGTATAGCGCAGGATCGTGGCGTCGCGAAGTAGCTGGAGATACTAGGGGTAAATCAGGCCGTGTAGCCTTCGTAAGCTTGTGTGTTTTCGAAATGAATCAGCTCGATGGTCGCTTTTTCAAGCGATTGCAGTTTTTCGTAGGTCAGTTTGACTTCGCTGCTGGATCTGTAATCTGGGCGATAGTTGTTGGTCGCCTGGCGCAGCTGGCGCAGAACGTCCATGATCTGGTCGTGCTCCTTGAGCGAATCGGCGACATGCTCGACGGCCAGGCTGATCGGGGCTGCATCAACCTCGTGGCGCAGCAAAGTCGGGTAGACGAGTTTGCCTTCGCGCTGGATATGAGCTGACAGCATGGAAAGGAGCTTGACAAACAGAAAACGGATTTCGCGCAACTCGGACTGGTCATCCGCTGCATTGCGCAACACCAACGTGGTCAACTGGTCTAAAAGTGGCAAATCGTGTGCCAGTATCTGGTTATGGACCGACTTGATCTCACGGATCATGGCAAACGAGTTTTTATTCATATCTTGAGTAAAAGGCATAACCGTTCCTCCTATTGGACAACCGGAACCCGCCTTGAGGGTTACTAGGTAAAATCAGTTCTTGTAATCCGGCCCGAGCATCCTGCCCAGGAAATCACCTGATCCAGAATCATCCTACTGGCAAAGCCTATTTTATACAATAGACAAAGACAACAAAAATTATGAATAATTTGTGTGCTTATGAGCGAATCTGGCCGATATTTTAGTAAATGAAGCCAAAATATAACGATCCTCTTATAGAATAATGCACATACGCTCAAAAACAATCATCTGCCGAAAAAGGGACGGGGTCTCGATATCGAAAACCGATATCGAGACCCCGTCCCTTTTTCATCCAACCACCGCAAAAGAGCCTGGCCCCAAGGGTTTTGGGGGCCAGGCTCCTGTTGGTTTTTTTGTGTTGGTTGCTGGGGTGAGGGCTTGCTCTTATGCTTACTTTTTGTTGCGGGTGGTGACGTCGAAGAGAACGGCGAGGATCAGGACAATGCCACGGATGATGTATTGCCAGGAGATATCAATGCCCATCAGGTTCATGCCGTTGGTCAGGGAGGCCATGACAAAAGCGCCGATGATCGAGCCGGTGACTTTGCCGATACCGCCGGAGGTCGAGACACCGCCGACATAGGCTGCAGCGATCGCATCGAGCTCGAAACCAACACCAGCAGTTGTGGTGGCGGATTGGAGGCGCGCGGTGAACAGGATGCCAGACAATGCAGCCAGCATGCTCATCGAGCCAAAGACGAAATAAGTGATGTACCTGACGCTGATGCCGCTGAGCTTGGCCGCTTCCGGGTTGCCGCCGACTGCGTAGATATGGCGGCCGAGCACGGTCCTTGTAGTCATGAAGTGGTAGATACCTGTAATGACAATCACGATGACGACCGTCCAGGAAAGACCGTTGAACTGGGCCAGGATGAAGGCAATATAAGCGATGATCAGGGACATCAAAATCAGCTTGGCGACATGGATCTTGGTCGAGACAACCTCAAAATTGTACCGGATCTTGTTAGCCCGGGTCTTGGCTTCGCTGATGATCAGGGCAACGATTGCGATCGCGCCCAGCAGCAGAGTGATGAAGTGGAGGTCAGGCAAAATGGAAAGGTCAGGGATATAGCCATTGCCGAGCGCATTGAAGCCGGCATTGGGGATGATGATCGTACCGGATTTCAAAGTCGCCTGCAGCAGCGCGCCGCGGAAAATCAGCATGCCGGCGAGGGACACAACAAAGGCCGGCATGTTGAGCTTGGCAACCAGGAAGCCGTAGAACACACCAATCACGACACCGATCAGCAAGATGACGGGGATGGTCACGATGACCGGTAGCTTGAATTGGGTCAGGAGGATGGCGGCAATCGCGCCGAGGAATCCGGCAACATAGCCGACTGAGAGATCGATGTGACGAATAATGAGGATCAAGGTCATGCCGACGGCAAGGACCGCGATGTAGCCCGTCGCATCAATCAGTTTACTGATGTTGCGGGCCGAGATGAAGGTTCCTTTGGTCAAGACGGAGAAGATGACCATGATGATGATCAGGGCAATGTACATGCCGTATTCACGGATATTCTTCTTGAGCAGGTCTTTGAGTTCAGTTGCAAAACCCATGCGTATAGTCTCCCTTCGGTAGGCGTAAGCAGCCAAGTTTTAAAAAGTGCAGATCAGACGGTGGCCAGGACCATGATGGCATCCTGCGTGGCTTCTTCGATGGGCAGTTCGCCGGTGATACGGCCCTCGGACACAACATAGACGCGGTCGCTCATGCCAAGGATCTCAGGCAGCTCGGATGAAATCATGATGATGCTCATGCCCTGTTCAATCAGCTGGTTCATGATCGTATAGATTTCAAACTTGGCACCGACGTCGATGCCACGGGTCGGTTCATCGAGGATCAGGATTTTCGGGTTTGTGAACAACCACTTGCTCAGCGAAACTTTCTGTTGGTTGCCGCCGGACAATTTGCCCGTCTTCATCTCGATGCTGGGTGCCTTGATTGACAGGTCAGTCTTGAACTTGTTGGCAACCTTGATTTCTTCGTTCTCATCGATCACGCCGTTTTTAGCCAGCGCTTTAAGGTTGGCTAAAGTGATGTTTTGCTTGATATCATCAATCAGGATCAGACCGTCACCTTTGCGGTCCTCCGTGACATAAGCGATACCCTGGCGGATCGCTGCACCCGGCTGCAGCAAAGTCACGTCCTTGCCGTCGATTTGCAGTTGACCGGAGATCTTGTAATCACGCGGATTGCCGAAAATCGACAAGGCCAATTCGGTGCGTCCGGCTCCCATCAAGCCCGAAAGGCCAATGACTTCACCGCGACGGACATTGAAATTGACATCCTTCAAAATGTTACGCCCGACGGTCGGGTCGAAAGCGGTCCAGTTGCTGATTTCGAGCACCTTTTCGCCTTTTTGCTTTTTCGGCCGTTTCGGGTAGATGTCGTCGATCGCCCGGCCGACCATGTTCTTGATCAGGATGGGCTCGGTCACTTCGCCTTTGGCTGCCTCGAGCGAACAGATTGTCTGGCCATCGCGCAGGACCGTGACGGTATCGGCGATCGAAATGACTTCCTTGAGCTTGTGCGAGATCATGATGGAGGTGATTCCTTCCTCCCGCAACTCTTTCAGAAGCTTGAGAAGGTTCTCAGAGTCATCTTCGTTCAGGGCAGCTGTCGGTTCGTCGAGAATCAGTAGCTTGATATTTTTGCTGAAGGCCTTGGCAATTTCGACCAGCTGCTGTTTGCCAACGCCCATGTCCTTGACCTTGGTCTCGGGATTGACTTTGAGCTTGACTTTTTCCAGCATTTTCGTCGCCTGGACAATCGTTTCATTCCAGTCGATGGTGCGACCCTTTTTGATTTCGTGACCTAGATAGATGTTCTCGTAAACGGTCATGTCCGGAACCAGGGCGAGTTCCTGGTAAATGATCGCGATGCCCGCTTTTTCGGAATCGGCGATGCCGCGGTACGATTGCACCTCACCGTTGAGGACGATGTCCCCCGTGTAGTCGCCAATCGGATAGACGCCGGAGAGGACCTTCATCAAGGTCGATTTGCCTGCGCCGTTTTCACCAACCAGACAATGGATTTCGCCCCGCTTGACGCGGAAGTTGACGTTGCTCAGGGCCTTGACGCCAGGAAATTCCTTGGTGATGTTGCGCATTTCCAGAATGTAGTCAGTTGTTTGTGACACTTCTTTCAACACTTCCCTTCGTATTGTATGATCTGGTCGCTGAAAACTGAACAGACCGGCCTGTTATCAAAATTGTATAATAAAGTTGGCTATATAAACAGAGATTTTGTGGAAAATGACTCCCCCTGACAGGGCAGAATCGTGGTAACCTTGCGGCTGCCACGATCCTGCTGTCAAAACTACGTGGGGTCAAACCAGATGCGATAATCTGCTCTGAAAGAGGGCTGAATCGCGGATGGAAGATCAGGGATTAGTTCAAGCCGGTGAAATCAGCAGCGGCATAGTAGCCGGAATCGATCAGAGCGGACTTGACGCTGGCCTGGTCAACCACGATGACCTCGGTCTGTTTGGCTTTGACGTCAACCTTCTTGTTGTTGTAGGAACCAGTGGTCTGCGGTTCTTCACCCTTGAGGATGGAGACGGCCATGGTGATCGAGTCGGCAACGAGGCTGCGGACATCTTTGAAAACGGTCATGCTCTGCTTGCCATCGATGATGTACTGGACAGAAGCTTTTTCTGCGTCCTGGCCGGTGACGACGAAGCTGGTGACGTCTTTGTCAGCGGCAAAGGTGTCAGCGATGGAACGGGCGGTACCGTCGTTCGGAGCGAGGATGTAGACATCGCCCTTGTCGGCAGCGGTGGCATTGGTCAGGTGGGCTTCGGCTTTGTTCTTGGCTTCGTTGAAGTCCCAGTTGGTTGTGACCTGGCCAATGATGGCGGCCATTTCGTCACGGGTCAGAGTAGCCTTGGCCTGCAGTTTGACAGCTTCGGCCGAGTTCTTGATCACGAAAGTACCGTCAGCGATCTTGGGCTGCAGCACGTTCCAGGCACCTTCGAAGAACAGGAAGGCGTTGTTGTCGGAGGACGCACCGGCATACAGATAGAGCGGGGCACCCTTGGCGCCGGCAGCTGTGGCTTTGTCAATCAGGTACTGGCCCTGGGCAGCGCCGACAGCAATGCTGTCAAAGGTCACGTAGTAGTTGACGTTTTCACTGGAGGTGATCAGGCGGTCGTAGGAGATGACCTTGACACCAGCAGCGGCGGCAGCGTCAGCGGCGGCAGCGGCGGCATCGCCGTCCTGCGGACAGATGATCAGGACTTTAATGCCCTTGGTGATCAGCGCTTCAACATTCGATTTTTCCGTAGCAGAGGAACCTTGGCTGAAGAGAACTTCAGATTTGAAGCCTGCTTCTTGCAGGGCAGCGGTGAAACGGCCCTCGTCCTGAACCCAGCGGGGTTCGTCCTTGGTCGGCAAAACGATACCAACGTCGAGGCCGCCAGAAGCGGGAGCGGCAGTGGTTTCGCCTGCAGCGGTCGTTCCGGCCGGAGCAGCGGTGGTGGAAGTCGACGCACAGCCTGCGATACCAAACAGAGCCAGCATCAGAGTCAGAACCAGAACGAGTGCAACTGATTTCTTGACAGATTTCATGATTTCTTTCCTCCTCATGTTTTGGCCGGGGGCGTTCCCCGACCCTGCACTCACAGGCTAACACAACACAATCTTCACTTGCTTGTCACAAATCTTTCATATTTTAAGTGAAATGCCCAGCACGCCGAATGGAGCAGGATTTTCTTGTCGCAAGAAAATGCTATCGTGACCACCTCTCACACCTCGTGATTTGCACATTCTTACCCTTGCCCCTGCCAGTGTGCTACAATAAGCGAATCTTTGAGCTAGAAGTTAAGAAGTAAGGACGATCCATTCATGAACAAATATTTCTCCAGCACTGGCCGGTCAACAGCTTTGATCATTGTGATCGCTTTGGTGATCGCGTTGACCCTTGCTTTCAGCTTGGCTGCTTGTGCTTTGAATGGCACTGACAAGGTCGCTGATGGTACGACATTCGCCGACCAGACCAGCCAAATGTCAAACACTGCGGCCGAACTCGATGCAAGTGACACTGGCGATATTTCTGAAGAACCAGCCGGTGAAAGCACCAGCTCTGCCAGTCAGGCCACCGAACCGGCCACCACTGTCTCGCCTGTCGATCCGGTGACCACTCCCACCGCCACGACAGCACCAGCCCCCAGCCCCACTACAACATCGACTCCCACCTCCGCCGCACCTGTCGATGCCTCCGGATCACTTCCCATCACCAACTGGACCCTGACCGAGCAGGGAACGATCCTCTGGTACACCCCCGCGCCAGCCCAGATCGCCTACAACGCAGTCCGGACCGTCTCTGTCACCATTCCCGAGGGCTACACCTTGGTCGAGATCTGCAAAATTTTGGAAAAAAAGGGCATCCAGACCTTCTACCATACGTTCTCAGCGGCTCTGAACGGCGATTACCCCAGCTACGGTTTCACCGATGCCTCGAAAACCGCCCCCAACCGCCGCTATGCGCTCGAGGGCTATCTTTTTCCCGATACCTATGAATTTCACGTCGGCGAAAAGCCCTACAATATATTTGCCAAGATCCTCAGCAACACCAATGCCGTGCTCAGCAACTACCAGCCCCATCCCGGCATGACCATGGACCAGGTCGTCACCCTGGCCTCACTGATCGAGGAAGAAGCATTCACCGGCGAAACCCGTGGCAATGTGTCATCGGTCCTACACAATCGACTCAGCATCGGCCAGCGCCTTGAACTCGACAAATCCATCCATTACGTCGAGTGGTACATCAAGCCCCTCATTCAGTCCACCAGCACGTCTGAAATCAATGCCTACAACAGTTACTACAACACGTACAAATGCCCTGCGCTGCCGGCCGGTCCGATCTCGAATCCTGGCCGCCTGGCCATCGAGGCTGCGATCAGTCCCGCCCAGACCAACTACTACTATTTTGTCACGGATGCTGCGGGCAATTACTACTATGCCAGTACGTGGGAAGAACACCTCGAAAACCTCAAAACAGCCGGGCTGGCGTGAATAAATGCATGAAATTTAAAGGTGAAATCAGTCTGTTAACCGTCGCCCTGATCTGGGGCAGCGGCTTTGTCGCCACCGATCTGGCCCTCGGAAATCTGACCGCCACAGGGGTCATGGCCATCCGCTTTGTCATTGCTGCCGTTTTCATTGGTGCGCTGTTTGGGCGCCGCATCCGGCCTGCCCTTGACAGCCTGACAATCCGGCGTGGTATTTTCCTCGGCATCTTCCTGAACCTGTCCTTTCTGGCCCAGACCGTGGGACTCGTGTTCACCACGCCGTCGAAAAACGCTTTCTTGACGGCCGTCAATGTCATCCTCGTTCCATTTATTGCAGCAATTTTCGCGCGTGGCTCGCACAAAGTCGAGCGCTCCGGTGTCATCGGCGCGCTGCTCGCCATCGTCGGCATTGGCCTGATCAGCCTCAACCTTGATGGTTCGGTCAACATGGGCGACCTGCTGACGCTCCTCTGTGCGGTTGGCTTTGCTTTCCATATCTATTTCACCGGCGATTTTGTCCGCCGCGGCAGCAATGCCATCGCCCTGACCATTCTCCAGCTCAGCACGGCAGCGATCCTGTCATTGGTCGCTGTTGGTGTCGAATCATTGTTTGGTCTCGGCCAGGTCAAAGAAACAGCCAACGTGAATCCCACTGTATCGATCCTGGCCGCCGTCTACCTCGGGCTGCTTTCCACCGGCGTCGCCTTCCTGCTCCAGACCGTGGCCCAGCAATGGACCACCCAGACCCGGGCCGCCATCCTGATGTCCACTGAATCCGTCTTCGGCACCCTGATGTCCGCCCTCATTCTCCAGGAGCAAATGACCACGCGCGCCATCATCGGCTCCGCCATTGTCTTCGCCGCCATCCTGGTCGCCGAACTTGGTGCCATCCGGCAAAGCCCAAAAGCCCCGAAACTAACCCTCGGTCAAAATCCCGACTTTGACTGAACATGCAATACCATCAATAAAAATTCACCATCGAGACTCAAAGCAAAGTAAAATGAAAAGAAGATGAATATTTTGCCGAAAAAGGGACCCCGTCCCTTTTTCGGCGGAGGTGAGGCCAATGCCCGTCCAACGCTTGAAAATCATCTGCAGCGGCCTGGTCCAGGCGGTCGGTTTCCGCTATTTTGTCAAGACGACGGCGCATGCGCTGGGCCTTGCTGGTTTTGTGGAAAATCTCGACACAGGTGATGTCCTGATCGAGGCTCAGGGAACGCCAGAACAGCTGCAGGCTTTGCTGGTCCGGATCGAAAAAGGGAACGGCTACTCCCGCATCGATCATCTGGTCCGATACCCGCTGCCTGTGGACCCGCACGCCCACAACTTCGAGATCCGCTATGATTTTTGACAGGCAACCGGGAGCGAAGAGCCCCCATCGATCAAAATCGAGATTTTTGCGCAATCGCTGGCTTTTCCGCCTCAGCCTGAGCTTTCTTGCAACGAGCCTCGTTTTGACGGGGCTATTGATGCTTCTGGTTTCCCGTACTGTCACCGGACAATTCATCGACCAAACCGATGCGGCCAACCGCGAATTGCTCGCACAGACAGCGATCAACATTGACTACACATTGACTGACCTATACACCGAGTATTACCAGCTCTGGCAAAATGATCCCACCATCCAGTCGATGCTGCAAACGACACGGTCGGAGATTTCACCAGTCCTGGACCAGAAACTGACGCAGGAACTGCAGTTTTCTGCGGAGCAACTCATGCTTGTGCGGTCCGCCCATTTCATCAGCTACCGCCTGGACCGCGTCTGGTCCAGCAATGCGGCCCCGTCAAGCCTGGCCTTCCAGCCGGACACGAGCGCCGACCCCTTCCTTCATGAAGTGGCCGCCCAGTACGACACCTACCGCGCAGACATCTTTTTTGCCCGCAAAACCCGTTACACCAATGCATCCGACCCAGAAGGCTCAGTATCCCCGGAGGTCGACAACCTGACCTTCTTTTTTGCCAGCCGGTCAACGGACACGGCAACTCGCCCGTTCGATGATGTCCTTCTGATCAACATCGATCGCGATGCTTTCAGTCAGCTGATCCAGCAACATACGGACACAGGCTTTATCCTGCTCGTGTCTCCCAGCGGAGAAATCGTCTCCGATACGAGCAAAAATTGGACTGGACACGTGCTGAGCGACCTGGTCACCAATCCAGACCATTTCCCCCGCATGCGCGAATCAACGGAACAAGACGGTTCATTTTTGGCCGCAACTGCCATCGGCCGCAGTCTGGTCACTTGGCAGAAGGCCAGTTCCATGAATTTCTACCTGATCGACTTCATGCCCCTGATCAGCGTCTATGCAGAAGTCAATCGCCTGAACCGGCAAATTGTGCTTTATTTCATGGCTGCGATGCTATTAAGTCTCTTGATCGGCCTCTTTTCAGTCCGGTATTTATACAAACCACTGCAGAACCTGCTGGATCGAATCGGCCCCATCGCTCAAAGCCAAACTGGCTTATACCAGACTGGCAACGAACCGAATGGCCTGTCCCAGGGCCCGCCCGCCACCTTCAACACAAAACCCATGGATGAGTTCGCCGTCCTGGATGCCGCTTACCAGCATTTTGCACTGCGCGAGCACCAGCAGAACTTGCTCCAGCTCTTTCATGGTATCGCCCCGGAATCCAGTCTGGCTATGAAAAATGCCTTTCCAGCCTTCCCGGCAGCGGCCCTTGATCTTGCTAGCACCACGGATGCAACTGCCTGGCTGGCCTTGACGCTCATGCCTGTGCAGGAAAAAGGCCTCACCTTGCAACAGATGATCTTGCTTGGCCAGACCATCTGGGAGAAATTCCGCCACATCACCGTTGTGACCCAAGATGAGATGCTCCATGCGTTGCTGCCTCTGACAGAAGAACAGACGATACACACCATTCGCACTCAATATGAAAAGTTTCTCGCCGAGTGGCAGGAGAGTGGCCAGCCAGCGCTGGTCTGTGGCCTGGGCGCCACGGTGGAAAATCCTGCCGACGCCCGTCTTTCACATCGCCAGGCGATCATCGCCGCGAACCAGGCCAGGCTGATCGCCAGTGACCAGACCGGACCAGCCATTCCCATTTTCGCTTACGACGATTTTGCTCCTGCGAGGCAACCGAATAGCCTTGCACAGCCAACGCCAGCCAGCCAAGCCAAGGCCCTGGTTGCTGAGCATCTGGCGGATCCGACTCTGACCATCGACCAGATCGCCTCGACCATCGGTCTGTCCAATGGCTACTTGCGCCAGCTCTTCAAACAGGAAACCGGCCAGACTCTCAATGACTACATCATCGAATCCCGGATCCAACGCGCCTGTGAATTGCTGGTGAACACCAGCCAGACTGGCCGCGAAATCGCCAGTGCCATTGGATTCAACGATGCCCGCTATTTCTACACCTTGTTCAAAAAGCGCACCGGCCTGACGACCGATCACTATCGCCGCACCAAGACGCAAGCGCCGTAGGTGCCTGATTCGCAGATGACCTATCAAAAATCCGCAGGTCTCTTGCGTTTTGTCATATGCAAAATTCAAACACGCTCTTCAGATTGCCAACATCTCCCCAGACATGTTCAAAATACGTTGAAACAGGCTTTTCTGCAGATCCTTGACTTGGCCAGAGAGCCATTGCTGCTTAAGATCAAATCAAACTTGCAAATCCAAGATCGGCTCGCATGAAATCCGGCCTTCCAGCCGGCACCTCATACAGCCTGGGCAGAAAGGACCACCACATGATTAAAGGAAAAATCTTGATCAGCATTCTCACGGGTGCGATCACCCTGACCTCTGCTGGCATGGCAACCATCATCTCCAATCCCAGCGCCAGCAGCGAGTGGCTCAGCCAGAGATTTTCAACCTTCAACCTGAAAGATTCCGCTGAAACTGGTGAAAACAAGCAGGATGACTGGTTCGAAACGACTGTGCCTGATGAGGCCAGACTCCTTGTTGTGACTCCTGCTCCCGCTACCGATGCCAGCACGTCGGCTACCATAGACGATGACGGAGACTGGGATGAGAATGATGTCAAGACAGGCGATGCCAGCCTAATTAAAACCGACGTCGTTGCCTCGGCCTCGATCCCGTCAGGCGAATCCGGCAGCACCGGCACCACTGGCAGCACTGGAACCACCGGCAGTGATTCGAGCGTCGACGTCGTCGCCTCGGCCTCCAAGCCCGGATCCTCCTCTCCCGCCTCAATGGAAGGTCTGATTTCGCTCGAAGAAGCCATCAAATCAGCCCGGACAGTCGTCGGTGATGCCGTTTACAAAGGGTATGAGCTCGAAGATGACTATCCGCCCGTCTATGAACTCTATTTTGTCAGCGGAAATAAGGGGTACGAAATCGAAATCCTCGCTGCCAACGGCGAGATCCTGGATGTAGACAGTGAAACGATCGATCAGGACGATGCAGACGATCGTGACGATGATGATGACGAAGACGAAGACGAAGACGATCATGATGACGACGATGACGACGATGACGACGATGAACATGACGATCGTGACGACGAAGAGGACGATGATTGACCCTTGTTTGACGCCCCAGTCGTTGTCAAACACCAGCAAAAAATCCCACTTTCGTGCCAGACAGCCAACCACAAGGCCGTCTGGCACTTTCTTTTTGGTGAGTTACCGAATTGTCGAAAATTGCGCCAGCCGGTATCATGAAACCGTGAACAGAACGGAGGATTTTTGGCATGCCCATTGAATTGATTGTGACCGATCTTGACGGCACGGTGCTCGACGAAGAAAACCGCATCCCCGAGCCGGTCAGTCTCGCTTTCCGACTGGCGCGTGCCAAAGGCATCCCGGCCATCATCGCGACCGGCCGCACCCTGGTCGAAGCAGTCGATGCCCAGGCTGCCCTCGGTGCCGGGGAATACAGCATCACCATGAATGGCGCGTTCGTCTACGACCACATCAACCAGCAGCCATTAAGCCACGCCCTGATCCCGCCTCAGACCGTCCTGACCATCATCCGGCTCCTCGAATCCTTCGAGGACGTCTTTTTCCACGCATATGGCAACAACCAGCCGATCTGCTCGGAAAAAACCCTGCGCAGCATCCACATGAGTGGTGCCGGACCGGCCTATGTCGCCATGTACAACGCGACCCAGAAAGTGGTTCCGGACCTGATCCCTTTCCTCGAGCAAACGGGCCAGGAGATCAACAAATTCTACATCACCACACAAAACGTTGATCACCTCGACCTGATCAAGCAATACACCACCCAGATCCCCGGCGTTCGCTGCCTCCAGTCCATGCCGCGCGGCATCGAGATCATCCCGGAATCGGTCGATAAAGCCCACGCCGTCAACCTGATTTGCCAGCATCTGGGCATCGACATCAAAAAAGTCCTCCTGATCGGCGACAGTGAAAATGACATCGGCATGCTCCAGCTCGGTGGCGTGAGCGTGGCCATGGGCAATGCCCCTGACCACGTCAAAGTCCACGCCGACTGGATAGCCCCGGCCAACACGGAAAACGGTGCCGCCGCCGCGATCGAACGCTATATATTAAACTGAACACCCCATTTCAAAAGGCTCGACCTGTCTAATCAGCAAAAACCTGGCAAACTCATAGGCTGCCGGGTTTTTCCTTTTGGTATAATGAGAATAAGAAAAATCTCAACGAGCGCATGCAGGAAAAAGTCGCGGCCCTTCTCGTTTGCAAATCAGCGCGAAAGGCCAGCCATTTCACCGAACCAGCTTCTGGCCATCCCGAGTGGCCAATTGCCCGTGAAAGCTCCGGTGATTCCGATGTTCTTGAATGAAAACTTGCCAGCAACTGGCTCCTCTGGTCCTGCACACCAGACAGGCATTCTCGCCGCTTTCCTCGCGCCTCATCCGCCGATCATCATCCCGGCGGTCGGACATGGCAGTCACGAAGCCGACCGCACCATCGCAGCTTTGCAGCAGGCTGCGGCTGATCTGGCCGCCCTCCAGCCAGACTCGCTCATCGTTATATCCCCCCACGCCCCCATGTTCAGTGACTTTGTCTATTTCTACGGAGGCGACCGCCTGTCTGGAAATTTTGCCCAGTTTGGCCACCCGCAGAGCCAGCAGGAATGGCCCGCCGATACCGAACTGGCCGATGCCATCATTGCTGAAATCACCCGCGAAGGCTTGTCCGGCGGCTATTTGCCCGGTCGTGAACTACACCGCCATGGACCAGGCGGCTCCCTCGACCATGGCGTCCTCGTCCCGCTCTATTACCTCGCCGCGCAGACCCCTGGTATCCGCCTGGTTGCGCTTTCCAGCTCCGACCTGCCTGCCGACGACATTTTCCGCCTCGGTCAGGCCATCGCCCGCGCCACCGCGCAACTGGGTCGTCGCGCCATTCTCATTGCCAGCGGTGACCTGTCCCACAAAGCCAATGAAAACAGTCCCTACGGCAGTTGCCCGGAAGGCGCCCAGTTCGACAGCACACTCATGGCCGCGATTCAAACCGGCGATCTGGGCCAAATCCTGGCCATTGACAGTCGTCTGCGCGAGCGTGCTGCCGAATGCGGCTACCGCTCGCTGATTGCCCTCTGTGGTGCCTTCAGCAATCTCGCAGTCGAAACTTATGTCTATCACTATGAGGCGCCCTATGGCATTGGCTACGGCGTCGCCCGTTTCATTCCGGCAGCAACCGCAAGGCCCGAGTCCGACCAACCGATGGCTACAAGATCAGCAAACCCCGTCGAGCCGCTTTCCCCCGTCGAGCCGGTCAAATCAGCCTTGCCTCCTGAACATTCCATCCCCGTTACCATCGCCATTCACACACTGGAGCATTACCTGCGCCAGCATCACACGCTCACCCCGGCTGACCTGGCCCAGCTCGAACCAGCCCTCGATCTTGGCGCTTTTTCCAGCCAGCGCGCCGGCGCCTTCGTCTCGCTGCACAAGCACGGCCAGCTGCGCGGTTGCATTGGCACCACCGGCCCCACCACGGCCAATGTCGTCACCGAGATCATCCAGAATGCAATCAGTGCCGCCATCCACGACCCGCGTTTCGATCCCGTCCGCGCTGCCGAACTCCCCGACCTCGAAATCAGCGTCGACATCCTTGAAAAGGCCGAACCTGTCACAGACCGCAGCCAGCTCGATCCGCGCATCTACGGCGTCATCGTGCGCGACCGCGGCCGCACCGGCCTGCTGCTGCCCGACCTCGACGGCGTCGACACCGTCGCCGACCAGCTTGCCATCGCCTGCCGCAAAGCCGGCATTGCTGCAGATGAGCCCTTCACCATCGAACGATTCCGCGTGATCCGCTACGAATGAACGGCATCCAGCGGGTTAGGCCCCCGCCCGTGCCCTCGCTCCGCATCGTCCGTGTTGCCCGTCCGCATTCATTTGAATAGAGGTGATCATCATGCCAACCCCCAACCGCTCGAATGGCCTGAGAGAAGCCAAATACTACGACATCCAGCCGGAATTTGTCATTTGCCACCTCTGTCCCCATTTTTGCCACATCAAGCCCGGCAACCACGGCCGCTGCCTGGGGCGCGTCAATCACGACGGCATCCTGTACGCGGAAAGCTACGGCCAGATCACCTCGATCGCCCTCGATCCGATCGAGAAGAAGCCTTTGAAGCGCTTTTTCCCCGGCAGCACGATCCTCTCCGTTGGCTCCTATGGCTGCAACCTCGCCTGCGATTTTTGCCAGAATTGGCAGATTTCCCAGCGCCAAGCCGACTCCCATTATTATTCGCCGCAAGAGCTGGTCGATATTGCCCTGACCGAGCAGGTCAACGGCAACATCGGCATCGCCTTCACCTACAATGAGCCGTTCATCACCTTCGAATATGTCCTTGACACCAGCCGGCTGGCCCATCAGGCCGGACTCAAGACCGTCCTCGTCACCAATGGACTGGTCAATCCCCAGCCGCTCCAGGAGATCTTGCCCCACATCGATGCCATGAACATCGACCTCAAAGCCTTCCACGCCGCTTTTTACAACCGCTATTGCCATGGCCCGCTCGAGCCAGTCAAGCGCACGATCGAAACCTCTGCCCGCGTCTGCCATGTTGAGCTCACGACGCTCCTGATCCCCGGCCTCAACGACGACGAAGACGAAATCGACCAGCTAACCAGCTGGGTTGCTTCGATCGACCGTTTGATCCCGTTGCACCTGACCCGCCACCATCCAGCCTATAAAATGACCCAGCCGGGCCCGATCAGCATTGAGCGCCTGCATCTGCTCGCCCAAATCGCCCGCCGCCACCTCAGCGATGTCTTCCTCGGCAACATCTGAGCCGGTCAGGCCAGCATCTGAGCCGGCCAGGCCAGCAGGGGAGGGAGGCGGCACAATAGCACAGACAGCACGGGATTACCCGTTGGCCAGTCAATTCCGACTGCTTTCGTAGCCTATCGCCTTGCATCCCCGGAAACAGGCTGATAGAATCAGTCCATTAATCCCGGGAGATCTATTGCATGACCCAAACCCCTGCCCAGCCTGCCCAGCCTGTCCAGCCGCTCGACCCACATCACGGCAATCGTGTGCTCGTCGCCATGAGCGGCGGCGTCGACTCTGCCGTTGCCGCCGTGCTTTTGCAGCGCCAGGGCTACGATGTCACCGGCGTCACCCTCAAATTATTCGACCGCTCAACCGAGGACGACATCGCCACCCGGTCCTGCTGTTCGCTCGAGAGCATCGAGGACGCCCGCCGCGTCTGTCACCTCCTGGGCATCGAGCACCACGTCTTCAACATGATCCGCACCTTCGAAACCAGCGTGATCAATCCCTTCGTCGATGCCTATCGCAGCGGCCTCACCCCCAACCCCTGCGTTGAATGCAACCGCACAATCAAATTTGACGAACTTTTGAAAAAAGCCCGTGCCTACGGCTTTGACTATGTCGCCACCGGACACTACTTGCGCAATATATATGATCCCGGCACGGGCCTGTACCACCTGCACCGCGGCCGCGACGACCGCAAAGACCAGAGCTACGCCCTCTACATGCTCACCCAGGACCAGCTCGCCCACCTGCTGTTCCCCCTCGGCGAACTCGAAAAACCCGCCGTCCGGATCATTGCAAATGAGGCGGGCCTGCGTGTTCACAACAAACCCGACAGCCAGGAGATCTGCTTCGTTGACGGCCGTTACAGCGAGTTTTTGCGCGAAACCAGCGGCGAAATCGCCCAATCCGGCCCGATGCTCGACCTTTCCGGCCAGGTCGTCGGCCAGCACACCGGCATCGTCGATTACACCATCGGCCAGCGCAAAGGACTCGGCGCCTTCGGCCAGCCGACCTTCGTCATCGACAAAGACGCCGCTACCAATACCCTCGTCGTCGGTCCTAACGAGGCTCTTTTCAACGACCGCCTCCTCGCCGACCACGCCAACTGGATCATCCCAGTCGCCAGCGGCACCACCCTCAGCGCCAAAATCCGCTATTCCGCCAAACCCGCCCCCTGTCGCGTCGACTTCCTGCCCGACACCAGCGGCAGCGAACCTGGAAGCGGAACTGGCAGCCTGACCGCCAGCGGCGGACAGATCCTCGTAACCTTCGAGATCCCCCAGCGCGCCATCACCCCCGGCCAGCTCATCGTCTTCTACCAAGACGACGAAATGCTTGGCGGCGCCACCATCCGCACCAGCCCCACCTACGGCAAATAGATATGCACAAAAAAGGGACGCCGTCCCTTTTTCGGCACCGCACCCTCAGGAGGAAAGTTCATGATTCGTGAATTGCAAGACAAGATCATTGCCCTGAAAAAAGAGAAGGGCGTCTGCCTTGTGGCCCATACCTACCAGGCATCGGAAATCCTCGAAGTCGCTGACATCAAGGGCGACTCGTTCCAGCTTTCCGTCGGTGCCCAGAAGGTCCCCGAGCAGACCATCGTCCTGGCCGGGGTCCGTTTCATGGCCGAAGGTGTTAAACTGCTAAACCCTGAGAAAAAGGTCATCCTGGCCCATCCCGAGGCCGGCTGCCCAATGGCCGAGCAGATCGCCCCAGCCCGCGTCGCCCAGTTCAAACAGGACAATCCCGGGATCCCCGTCGTCGCCTACATTAACACCACCGCCGAGCTCAAAGCCGTCTGCGACGTCTGCGTCACCTCATCGACCGCCGTCAAAATTGTCTCCCGCATGCCGGAAAATGAAATCCTTTTCATCCCGGATTGCAACCTCGGCGATTACGTCCAGCGCCAGCTGCCCGACAAAAAGGTCAACCTCTGGCTCGGCGGCTGCCACGTTCATGCCGCCGTTACGGAAAAAGATGTCCTGGCCGCGAAAAAAAGTCACCCCGGCGCCCCGATCCTGATCCACCCCGAATGCGTCCCCGACGTCGTCAAACATGCCGATTTCGTCGGCTCGACCTCGGCCATCCTCGACTACGCCGCCCAAAGCGACGCCAGGGAATTCGTCATTGGCACCGAAATGAGCATCGCCGAGCATCTGGCCTACCAGTTCCCGGACAAGCAGTTCCACATCCTCTCGAAAAAGCTCGTCTGCCCCAACATGAAGATCACATCCCTGATGGATGTCTACCACGCCATCGCCGGCACCGGCGGCGACGAAATCAACCTCTCACCTGAACTCATGCGCGACGCCCGCCGACCGATCGACAAAATGATCGAACTCGGCAGCTAGAGCATCGAACTCGGCAGCTAAGCCAGAACCCCCTGCACCAGCACCATATACACCGCCGTCCCGGCCCCGATACTCACCAGAGAATTGCCTTTCCACAGCTGCAGCGCCACGATCACACCGATCGCGAGCGCTTCAGGCAACCCATGCGGTGCCGCCAGGACATCGACCCCTTTGAGGCAATAGACAACCAGAAAACCGATCACAGCATAGGGCAAGACCTTGCCCAGATACGTTATATATGGGTGCGTTTCCCGGTCAGCCGGAAAAAGCACAAACGGTAAAAACCGCGTGATCATGGTCGCCAACATCATCAGGCCTATGATGGTCATGGTTTCCAAAGGTGATAGAAACATGTTCAAACCTCCTCGCCCACCTGCAGTTTTTCCCGGAAAATGAGGAGAATCACCAGAATCGCGACCATCGCCGGCAAAATGAACCGGTCCGGTCCGAAGATCAGCAAGCAGACCACCGAGCTGGCGACCCCGATCACCGCCGGGCCATGCTTTTTCTGGCTTTTCCACTGGCTGGTGAAAATCACGACAAAAAGCGCGGTCAACACGAAATCGAGCCCGCGGGTGTTGAACGTCAGCATCGACCCGAGCAGCCCGCCCATGACCGAACCGAGTACCCAATACGCATGATTCAGGGCAGTCACAAAAAACATGAACCACCTGCGGTCCACGCCTTCCGGCGGCTCGGCCGAGCACAAGATCGAAAAGGTTTCGTCAGTCAGCCCGAAGATCAGGTACGGCCGGAATCGACCCGCCCCGCGAAATTTCTCCAAAAGCGACAAGCCATAGAACAGATGCCGCGCATTGATCATCAAGGTCAGCAGAAATGCATAAACCGGATTGAACACCGCAGTCAGGAAGGTGATTCCGACGTACTGCGCCGATCCCGCGAAGACGAACAAGCTCATCAGGAAGGTCCAGCCAACCCCGTAGCCTTTGCTCGCCATCAGGATTCCTAACGCCATTCCCAGAAAAGAAAAGCCAGTCAGGACTGGCACCGTATGCGGAAATGCCGCCTTGAACGCGCGCATTTTCACGTTGGCATAGTCTGGCCTGGCGTTCCCTTGCTGGCTGTTTTCCTGATCAATCCCTGCTGTCATGCGACTCACTCCCCATCATCGACCGGCACATAGACCGACCGTTTTTCAATCCCCATCACCATATTGGTCTCCACCCGGCTCACCGCAGGATTGCCCATCAGCGAGTCGATCACAAAATCGCGGTAGCTGGCCATGTCGCGCGCGACAATTTTCAGCAAATAATCATGGCTGCCGGTCAGCGTGTAGCACTCCTGCACCTGCGGCAGACGCCCGACATCGTCAAGGAACGAATGGATCGTCTCCCGGTTCAGCGGCGTCAGATTCACCAGCGCAAACGCCAGGACCTCCATCCCGACGCTTTTCTCATCCACCAGCGTCGCAAACTGCCGGATCACACCCGACTCCACCAGGTTTTTCACCCGCTGCAGACACGCCGACGGCGAAAGCCCGATCCGTTTCGACAACTCCAGATTCGAAATGGAAGCATCCTCCTGCAAAACCTTCAAAATCGCCCGGTCACTGCTATCCAGCACAACCCCACCCCCAAAAACACAACCCTGCATGGTCATGCAATCATTTCCGAAAATTATGCAAGATAAAATTTCGAAAGTAAATCACGATAATGAATAAAATACCGAAAAAGCGCATAAATAAAAAATATAAATTGGAAGACACCACAATTAATACCAAATAAACAACGAAAAATATCAGTGGATGCATAAGCTGCCGAAAAAGGGACCCCGTCCCTTTTTCGGCAGCCTTGCATCTTTGCCGGATATCGGACCCCTTCCCTTTTCTGATATAATCGCTCCTATGGAGGTACACCATGAAACTTTCACCTCAGAAAATCGCACTCTTCGTTACGATCGCGCTCATTGCCCTGTTCGTTCTCACGCTGGGCAGCTCGACCGTCTACACCGTCGCCGAATCCGAGCAGGCGGTTATCACCACCTTTGGCCGCTACACCAAGACCAGCAGTGCCGGCTTGCACGCCAAACTACCCTGGCCGATCCAGTCGGTCACGATCCTGCCCGTCAACCTCACCCAGAAAATCGAACTCGGTTATATCGAAAATAATGACGGCACCTTCACATCCGTCGGTGAAGAAAGCAACATGATCACCGGCGACATGAACATCGTCAACATCGACTTTTTCGTCGAATGGAAAATCAGCGACCCCTACAAATACCTCTTCATCACCGACAATCCCAAGCTGATCTTGAAAAACATGATCCAGGGCGCCGTCCGCTCCGTCGTCGGCACCAGAAACATCGACGACGTCCTGACCATTGGCAAGATCCAGATCCAGGCCGACGTTAAGGAGCAGCTCACCCAGAGCCTGATAACCAACGACATCGGCGTCATGATCATCGACGTCAAAGTCAACGACTCCGAGCCGCCGACAGAAGAAGTCGCCAAGGCCTTCCGCGACGTTGAAACCGCCAAGCAGGAAAAAGCCACCGCCATCAACCAGGCGCTCGAATACCAGAACGGCAAAATCCCCGCCGCCAAAGCCCAGGCCGACAAAATCGTCAAAGACGCCGAAGGCGCCAAGCAGGCCAAAATCAACCTCGCCACCGGCGAACGCGACAAATTCCTCGCCATGTTCAACGAATACCTCAATTTCCCCGCCATCACCCGCCAGCGCATGTACCTCGAAATGATCGAGACCGTCCTGCCCGGCGTCAAAGTCTACATCGACGACGGCACCGGCACCAGCAAACTCCTGCCCCTCGAGCCCTTTTCCGGCACGAGTACGAGCAGCTCAAGCACCAGCAGCACAACGGGGGTGAACTGACATGACTGACAACAACTTCAACACCAGCGGCGCCAACCCGTTCAGCTCCGCCGCACCCGGCCGCGCCCCCAAAGCCAAATCCCCCCTGCGCCACATCAGCCGCGCCGTCCTGGCCGTCATCATCATCGCCATTCTCCTGGTCGTCTCCGGCTCCCTCTATACCGTCAACGAAGGCGAATACGTCTTCATCACCCAGTTCGGCGCCATCCAGTCGATCCAGACCGACGCCGGCCTCAACGTCAAAGTCCCCTTCATCCAGGACGTCAACCGCCTCACCAAAAAGCAAATGATCTACAACATCGCGCCCAGCGAAGTCCTAACGGCCGACAAAAAAGCCATGATCGTCGATAGCTACTCGATCTGGGCGATCGAAGACGTCACCACCTTCATCCGCACCGTCGGCAACATCGGCGAAATGCAAAAACGCATCGACGCCTCCACCTACAGCGTGATCAAGAACGTCATGGGCAGCCTCGAACAGAGCGCCATCATCGCCGACACCGAAGCCGGCCGCACCTCGCTCAACAAAACAATCACCGAGCAAGTTGCCGCCCAGCTCAAAGGCTATGGCGTCCACATCCAGACCGTTGAAGTCAAGCGCTTCGACCTGCCCAGCGATAACGAAGCTGCCGTTTTCAGCCGCATGATCTCCGAACGCGCCCAGATGGCCGCCACTTTCAAAGCCGAGGGCGAATTCGAAGCCGCTAAAATCCGCAACGAAACCGACAAGACCGTTGAAATTCTGCTCGGTGAAGCCCGCGCCCAGGCCCAGCGCCTGGTCGGTGAAGGGGAAGAAGAGTACATGGCCATCCTCAAGGAACTCTACAACGACCCCGTCAAAGCCGACTTCTACGTCTTTGTCCGCGAACTCGAAGCCGCCAGGAAAGCCCTCGCTGGCGACAAAACCCTGATCATCGGCCAAAACTCGCCCCTCGTTGACATCCTCAACAACCAGTAACCACCAACCAGTAACCAAAGGAGCACCCAGCATTCATGGACTGCAAACACCAGGCCAAATTCTCATTCAAAACTCTTTTTGCCAGAAAGCCCACCTACACGTGTAAAAAATGCGGCGTTGATCTCGAAATGACCACCATGACCCAGTCGATCAGCCGCGCCCTCAACAGCATCCTCATCGCAGCCCTGTTCTTCAAAGTCCTCGCCGGCAAACCCGCCGCAGACGTCCCCGGCATGATCCTGAGTTTTGGCGTGCTCCTTTCCTACATCCTCGTCTACATCATCGCCTACTACTTCCTTATCACCTTCGGCAAATTCGTCGAAAAAGCACCCGCCGCGGTTGACCTCACAACCGTGGCCGAGCCGGAATCGGTGCCAGGTTCCGAAAGCGGGACGCGCTCCACCGCCGACCAGGCGGCTGACGCGACAACAACATCACCAGATGGGAATCCAACTTCCCCAGATGCCATGTCGGACGACGCTCGCGCAGCCCTCGCCAAGGAGCAGCAGGACCTCATCGCCCTTTACAATTCCTACCTGCCAGACGATGAGAAAAATGCATCCACTGTGAATCAATCCTCGAGCACCACCCCAGGATCCACCCAATCCACGACCCAGGCGACGCCCGATTTACACGACACGTGCATCCACATCCCACAGAAAAACTGGAAAAACTACATCCCCAGCCAGTTCAATTTCACCTGCGAAAAATGCGGCCAGCCGATCACTTTTTCCCAGCAGACCAAAAAGCACGTCAACCTGATCATCATGGCCATCATCTTCGCGATCCTGATGCCTTCTTTCATGAATACCAGCGTCGGCTGGTTAAAGTACCTCGGCCTGACTACCATTGCCGTCGCCCTGTCATCCGTCGCCCAATATTATTTCGTCACGAAGAGCAAATACATAATCAATCCGCAGGCCCCCAAATCTGGCCAGTCCCGTCGCCGCTGACCCAGCCGGCTCAGCGTTACAAGCCTCATGCAAACCAGACACCAAACCCCGCCCGCCGACCAGCACAAGGCCAACGCGCAGGACCAATGTCCAGATTCGCTGCCGCGTCCCGACAGCGACAGGAGACATCGCGCTGCCCGCAGCCTGTCCCTGGCCGTGGCAACCTTCACAACCCTCATACTGGCCCTGTTCATCCTGAGCGCTTGTTCCACCCGCACCGCCCAATCGATCGTTGACGAAATCCGCGATCCAGTTGAACAGATCCTGACCGACTCATCTTCAGCACTCGAATCTGCCGCGGAGAACTTCCCCGCCAAAACGACCACCAAGGCATCCACTGACGAACCGACAGCGTCCGACAAGCCCATCCTGGACACCACCCGTGCCATACCCAGCCAGACGTTTGACGAAATCGTCCTCGCAGCCGTCCTCGATGCCCTCGACCACTACCAGACCAAAGTCATTCTCGATGAAGCCGTCACCCAACACACCTTCACCGAAGACCAGACCGACGAGCTCATCGAACGCGTCTATGCGCTCTACGACCAGGTTTTCCGCGAAAACGCCCAATACTTCTGGCTCGACGGCTCCGCCCGCATCGAATATTCCATCCTCCAGACCCAAACGCCGACTTTCAACGCTATGACTCTGGAAATGGGCTATACCCCCGGCTATGCCGATGCCAGCAGTGACACCCTGAAAACCCGTCAGACCGCGCTGCACGCCGCAGCCGACCGCGTCGCAGCCCTGGCTTCCAAGGCACCGACCAAGTGGCAGCAACTCCAGATTGTGCACGACCATCTGATCCAGAGCACCGTGTACGACACCACCCTGGACCAGACCACCAACAACGCTGCCAGCGCGCTTTTGGACCACCTCACTCTCTGCCAGGGCTACGCCCAGTCCTTCCAGCTCATCACCCAGAAACTCGGCATCCCTGTCACCCTCATCACCGGTTCCTCCGAAGGCGTGGACCATGCCTGGAACTTGGTCTGGCTCGACGGCCAGCCCTACCACATCGACGTCACCCACGACGACCCCGTCCCCGACGGCGGCGAAAACGACCAGCCCACCCACATCAACTTCCTCCGCTCTGATGCCATGATGCGCCAGACCCACACCTGGAACGCAGACGACTACCCCCGCGCCACCAGCGACGGTGCCCACTATTACCGCCTCCAGGACCTCACCGCCGCTACCCTCGACGAACTCGAAGCCCGCATTGCCCATTTCGTCAGCCAGGCCGACTTCAGCGACAGCCAGCCCGACCTCCTCGAAATCCTCTACCTCGGCGACGACATCCCCACCAAATCCACCGCCGAAGAACTTCTCATCAACCAGCTCCGCGCCCAGACCAACCTCCGCACCATCACCTACCGCGCCACCATCGACAAAGCCATCATCTCCCTCGAAGTCCTCCCGGACTAAAAAGGGACCACGTCCAATTCTGGAGGCCGAACGCTATGCCCTGGATCTTCACCATCAATCCTGGCTCCACCTCCACCAAGACCGCCCTGTTCCATGACACCACCTGCGTGTTCGAGTCCGTCGTGCGCCACGACCACGCTGCCCTGGCCGCGCTGACCACGCTCCAGGAGCAGCTCCCCCTGCGCCTGACCGCCATCGAGCAGGCCCTCGATGAGGCCATCACCCAGGCCCAGGAGCAGGACTGGCAGCCCGACCCGGACCTCGCCAGCTACCCGCCCCTGACCACGCCGCCCACCAGCCCCGCCGACATCGACGCCTTCGTCGGCCGCGGCGGCCTCCTGCGCCCCCTCACCAGCGGCACCTACCTGATCAATCTCGACATGCTCGCCGACCTCACCACCAACCGCTATGGCACCCACGCCTCCAATCTCGGTGCTCCGATCGCCCACAGCCTCGCCACCACCCACGGCAACCACAGCGCCAAGCCAGCCTTCATTGTCGACCCCGTCACCGTCGACGAACTCGAGCCTATCGCCCGCTACACCGGCCTGCCCCAGTTCAAACGGCTCAGCCGCTTCCACGCCCTCAACCAAAAAGCCATCGCCCGCCGCGCCGCCACCCAGCTCGGCCGCCCCTACGGCGAACTCAACCTGATCATCGCCCACCTCGGCGGCGGCATCTCCATCGCCGCCCACCGTTGCGGCCGCGTTATCGACGTCAACAACGCCCTCGAAGAAGGGCCCTTTTCCCCAGAACGCGCCGGCACCCTGCCGACCCTCCAGCTCCTGGACCTTTTCGAGAGCCAGCAATACACCCCCACCCAGATCCGCGCCCTGCTCGTCGGCCGCGGCGGCCTGTTCGCCTATACCGGCACGACCGATGCCCGCGCCATCGAAGACGCAGCTGCCACCGACCCTGAAAAGCGCCAACTCCTCGACGCCATGGCCTACCAGATCGCCAAAACCATCGGCGCCATGGCCGTCCCGCTCAAAGGCCAGGTTGACGCCATCATCCTCACCGGCGGCCTCGCCCGCAGCCCCATCCTGACCACCGCCATCTCCGAATCGACCCAGTTCCTCGCCCCGGTCCTGATCATTCCCGGCGAAGATGAAATGCTCGCCATGGCCGAAGGCGCCTTACGCGTCCTCACCGGCCAGGAAGAACCGAAAAAATACGAAAGGGAGGCCTGAGCGGTGGAAAATTTCGCCCAACTCGAACAACTCCTCACCGGTCGCGGCCCCGGACGCATCGCCGTCGCCGCTGCCCACGACAGCCACGTCCTTGAGTCCGTCCACGGTGTCTGGCAAAAAGGCTACGCCGCGCCCATCCTGATCGGCGACAAAGAGAAAATTTTCGCGATCGCCGACGAGCTTGAGATCGACGTCTCCCACATGACCATCATCAAGGAGCTCGACGACCGCCGCGCCGCCGAAATGGCCGTCAACCTGGTCAACAACCGTGAAGCCGACGTGCTGATGAAAGGCGCCCTCCAGACCGCTGACCTACTCAAGGCCGTCCTCGAACGCGACAAAGGCCTGCGCACCAACCGGCTGCTCAGCCACGTCGGCCTTTATGAAATCAACGGCTACCACAAGCTCCTCTTCATCACCGATGGTGGCATCAACATCGCCCCCGACCTCAAGCAAAAAGCCGACATCGTTACCAACGCCATCACCGTCGCCCGCGCCCTCGGCGTCGAAAAACCCAAAATCGCCGTCCTCGCCGCCGTCGAAACCGTCAACCCCGCCATGCAGCCCACCCTCGACGCCGCCGCCCTCACCCTCATGAGCCAGCGCGGCCAGATCAAAAACTGCATCATCGACGGCCCCCTGGCCATGGACAACGCCATCAACCTCGAAGCCGCCGTCCACAAAGGCATCAGCTCCCCCGTCGCCGGCGACGCCGACATCCTCCTCGTCCCCAACATCGAAGCCGGCAACATCCTGGTCAAAGCCCTCATCTTCCTCAGCAACGCCCGCTCCTGCGGCATCATCACCGGCGCCCGCGTCCCCCTCGTCGTCACCTCCCGAGCCGAAAGCAGCGAAGCCAAATACTACTCCATCCTCCTCGCCCTCGCCATCCACGACCAAATCTGCTAAAAAAGGGACCCCGTCCCTTTTCCGGCAAAATCGCCACAAACCAGCCAATTTCTTGTAACCTCATAACCAAACCATCGACAAATATCATCATCTGCCGAAAATGGGACCCCGTCCCTTTTTCGGCACAGACCAGGAGGCATTCATGAGCCACATCAAGAAAACCATTCTCTCAGTCTGGGTAGAAGACAAGCCGGGTGTTCTCTGGCACGTCACCGAGCTGTTCGGCGAGGAGAACTGCAACATCGAGAGCCTTGCCGTCGGCTCAACGGAAAAGCCCGGCGTCGCCCGGATCACGATCATCGTCAAAGGCGAGCACACAGCCGTCGAAAAAGTCATCGCCCGCCTCAACCGGGTCACCAACCTCGTCCAGGTCAAGCGCGTTAATGATGCCGAAACCCTCCTGATGGAACTCGGCCTGATCATGGTCGACGCCCCCGACGAGCGTAAAACCGACCTCATCAACCTCGTCAACGTCTTCCGCGGCAAAATCATCGACGTCGCCTCCAACTCCATGACCATCGCCGTTTCCGGCAGCCCCGATAAAATCCAGGCCATGACCGACCTCCTGCGCCCCTACGGCATCCTCGAAATCGTCCGCACCGGCACCATCGCCATGGAAAGAGGGAAGAGGGGCGGCTGAAACCGGTAAGAAATATGACCGGAATAGTATAAAAATGGTCATAAATATTGCCGGAAATGCTAATAAGAGGTAAAATAAATTATCGATTAAAAGAAGCTGAGATACTTTCCACTCGTCCTGCACATTCATGAGACCCTGCCCAGGAGGAGGTCGAATGATCGAACTGCTCAAGGAAATGATTCTCGACTTTATGGAATATGAGTTTCCGGCCAGTATTTCGCGGCAAATTGAAATTACACCTGTGCAAGGAAAGCCAACCATCTGCATGGGAGTCAGGCGTAGCGGCAAGTCCACCTACCTTTTCCAGCAAATGCAGCATTTGCTGGGGCAAGGCATTCCCCGCCAGAATATCCTTTATTTGAATTTCTTCGATGATCGTCTGCACAACCTTCAGCACGATTCACTTAACTTGATCGTTGAGGCCTATTTCACTTTGTTTCCGGAAAAGAAGCAAACAGAGACCATCTACTGCTTTTTTGATGAAATTCAAACAATTCGGGGTTGGGAATCCTTCATTGACCGCCTGCAGCGCACAGAGAAATGCGAAATATTTCTGACAGGATCCTCTGCCCAGATGCTTTCACGTGAAATCGCGACCCAGATGCGCGGCCGTGCATTATCGTGGGAATTATTTCCCTTTTCATTCCGAGAATATCTCAGTGCCGAAAAGATCAAATCAGTAGGCCCTTTTTCATCCAAGCAACGATTCACCGTCCAGAAGGCGTTCGAAAGTTACTGGCGAAGCGGTGGATTTCCTGAAGTCATTCAGATAAACCAGACCTTGAGGATCAAGATTCACCAGGAATACTGGGGCGCCATGCTTTTTCGCGACCTGATCGAGCGGCACGACATTTCCCATCCAAAGGCCGTCACGGATCTGGCCCATTGGCTGGCGGATAACATCAGTTGCCTTTACTCGGTGAACAAATTGACAGGTTATCTGAAGTCTCTTGGGCACACGGTACCAAAATCTGCAGTTTCCGAATACCTGGAATGGTTTGAAGATGCCTATGTTTTTTTCACCGTCCGCCTGTTTGATGCCTCGCTTGCTCGTTCAAATGCCAACCCCAAGAAAATTTACTGCATCGATCATGCCCTTGTCACCTCAGTCAGTTCAGGTATCCTGGTTAACTCAGGACATCTGCTGGAAAATCTTGTTTTCCTGGCTTTGCGCCGTCAAACACCAGCCATTTTCTACTATAAAACCAAAGCCGGTCGCGAGGTTGATTTTCTTGCCCAGTTACCTGACCGTTCCAGAAAACTCATCCAAGTCTGCGAAACACTTGCCGATCTAGAGACTCGCAAGAGGGAAGTCTCAGCATTGACAGAGGCCATGACAGAATTGGAACTATCAGAAGGACTGATCATTACCAAGCAAGAAGAAGAGGTCATCGAAACAGCTTCAGGTGCCATCCGTGTGAAGCCAGCGTGGCGATATCTTCTGGAAAACTGAAAAAAACGGACCAAGTCCCTTTTCCTTCTAAACCCTCACCCCTCAAACTGGCTGTTGTACAACTCAGCGTAGAATCCGCCCGCCGCGAGCAGCGCCTCATGGCGGCCCTGCTCGACAATATCGCCGTCGCGCATAACCAAGATCAGGTCCGCATCACGGATCGTCGACAGCCGGTGCGCAATGATGAAGCTCGTCCGGCCGTGCATCAGACGCGCCATCGCCTTCTGGATCAGAACCTCCGTACGCGTGTCAACCGAGCTCGTCGCCTCATCCAGGATTAGGACCGATGGATCCTTGAGCACCGCGCGCGCGATCGTGAGCAGCTGCTTTTGCCCTTGCGAAATATTATTCGCCTCTTCATTGAGCTCCATGTCATAGCCATGCGGCAATGTATGGACGAAATGATCCGCATACGCTGCCTGCGCCGCCTCGATGACCGCCGCGTCATCTGCGTCCGAACGGCCAAACCGCACATTTTCGCGGATCGTGCCGTTAAAGAGCCACGTGTCCTGCAAAACCATGCCGAATTGCGCCCGCAAATCATTGCGAGTCATCTGCGTGATATCGACCCCGTCAATCGCGATCGACCCGCCATTGAGCTCGTAAAAACGCATCAGCAGCTTGACCAGCGTCGTTTTGCCCGCACCCGTCGGCCCGACGATCGCTACCTTCTGGCCCGGCTCGATCGCAACCGAGAAATCATGGATGATTGTCTTGCCAGGCACATAGCCAAAATGCACATTTGAAAATTGCACCGCACCGCGCAGCTGCGCCGGGCAGACCGCATCTTCCGGCTCAGCGATCTCCTCCTCCTCATCCAGGAAAGCGAACACCCGCTCCGCTGCCGCCATCGTTGACTGCAGCACATTCGCGATGTTTGCCACCTGCTGGATCGGGTGGTTGAACTGGCGCACATATTGGATGAACGCCAGGATATCGCCGATCAGAATCTTGCCGCTCACAGCCAGCAAACCGCCGATCAGACTGACCACGACATAGCCCAGGTTGCCGACAAAACCCATCAGTGGCATCATCAGGCCCGACAAAAACTGCGATTTCCAGCCCGAACGGTACAATTCGCGGTTCAATTCCTCGAAAATCGCCACCGAGCGCGCCTCGCCGTTGAAGGCCTTCATCACCAGATGGCCGCTGTACATTTCCTCGACATGACCATTGATGTGGCCCAGATACGCCTGCTGCGTCTTGAAAAAGCGCTGCGACTGCTTGACGATGAGCATGATCAGCATCATCGAAAGCGGCAAGACCAGCACCGCCGCCAGCGTCATCAGCCAGCTGATCGTGAGCATCATCACGACAATCCCGAGCAGCAAGGCCACGGATGAGACAATTTGCGACAAACTCTGGTTGAGCGTATTGCTCACAGTGTCGACATCATTCGTCACCCGCGACAAAACCTCGCCATGCGTCGTGCGATCGAAATATTTCAGCGGCAGCCGGTCGATTTTCGCCGCAATCCTTTCGCGCAAATTGTAGCTGATTTTCATCGCCACACCGGACATCAGGTAGCCCTGGATGTAGCCGAGCAGCGTGCTCACACCATACAGAACCGCCAGCCAGATCAAGATCCGCCCGATCGCGGTGAAATCAATCCCCCCCGTGCGCGCCACCTTGGCCATGATCCCCTCGACCAGCTTGTTCGTCGCGGTGCCCATCAGTTTCGGCCCGACGATCGTAAACACCGTGCTGCCGATCGCAAACAGAAGCACCAGGATCGTCGTCCACCAGTACGGCCGCATGTATTCTAAAAGCTTGCGCGCCGTGCCCTTGAAATCGCGCGCCTTTTCGCCCGGCATCATCATGCCCGGACCATGGCCCGGACCACCCGGGCCCGGCCCGCGCCGCATCCCCGGCCCTGACAGCCCCGTTGCGCCGGAACCGCCCGGCCCCGCTGGGCCACCAGCTGAGCCAGTCCCGCCTGCACCCGCGCCAACTCCAGTGCCAGCCGGCCCAGCCGCGCGATTCATCTTATCTCCATCCAGCCCCAGCCGGTTTTCCCTGATCATTTTTAAACGGTCACTCATTTCGCCAATTCCTCCGCTGACAACTGCGACGCCGCGATCTCCGCATACACCTGGCATGTCGCGAGCAACGATTCATGCTTGCCGATGCCGACAATCCGTCCCTCATCGAGCACGATGATCTGCTCTGCATGCCGGATCGTGCCGATCCGCTGCGCCACAATAAGCACCGTGCTCGCCGCCGTCTGCTCGTGCAGGGCCCGGCGCAACGCCGCGTCGGTCCGGTAGTCCAGCGCCGAGAAACTGTCATCAAAAATGTACACCGGCGCTCGTGTCGCCAAAGCCCGGGCGATGGCCAGGCGCTGCTTCTGGCCGCCCGACACGTTCGAACCACCTTGTGCCACGACCGATGCAAAGCCATCGGCAGAGGAAGAGATGAAATCCATCGCTTGTGCCGTCTGTGCCGCAGCTGCGATCTCTTCGTCAGTTGCCTCCGCGCGGCCGTAACGGATATTGCCCGCAATATCTCCGGTAAAAAGAATGCCTTTTTGCGGTACATAACCGATTGCCGCCCGCAAATCACGCTGCCGCAGATGCCGGATATCGATACCATCGAGCAAGATTTCGCCTTCGGACACATCATAGAAGCGCGGGATCAGGTTGATCAGGGTCGATTTTCCGCTGCCCGTCGAGCCGATGAATGCCGTTGTCTGGCCCGGTTCGGCAACAAAACTGATTCCCGACAGCACGGGATCATCCGCGCCCGGATAGCGGAACGACACATTGCGAAACTCGATCCGGCCGCGCGGTGATTCCGTCAGCTGATCCGGCTGCTCAGGATCGACAATCGACACATCCGTGTCGATGACTTCGACCACGCGCTGCGCGGCCACGCTCGCCCGTGGCATCATCACGAACACGAATGAGACCATCAGGAACGAGAAAATGATCGTCATGCTGTATTGCATGAAGGCCATCATGTCGCCGACCTGCATCATGCCGGCATCGATCTGCTGTGCCCCGACCCAGACGATCAGGAGCGTCGTTGCATTCATGATCAGCATCATGAACGGCATCATCAGCACCATCACCCGGTTGACGAACAGGTTCGTCTTCGTCAGTTCCTCGTTGGCGCGGGCGAATTTTTTCTGCATCTGCGGCTGCGTGTTGAACGCCCGCACCACCATCAGGCCGGTCAGGATTTCCCGCGTCACCAGGTTCAGGCGGTCGATCAACTTCTGGATGATCTTGAACCGCGGCATCGCCACCATAAAGACCGAGCCCAGCAAGGTGAGCAGTGCGACAATCGCCAGGCCGATGATCCAGATCATCGACACATCGCCCCGGGCGATTTTCAAAATACCACCAATCGCCATCATCGGGGCAAAAAAGAGGACGCGCAGCAGAAACACCAGGGTCATCTGGATCTGCTGGATATCATTGGTCGTCCGCGTGATCAAAGATGCCGTCGAAAACTTGTCAAACTCGGCATTTGAGAATTGCTCGACCTTGGTGAAGATCCCCTTGCGCAGGTCATGCGCCAGTCCAGCCGCCACCCGCGCCGAGAAAAAGCCGACCGCGATCGCAAACAACACACTCGCCAGCGCGATCAGCAGCATCCAGCCGCCCATCCGCCAGATATAGCGGTTCTGCAAAACGCCCACATCGACCCCAGCCTCCTCGTACATGGCCCGGATCACCGCAATCGCCGCCTGGCGCTGCACCGACCCGCTCATCCCCGGCGCCAGAGGAGCCAGCGCCGGAATCAAATCCGCCTCCAGCGCCGAAAGCTCCGCCTCCGACAGATCCGGCCGCAGCTCCCACAGCCCACTATTCGGTGAAATCACATACGCCGCCTGAAGCCGCGAAACACCCTCGGCTGTAAGCTCGGAGGCCAGTTGGTCAAAAAAGGGACGCCGTCCCTTTTCGGGCACAGCCCGCTCGATCCCGCCTTGCTGCAGTCCGACATTGACAATATTCGACATGTAATCGGGCAGCGCCAGATCCGTCATGGCCTGGGCAAAGAGCAGCGCCACGATCACCACGATCGACACCCAATAGGGCTTCAAATACCGTACCAATTGCATCATTTTGTCTCATCCTCCGTCGCGTCCGGACGCATCCGGTGCATCCCATGCCCGATCGTCACGCCATCATTCATCTTCGCCAGCAGACCCTCCAGCCGCTCCAGCGCCTGGAAAAACTGCCGCCGCTCTGCTTTCGTCAATTTGTCCACCTGCTCCCGGAATCGCGCCCCGCGCCGCTCTCGCAGCCGCTCGGCAAACTCGCGCCCCGGATCCGTCAGCCGCAGCACCTGCCGCCTCCGGTCCTCCGGATCCACCTCGCGCGTCACAAAACCCCACTCTAAAAGCCGGTTCGCGATCGGCGTGAACGACCCCTTCTCCAGGCCCAGAAACCGCGCCACCGCCGACATCGGACTCGGCCCATGGATCTTCAAAAAAACCACCGCATGCACATGCGTCTTATTCAGCCCCTCCAGATCCCCGAACGCCTCCCCATGCCCCTCGAAAAAAGCATGCGAAAACGCCGGAATCAAATGGAAAACCAGCTTCATTTCCCGCTCGCTCAGCCCATCCGCGCCAGCACAGCAGCCTAATTTCATCTCGTCAGGCATCCGGATCACCTCAGTCAAAATTCACTATCCGCCATTATGCACCCCCGGAAGACCAGCGTCAATTGGTTTGAAATAAAACGAAATATATTTTGTTTTCAAACTAAACTGCCAATCTTAATTTACAAAAGATCTAGCAGCGAAAACGATGCCTTGCTGGCAGAGGTGCGCATGTAGCATTAGAGGCCGCAAATTCAATCTTACATCCTTACCAGGATCTGAGCACACTTCCGCTTGCCAAGTGTTTACCGAAATTTGCTAAAAAACTTTCATGCAACCGGTTGAATAAGCCAAAAATGCGCTAAAATAGGGAAAAGGGAAGAGGCGGTTCAACCCAACACCTCGAACTTGAAACCAAACCCAACCAAACCAACCAAATCCGAACCTACCGCCTCCGCCACCCCGCCCCCGCCACGCTCCGATCCCGTCCCCGGCCTCCCGGCCGCGTCCGGTCTCGCGGGCCCGGCTACCCAAACCACACGTACAAAGGAGACACCCCCATGAAGCGTTCCAGCGGAATCCTCATGCCCATCTTCGCTCTCCCCGGCCCCTGGGGCATCGGCTGCTTCGACCAAGTCGCCCGCTCCTTCGCCGAAAAAGTCGCCGCAGCCGGTTTCAAGTACTGGCAGATCTTGCCGCTCAATCCCACCAGCGCCGGCGACTCCCCCTACCAAGGCCTCTCCGCCTACGCCGGCAACCCTTATTTTCTCGACCTCCAGCAACTCCACGACCAGCACCTGCTCACCACCGATGAGCTGAACGAAGGCCTCTACCCCTGGGCCCAGGACAAAGTCGATTACGGCTGGCTCTACCACACGCGCGAAGCCCTCCTCCACAAAGCCTACGCCCGCCTCGGCGACGAACACCGCCACCGCATCGCCGCCTTCATCGCCCAGAACGAACGCTGGCTGCCTGACTACACCTTGTACCGCGCCATCAAAAAAGCCCACGGCGATCGCCCCTGGTGGGAATGGGAAGGCCCCCTGCGCCGCCACGAACCCCAGGCCCTCGCCGAATTTGCCGAAAAATACGCCGACGAAATCGGCTATCACAGCTTTGTCCAGTACGAATTTGACCGCCAGTGGCAAGCCCTCAAGGCCGACATCAACCACCTCGGCGTCGAAATCATCGGCGACATGCCCATTTACGTCTCCCAGGACAGCTCCGACGCCTGGTCCCGCACCGACCTTTTTGAAATGGACGAAGACAGCCGCCTCCTGCGCGTCGCGGGTGTCCCGCCGGACTACTTCACCGCCGACGGCCAGCTCTGGGGCAACCCCCTCTACCGCTGGGACCTGATGGAAAAAGACGGCTTCGCCTGGTGGATCGACCGCATCCGCACCGCCCTCACCACCGTCGACGTTCTGCGCATCGACCACTTCCGCGGCTTCGAATCCTACTGGGCCGTCACCGCCGGCGAACCCACCGCCCGCAATGGCCAATGGGAAAAAGGCCCGGCAATGAAACTGTTTGACATCGTCCTCAAAAACTTCCCCAACGCCCCGATCATCGCCGAAGACCTCGGTGACATCGACGACGACGTCCGCGCCTTCCTCAACGCTACCGGTCTGCCCGGCATGAAAGTCATGCAATTCGGCTTCGACGGCTACTTCGACGGCAACGACCTGCCCCACGCCCACATCCCCAACAGCGTCGTCTACACCGGCACCCACGACAACACCACCACCATCGGCTGGCGCCAGACCCTCGACCCCGACAAAGCCCAATTCGTCGGCCAATACATCCGCTACACGCCCCATCACCCCGAAAACAGCCCCGCCGACAACCTCGCCTTCTGCCGCGCCTTCATCAAAACCCTCTGGATCTCACCCGCCCACCTCGCCATCGCCCCCATCCAAGACTTCCTCGCCCTCGACGCCACCACCCGCATCAACGCCCCCGGCACCCCCAGCGGCAACTGGACCTTCCGCCTCCCCGCCGAAACCCTCGCCCAACTCGACATCGACTGGATCAGGAAGCTGAACAGAACGTACTACCGATAAAAAGGGACCGGGTCCGTTTTTCGGCAGACCGCCGAAAACGGACCCGGTGTAATCAAAACCAGCGCAGGCGGACCCGTTTCCCGGGCCCGCCTGCCTTTTTATGACCAAATTAAGTGTTAGAAGTAGCATTCAATTTGCCAGGATTAAATAGAATATTATTTGACAAAGACAGACGGACAAGAAAATACAGTTTTTTTTATCAGAAAAGTGAAGAAAAGAGCAAAAAGAGGTCGAAATACCGCAATCGAGCGAGCTGCCTCAAATGAGACCCTTTCCCTTTTTGCTCGGCAACCAAATTATTGCCAGAATTGTGGAAGCGCTCTTAGACCTGGCACTCGTTTTTGCTCACACTGCGGCCAGGCATTTCAAGCTGCCCAACAATCTTCTGCGGCTGTAGATTCACCCAGCCCCGCCGCCCAACGACAACAATCCCGGATCCATTCACACCCCAAGCC
>SABL01000302.1 GCA_009928985.1 Clostridia bacterium
TGATTTCATCAGTCAAAGCAGCAAAAGAAGCTTCGTGATTGAGCAATTGGGTCATAGGATCAAGGCGAACCAGTTCCTTGAGCTGAGTATTTTGCTTTTCAATATTGAGTTGGTCTAAATAGCTGCGTTTTCGCATCTGGTACAACTCGACCGACAATGATTGAATGATCATCATGAATACAGTTGTGTTGATTCGAGTGGCCAGAACTGCATCCGGGTTTGACATGAAGATAGGCAACGGCAGGACAAAGCAGACATACGCCAGGCCATGGATGATGAAACTTTCTCTGGGATTCATGACGATTAAAACCACAAGACCTGCCATCACCATGAAAAACATGTGGATCATATCTGCCTCACGAGCTGACCAGAATGACAGGCCACTGCCGTAAGCGATGGTGACAGAACTATACAGGTATTGGACAGTCTTGATCCGCGACACGGGCCAATGCTCAAACTGGTTACGCATCAACCAGATCAGTGGGGTCAACAGGATGCTCACCGCCACAAACGCCAGGATCAGCGGTCCGGTATTGAACAAGCGATGCTGGATAAAATAGAGCGGAGAAACAAGACCAATCAAGGCAAGACTGACAATAGAAAGTCGCCGTGTGTTCTCAAGAAGAATCACACGCTCCAAGGTGGCATCAGCCGCTGCTTTCTGTTCAGGCTGGGTTTTCGTCATTTTTCTGGATCATGAACCGGCGGACGCCGCGCCAGACGATGGCCATGGAAAAAAACTGGTTTATGGCCAAGGCAAAGACGAGGTACCAGACTGCTGCGATCAGGACCGTGGCGACTGATCCATTCAGCAACAAGGCCCCCGGAACAACCAGGAGCAGCACTGCCGAAATTAAAAGATAAAGCAGATTGTAGGGCAAACGCAGGATCACAAACAACAGGCTGTTGCGATAGATTTGCCCCAGGGTCAGCTTGAAGGTCACAATCATGGGATAAACATAGGCTTGCATCATTAGCCAAATCAACCCCACTGCAGACAAGAGGATCTGGATCGCAAGCTGGACGGATCCGGGTAAAAAGGCTGCAGTCCGGTAAAAGGTCAGGTTGATGACAAGGACAACCAATGCCGCCAAACTGATCAGACTCGCCAGCAGGGATTGTCGCCAGTTATTCCTGGTGTGGTCCCAAAAATCGGACCAGGTAAAAACATGCTCATCCCGGATATAATTGCGCAGGATGAAGGCGAAGCCTGCCTGAAAAGGTCCAACCACCACAATTTGCAGGCCTGTGAGGGCCACCGCTGTGATCAGGTAAAACAAGGTCAGCTGGGACACCGCCGCTGCCTCGAGGGACTGGTCTGCAGTCTCCTCTAAGCCAAGAGCCCGGAATGACTCGATCAGTGTTGTAATCGAAAGACCAGGAAACAAAGCTGCCAGCAGGTAGATCGCAAGGAAAAAGGCGATGATCAGGGCTGGCAAATGGAACAAGACCATCATGAGGTTGAGTTTGATCAGTTCCCAGAACCGGCGGGACAGGACTTCCAAAGTGCCGAGCACGGGACCTTTGTCGGGTTCATCCTTGCGGACGCCGGGCCCTTCCTTGGTAAAATCGAACAAGCCGAAAAATCCTGCCATTGCATCAACCATCCTGTCTTAAATG
>SABL01000094.1 GCA_009928985.1 Clostridia bacterium
CCGACCTTGTAGCATTTTTCGATCAGGGATTTCTGGATCGTCGGGACCTCCTGGATCGGGATCTCGACCCCGAGGTCACCGCGGGCGACCATGATGCCGTCGGAAACCTTGAGGATTTCGTCAAAATTGACCACACCTTCGCGGTTTTCAATCTTGGCAATGATATGCAAATGTTCACCATTGTGCTTTTCCAGGATCTTCCGGATCTCGAGCACGTCTGATGCCTTGCGCACGAAAGAAGCAGCGATGAAATCAAAGCCATGCTCGATCGCGAATTTGATGTCGGCAACGTCCTTCTCGGTCAGCGGTGGGAGATTGGTCGAAACGTTGGGCAGGTTGATGCTCTTGTGGTTCGAGACCGGGCCGCCATTCTGGACGACGCAGCGGAGTTGTTCCTGTTCGATATCCATGACCTCCAGCTCGATCAGGCCGTCATCGATCAGGATGCGGTCGCCGGGCTTGAGGTCTTTGTGAATGTCCGCATAGGAAACCGGGATGAAGGATTCGCTGCCCAGTTCCTGGGACGCAGCCACGGTCACCTGGGCGCCTTCTTCCAGCTGGATGCGGTTGTTGGCAAAATTGCCGGTGCGGATTTCCGGGCCCTTGGTGTCCAGCAGCATGGCAATCGGCAAATTGAGCTGCTCACGCAGTTTCTTGATCTGCTGGACGCGGCCGAGGTGCTCTTCATGAGAGCCGTGAGAGAAGTTGAGGCGGGCGACATTCATACCGCGTTGCATCAAGGAAAGCAGGACGTCATCCTGGTCAACCGCGGGGCCCATGGTGCAGATGATTTTAGTTTTACGCATGGTGTGTTCTCCTATTCCATATCGGGTTTGAATTTCAACTGTTTGCGGATCACAAAGTCCAAGATTCGCTGGATCCAGCGAATGGCAAGCAGGGACAAGGTTGGGACCAGCACGCAGACAGCGATGACAAGAAAGCTGCGCAGCAGGACTAAAAGGCTACCCAGGATAATCCCCAGCATCATGGCGCTGGCATTGTTCAGGGCATGGAACCGGTCAGTCATGGCTGCAATGGATTCGTTGGCCTGGGCGAGCAGGTTCGAAGCCAGATAGCTGGTGTCGATGCGGACCAACGGCATGGCAAAAGCAAAAAGCGCCAGGATCGCCAGAGCATACTTGACGGTGACAACCGCCAGGATCAGCACCCTCACAAGCCGGTTATACCGGTAGTAATGGCGGCAGAGCAGCGGGTTTGCCAGGAGCAGGGCAAAAAGGAGCAGAACCGGTACGTGCCAGGGCCAGATCCAGCGGGCAGCATGGTCAGGGTTGAGGAAAAGAAAACCGAAGGCAGCAGCTGCTGCAAAACCCACCAGCACGTGAAAGCCCACATGATGACGGGTTTCGTACTCTGTATCGCTCCACTGTGGACCGAGCAAATACCCCTCGAGAAAGTCCATCCCGCACCACCTTCGCGTGTCATTGCGCCCACAAAGCATTGGCTGTATTCTAGCATAAATCCGCCCGTATAAAAACAGCCCCGGCACCTCCTGGTTGGGTGCGGCGCTGATCCTTGTCATGCCTTAATGGATTTTTTGTGGTGGAGATGGACGGGCTTTGCACCGGCCAGGACGAATTCTAGCGGAAAGAGAGGGGCAAGCGACTCACGGTTTCGATCGTTTGGCTCAATTCCTGCCAGCCCTCCGGCAAAAATCCGCTGCCGGTGCCCTGGCGGTATCCAGAAGGCGTTTTCAGTGAGAGGGACCAGGCGACTTTGCCGTGGTGATCGTCGCTGGTCGTGGGGGCAAGACTGCCGGCAGGTTGTTCTTGTGTCAGAAGGCGACAGCTGTCTGCAGCCTGCAGGGCCATGTCTGGCAGGTCGATCCGGTCCAGGGAGCACATCAGGCGCTGGCGCAGGGATTCGATCTGTTCCGGCCGCAGGGAGCGCGTGAAATTGTTCGTCCAAGTGTTGCTTTCCCGCCAAGTCATGTAGCCGCGGGCAAAGTCAATATGGACCGATAAAAATCCTTTGCGATAGACAGCAAGCTCGCAATCCAGTGCTTCAATGTCCCGGATAGGCATGTATACCTCGATCAGTTCAGGCCAAGGCCTGTGTTCACAGGAAATTTCAAGTAGTATAACACAATTTCACTTGACGTTTACACAGATCGAAGGATTGGTTTCGCCAGGATACGCGCCCTGTTTTTGTGTAACCTGTTGTGTTGGATCCCAGTCGTCAGTCCAAACGGACGATCGGGATTGGAATCAGCAGGACGAATCGACCAAAGCTAGCAGCAACAAGACCAAGTCGGACAAGTCATCGAGCGAGAGATGTTCGGCATTGGAATGGACCTGCTGCATGCCGCAGGAAAGGACCATGCCGGAAAGTCCTGCCCGGGACAGGACATTCAGGTCGCTGCCACCGCCCGTGGCAATCAGGCGGGCGGATTTCCCTATGGCTGTGCAAGCCGCCTGGAAACGGCGTGCGACGGGTTGGTCTGGATCCACCCGGTATGGGTGGTAAGACTGGTGTGTTTGTACGGTGACGGACGCACCGGTCTCGGCCGCAGCCTGTTCCATGCAGTCAATCATATGCCGGGTCTGGGCAGATAGCCGATCGGGGTCGAGTGAGCGGCATTCTGCGGTGACTGTGCACCTGCCTGCGACAATGTTCGTCTCGCCGCCACCTTCGATCCTGCCGATATTGGCCGTTGTTTCCGGATCGATCCGGCCCAGGTTCATCCGGGCTATCCCCATGGCTGCCACTGCGATGGCACTGATCCCCGTTTCCGGGGCAATGCCGGCATGGGCAGGGCGGCCCTGCACATCAAAGTGCAAATGCACATGTCCGGGAGCAGCTATGACGCCTGTCCCGGGCGCCCCACTGGTGTCGAGCACATAGCCTTCCCGGGCCATCAAGACACGGGTGTCAAAAACGGAAATTCCCTGGAGATGGACCTCCTCGGCAACTGAAAACAGCAATTCCAGCGGACGATGCGGTTGTTTCCCATCCCGCAGTTCATGGAGCAGGGCCAGTACCGCACAGACCCCAGCCAAGTCATCGGCGCCGAGGATGGTGGTTCCATCGCTGCGGAAAACCCGGTCTCTGCCAAGAAAAACCTGTTTGCCGCGGCACGGCTGGACCGTGTCCAGATGTGTTGAGAACAACAGGGGCGCCTGTTCCTGTCGTAACGTCACATCCGGTCCGGGTGACGGTTCGGCATCCGGCAGACCGAGGAGAGCCCAGTTGGCCGGCACGCGGCAGAGAAGATTTCCGGTCGTGCCACCGAGGCGTCCCGCTGCATCGTCTTCCACAACTTCAAGGCCCAGGGCTGTGAGTTCGGCCGTGACCGCATCGGCTACAAGGCGCTCCTCCAGCGAGGGCGCATCGAGTGCTGCCAGGCGCAGGAATAGTTTGGCCAGGCGTTTTTCATCGATCATGGCAGGTTCCTCCCGTGCGGTCATAGAAAATCACTGGCTAGCTGCAGGCCTGGAAAGCCTTGCTGGCGCAGGACTTCATAGGTGACAACTGCCACAGCATTGGCCAGGTTCAAGGACCGGCTCGCCGACAGCATCGGGATGCGGATGCAGCGTTCCGGATGAGCTTGCAGGAGTGACTCTGGCAAACCTTTGGTTTCCTTGCCAAAAACCAGGACCGCATCCTCTGGATAGGCGGGTTCAGCATACATCCGTGGCGCCTTGGTCGTGGCGTAGAACAGGTTTTTGCCGGCAAAGGCTCGCTGCCAGCTGTCAAAATCAGGCCAGACGGTCAGGTCCAGGTCAAACCAGTAATCAAGGCCGGCCCGCTTGAGCTGGCGGTCGCTGATGGAAAAGCCCAGGGGTTCGACCAGATGCAGCCGGGAGCCTGTCGCCACACAGGTGCGGGCAATGTTGCCAGTGTTCTGGGGGATTTCCGGTTCGATCAGGACAATCTCAATCATCGTGGTGTCTTCTTTCCTTCTCCATCTGGTCCTGGGCGAATTGCTCCAGTTTCTTGAGGCGGTGGTTCATGCCGGATTTGCCGAGCGGCGGTTCGAGAGTCTCCCCCAACTCTTTGAGGGACAAGTCCGGATTTTCCAGCCGGGCCCGGCCAGCGGCTGCAAGCTCCTCGGGAAGAGCCCCGAAGAGGCCGGATTTCTCGAGAAAATGGAGCAGTTCCAACTGGCGTGCTGCTGTATTGGCAATCCGGGTACTGTTAGCGCTGTCGCAATTGACGACACGATTGACTGTGTTGCGCATCTCTTTTTCCACGCGCAGGGATTCAAACGCCAGAAGCGACTGGTGGGCGCCGCAGTGCTGAAGGAAATCGGCAATCTGCTGGCCTTCCTTGATGTAGACGACCGCATGGCCATGACGCCTGACCAGCCCGGAGCGGATGTCGAGTCCAGCCAGGAATTGGCCCAGCCAGATGGCGACATCCTCGCGACGCAAGTCGAATTCGAGGTGGTAGGCTTTGAGCGGATCGCGGATGGATCCACTGGCCAGGAACGCAGCCCGCAAGATAGCCTTGGTGCAGTATGCAACTTTTCCCGCAGTCAACTGGAATGGACCCGCGACGACATCGACGCCTAACTGGTCCGAAAGGTCTTGGCGGATTTGCCCGACCAGATCTTCCGGTGCGAGGATGATGCTGAGGGTTTCCCTGCCAGCGACCAGATCCGGGGCCACATGGTAACGTTCCAGGACAAGGCGGGCAACCAGGCCAGCATAACTGGGATTGGCCGTGGTCAGGATGATTTCGCCGGGACTCTGGCGATGAGCGCAGGCGAGCGCCACCGCCAGCTCAGCCAGCTGGCAGTTCCGCTCACTGCCGCTTTGCAAGTTGAGCTCATCCTTGATCTGATGCGAAAAGCTCTGGGGGGGACGGGCCGGATGACCTGATTTTCCATTCATCGCTGCGCCAGCCCCAACCCCAGGACCAGGCGGGCCAGCAATGTATGGTCATGGCGAATCACGCCGTTGCTGACGATGGCCAGGGGGGCTTCAAACACCTGGACGCCCAGGCTTTGCATAACCTCCTTGTCCGCCAAGACAGGGATGGCACTTTCCAGCTGGTACTTTTCGATCAGTCGTTCTTCGATCCAGGCATTGTTGGTGATGCAATGGTCGATCAAACCGCGGCCACTCTGGAGCCCGGCATGTTCGAGGATGGCCCGGACATGATCGCCGGCGGTATAGCCGAGTGTCTCAGCAGGCTGGGTCATGATGTTGCTGACATGAATTTTAGCCACTGGATTTTTCCGGATGGCTGCGACAATCTGGGGGAACAGCAGATTGGGAATGATGCTGGTGTAGAGGCTGCCCGGCCCGAGTACAATCACTTCGGCCGACTGGATCGCCTGGACAGCTTCCGGCAAGGGCTGGGCATCTTCCGGCAGCATGGACAAGCGCACGATCCGGTTCTCCGGGCTGGCCTTGCGGGCACCAATCTGGGCTTCGCCCTTGATGGTCGAACCATCGGCCAGGTGGGCGACAAGATCTATGGTCTGCAAGCTCACTGGCAGGACTTTGCCTTCCACAGCCAGAACTTTGGAGACATTGCGGATAGCGTCCGTGAAATTGCCACAGACTTCGTTCATCGCGGCGATGAACAGGTTGCCAAAACTCTGCCCCTGGAGGCGGCCATCCTTGAAGCGGAAATTGAACAGCTCGGACAGCAAGGGTTCCGTGTCCGCCAATGCCAGGATGCAGTTGCGGATATCGCCAGGGGGCAGCATGCCGAGATCTTCCCGGAGCATGCCGGAAGAGCCGCCATTGTCAGCGACGGTGACAATGGCGGCCAGATTGTGTGAGTAAAGTTTCAAGCCGCGCAGCAGCATGGACAAACCGGTGCCACCGCCGATGACGACGACGCGCGGCCCGGTCTCGGGGTTCTTGGCAAACTGGATCAGGCGTTCATCAAAATCCAGCATGATCAGGCTCCTGGCAGGCTGCGCTTGCTGAAATAGCGTGAATCTTTCTGCAAGTCGCGATGATCGACGACGATCGAAACCTGGCCGTTTTCCAGCCTTTTGGCCAGGGCTTCGGCCAGAGCAACCGAGCGATGGCGGCCACCGCTGCAACCGATCGCGATCATCAGGCGAACTTTGCCTTCCCGGATGTAGAGTGGAATGGTGAAATTGAAAAGATCCACTTGCTTGTCCAGATAGGCCTCTGTTTCGGCAAACGAAAACACATATTCGCGCACATCCGGATCGAGTCCGCTCTGGGGCCGCAGCTGCTCCTGGTAAAAGGGGTTGGGCAGGAAGCGGACGTCAAGCACACAGTCACTATCGACAGGAACGCCATATTTAAACCCGAAAGACTGGACCAGGATGGTCATGCGCTTGTCCAGACCGGGTCCGGACAGCATGGCATAGATCATATCGCGCAGTTCAGCCGGGCCCAGATTGGACGTTTCGACGATATCGGAGACCCGGTCTTTCAACGGAGCCAGACGTTCGCGCTCGAGGGAAATGGCCTGGGCCAGGCTGCGGCCATGTGCCAGTGGATGACTTCTGCGGCTGAGCTTGTAACGGTTGATCAGAACCTGGTCTGTAGCATCCAGAAAAACGATGCGCAGGCTATGGCCCTGCTCGCGCAAGTGTTCCAGGGCAGGGACAACCTCATTGAACAGATTGGAGCTGCGCACATCGATGACGATGGCGAGCCGGCTACCCTTCTGCTGCACCGGAGCTTGTTCCTTGTTTTTGGCCAGGTAAGTTTCCTGGTAGGTCCGGATCAGTTCCGGAATCAGGGACGGCGGCAAATTGTCAACGCAGAAAAAGCCCATGTCTTCCAGATAGTTGGCCGCCAGGCTTTTTCCGGCTCCGGACATGCCTGTTAAAATTAAAATTTCCATAGGTGCTCCTTGGCCATCATCTCTAGTCCCAATCACCGATGAACAGGACCTCCCGTTCGAGCAAAATACCCGTTTCGCGTTCGACTGTGGCCTGGACATGGTTGAATACGGCCGCTACATCCGAAGCGGTGGCTTGGCCGAGATTGACAATGAATCCGGCATGCTTGGTGGATACAGCTGCCCCACCGATGCAAAACCCCTTGAGTCCACAGTCCGAAATCAGTTTGCCGGCATAATGACCCGGTGGACGCTTGAAAGCACTCCCTGCACTGGGCAGTTCGAGAGGTTGCGAGGTCCTGCGGCGTACTGCAAGCGCGGCCATTTCGGCCAGGATTTCTGCCGGATCCTGGGGGGTGAGGCAGACAGTGGTTTCGGTCACAATCCTGTCTGTCCCTTTAAAACAGCTGGTGCGATAGCCAAAGGCGAGTTCCTGTCCTGCGGCCGTTTGCTCGGACCACTCCGAGTCCAGGTACCGGGTCGACCGGGCAACTTCGGCCATGCAGTGGTCATAGGCTCCGGCATTCATCATCACCGCGCCACCGATCGTGCCGGGGATACCGGAAGCAAAAGCCAGGCCCCCAAGACCTTCCCGGGCAGCGAAAGCCGCCACGCTGGAGAGCAGAGCCCCTGCTTGTACCACAAGACAGTCTCCCTCCCGCCGGATGGCAGCCATTGGCTGGCCGAGGCTGATCACAACCCCGCGAATGCCACGGTCAGCAACAACGACATTGGATCCATTGCCGAGAACCGTGACAGGCAGGCGATGCTGGCGTGCCGTCCTGAGGATGGCTGACAGCTCGGCAGCAGATGACGGTTCAATGAAAAAATCAGCCGGACCACCCACGCGGAACGTGGTGTGGCCTGACATCGGTTCTGCCCGGCGCAACCGGTCGCTGCCCGAGGCCAGAACTATGGCCAAATCAGCAGCGAACAAGTCCCGCTGGGATACTGTTAGCTGTGGGTGTTCCTGGCGGTCTGCTAACGTCATCGCGGATCGGTCCCTGGCTCAGGTCGAAGGGCCAAACACGCGGTCGGTCAGTGCTTTGGCTGCATTATAGCCCATCGACTTCTGGCGGAAGTTGATGGCAGCAACCTCGACAATGATCGCCAGATTGCGGCCAGGGCGGACCGGAATGGTGATGGAAGGTACGTCAATCCCCAGGACGGAGGTGGTTTCTTCGTTGATGCCGAGACGCTCGTAGGTCTTCTTTTCATCCCAGAGCTCAAGGTTGATGACAAAGTTGATGTTTTCCTGCATTTTGACCGAGGAGACACCATAGAGCTCCTTGACATCGAGGATGCCGATCCCGCGGATCTCGATCAGGTGGCGGATGATCTCCGGTGCCCGGCCGAGCAAGGTTGTGTCGGAAACGCGGCGGACCTCGACTAAATCATCGGCAATCAGGCGATGGCCACGCTTGACCACCTCGAGGGCAGTTTCACTCTTGCCGACGCCGCTTTCACCCAGGATCAGGATGCCTTCGCCGTAGACCTCGATCAGGACACCATGCATCGACATGCGTGGGGCCAGCTCGACATTGAGGTATTTGACGATGGCGGACGTAAAATCAGAGGTGGGCAAACTGGTGCGCAGGACCGGGGTTGAATATTTTTTCGAGGACTCCAGCAATTCCGGCTGGGCTTCATGATTTCTGGTCAGGATCAGGCAGGGGATCCCGCGCGAGAAAAGGGCATCGATCCGTTCATGGCGTTCCTTGTTCTCCAGCCGGTCGAGGTAAGCTGTCTCCATATTGCCCAGGAC
>SABL01000303.1 GCA_009928985.1 Clostridia bacterium
GGCCATCAGCCGGGTGATGATCTTGTCCTTGTGCTGGATGATCCAGAACTGCCGGCTCATGTCGATCCCCTCGATGGGCAGGATCTTCAGCCAGCCCTCCTCGGCCTCCCGGCAGACGGTGAGCATGGACAGGCAGGCCGCGCCCACCCCGGACTCCACCGCCTTCTTGATCGCTTCGGTATGGCCGGTCTTGGTGACGATCTTCAGCATCGAGGCGTACCGGCCCAGTTTCTTGGTGAAGATCTCCGCCGTGCCCGACCCTTCCTCGCGCATCACCCAGGCCGTTTCCTTGAGGTCCTCGGGAATGTGAAAGGCGCTGCGCCCCGCCAGTTTATGGTTCGCGCTGACAATGATGCCCAGTTCGTCCTCGAACCAGCTGGTGGCCAGCAGCGAGTCCACGTTGATGTCCCCCTCGACGAACCCCAGGTCCGCCTGGCCGGTGGCCACCATCTTTTCCGCGGTCATGGTGTTGACCACCAGCATGTTGATGTGCGCCTCCGGGTGCAGCTGCATGAAGGCGCCGATGAGGTAGGGGAGCACGTAGTTGCCGATGGTGGAGCTGGCCGCTATTTCAAGGACGCCGGCGATCCGGTCCTGCTGCTCGGTGAGGATGGTTTCGATGTTGGCGACCTGGTGGAGGATCTGCTTGGCCAGCGGCAGCAGGTAGCGGCCGCGGTCGTTGAGCAGCAGGCTGCGGCCGTGCCGGTCGAACAGCGGGCCTCCCAGTTGGTTCTCCAGTTCGCCGAGGGCCATGCTCACCGCCGACTGGGTGAGATGCAGCTTCTTGCTCGCCCGGGTGACCTGCTGGGTTTCGGCCACGGCAATGAAAATTTCCAGTTGTCTGAAAGTTATAGACATACCTTCCTGGTATCAGTCGGTTTGAATGGAGTCATGATTGAAATTGAAAAAGCACCGCTAAACTACCATTCCGTGAAAATTGGTCAACGACTTTCCAGTTGAAATGGTACAGATTTATTGGCAAAAGGAAATTGCCGTTGAAGAATCATTCATTCGCATTATGCTTGACAGCGGTCGGGGTTTTCAGTAAAAAATAAGATTTCTTGATCAATTCGATCAATTTAGCTGATGCTTGGCGGGCTTCGCGATCGGTCGCACACGCGGTGGTCCGCCTCGCTCGCCAACGGCTGGCTGGCAGGAGGAAGGAATGGATCAGGTCGTGCTCACCAACATCATTTATGTGGCCATTTTCCTTGCCGGAGCCCTCGCCTTCGGACTCGGGCCGATCATCATCGTCTACCTGCTCAGCCCCTCCTCCCACACCCGCCAGGCCGCCGGCCGCGTTGACCAGCTGATCGAATGCGGCATGGAGCCCATCGGCAGCGCCTGGATCCGCTTCGGTATCGTCTACTATCTGTATGCCCTGATTTTTCTCGCCTTTGATGTTGATGTCCTCTTCCTCTTCCCGGTGGCGGTCGCCTACAACGACCCGAGCCTGGGAGCCTGGGATTTTGTCGAAATTCTGATCTTTGTCGCCATTTTGTCGCTGGCAGTGGTCTACGCCTGGCGCAAGGGAGTGTTCACGTGGGAGAAGAAAACGTACCAACGTCCGTAGTCCAGTTCGCCCAGCTCGACACCCTGCTGAACCTCTGTCGGGCCA
>SABL01000095.1 GCA_009928985.1 Clostridia bacterium
GGCAGGCGCAGGAACACAACGAGCAAAACCAGGCTGATTCCAGTTCCAGCCAGACCCAGGGTCATGGCCACAGCCAGCTTGGCGGCGATCTGGCGATTGTAGCTCATCGGGATGATCTTCATGATGTAGAACTGGCTGCCCTCACGGGACAGGGCGCTTTCAGCGATGCCATTGGTGCCGTTGACAAAGACCACCAGGCCAAACAAAATGGCCAGGAACAGCGGCGCTGCCTGGGGATCCGTGCCGTCGACCAGGCCTTGGACGAGCATCTGCAGCTGGCGGATGTCCTCATCCTGGCTTCCTGCACCAAGAATCGGGACGGCCAGGAACAGCGGGAACAGGAAATTCATGATCACATTGTTCATCAGGAAAATGGGGGTGCGCACCAGGATCCGCAAGTCTTTTTGCATATAGACCGCAAAAGCGGCAATCGGCTGGGGGCGGACACCAACTCCCAGTTGCCGGTCGAATTCGACACTGGAGAGGGCTTTGCGCCGGCTGGCCGCAGTGGACAGCCCGATGACCCCTTTGAAATACAACAGGCGGCCAGCAGCCAGCATGATCACCAGGGCGACGATCGAAAGCAACGCCAGCAAGGCCAGATGACCGAAGGCAGCAGGTATGCCGCGTGTGGTCAGGGCCCCGACAGCAAACGTGGTCCCTGGGAAAACAGCAGCGGTCAGGCGGGCGGTCTGTTCCACCCGGGAGGAGAAGAAAGCCGCAAGATCGGCGCCTGTGCGGGTGCTCAGGCTGGAACTGGCATAGGAGAACCCAATCGCGACAAAGAGCAACAGCACACCCGCAATCGCCTTGAACCGGTCTTTGTTTTTCGTCAGCGGCGTGAAGCGCATGATCAGCATGGTCAGGAGGGTGGCCAGGGCCAGCGGGATCAACGGCAGCAGCAGAAAGACTCCCATCAGCAGGAGATAGAATGGCCAGGCGGCCTGGCTCTTGACCCCATAGACCACCAGTGGCGGCAGCATGACGCCGGCGACAAACAGGTATTCATACGCTGCAACCACCAGAAATTTGGCGCCGATCACTTCTTCCGGATAAAACGGCAGGGGTAAAAGCTTGTCAACATCGCTGGCATAGTAAAAGACACTGAGCACGTACAAAGTTCCGAAAATGAAAACCACCAGGACCGAGGAGCTGACATAAAGGCCTGGCAGCAGGTTCTGCAACTGCAAGGGAGCGAGCAAGTCATACAGGGCAAAGGCCGAGCCGCCCGTCATGAAGGCAAAGTAGCCGGCCAGGAAAAAAAACAGCACCACACTGCCGAGGCCACTCCATCGTTTCTTTTTCGTCTGGGCATCCCCGGTTAAATTGGCAAAGCTGTTGCCACGGAAAATCGCCAGGGCCAGAAGCCAGATCCGGCGCAAAGACTGCCGGGCGTTCATCGGAGCTTACCCCAGGGAAAGCGCGGCTTTCGATCTGATGGATCAATCGCAGTCGACATGGCTAGCACGGCCTCCTGCTCAACCAGCCGCAGGAACATCGACTCCAGTGAGGCATCCTCGGCAGTCCGGGCGCGCAGATCGGCCAAAGTCCCGCACATCAGGATTTTGCCATGGTCGATAATCGCAACCCGGTCGCAGATTTTTTCAGCGACATCGAGCACGTGAGTCGAAAAAAAGACCGTGTTGCCTGCGGCGACATGCTCGCGCATCATTTCCTTGAGTTCGAAAGCAGCCTTGGGGTCGAGGCCGGTCATCGGTTCATCGAGGATCCAGACCGCTGGCTGGTGCAGGAGTGCACCGATGATGATCAGTTTCTGGCGCATGCCATGGGAAAAGCTCTGGATCCTGTCACCAAGGGCTGACGTCAGCCCCAGTCGTTCGGCCAGCTGGCTGATTCGCTGGCGGCGCACTGCGGGTGCCACTTCGTAGATCTCACCGATGAAGCGCAGGTATTCAATGGCTTTCAGGCGGGGGAAGATATTGGGATCGTCAGGGACGAAGCCAAACGAGCGCTTGGCCTGGATCGGATCTGTGACAATGTCGTGGCCATTAACCTGGATCGTGCCGGTGTCCGGCTGCAGAATGCCGGTGATCATTTTAATCGTGGTCGTTTTACCGGCGCCGTTTGGACCGAGGAAACCAAAGATCTCGCCCCGCTCTACCGATAAATCAATGTGGTCAACGGCCTGGATCTTGCCGTTATAACTTTTGCTGACGTGCTGCAATTCGATCATCTGTCAAACCTCTCTTTGTCCATGCAGGTCAGTTTCACAGCTGGCCTGGTGCTGCCACCCTGGTTGGTCTGTTTAAAATTTTCAGTCGTCTCCCGCCGGCTGGCTGCCGGTTACGGCCGGATACCAGCCCAGAAGCTGGAGATAGCTCATTTCCCGGCTCAGTTGATAAAGCGTTGCCAGCGCCTGGGGATCGTTGGCCGGACAGTCCACGTCGAGGTCGAACAGATAGGACCATGGTTCCTGCGGATTGGCCCGGGAATGGATCTTCGACAAATTCAGGTTGCGGTCCGAGAACAGGGCCAGCGTGGCGGCCAGAGAGCCACTGGCATGCGGGGTCTTGAGGACCAGGCTGAGTCGGTTGGCATCGGGCGTGATCACCAGGTCGCGGCCGACCACGACGAAGCGGGTCATGTTTTCCCGGCTGTTGCTGATATCGTTGCTGATCACCTGCAAATGGCTGGTCCGGGCAGCATCAAGCGAGGCAATGGCAGCCCGGGATGGATTGCCTTCCTGGGCAATCTGGGCAGCAGCGAAAGCCGTGTTTAAAGATTCGATGGTGTGCCAGCCTTGGCGGCGGATAAAGTCGGAGCACTGGGCCAGGGCCTGGGGATGGGAAATCACGGTGTGGATCTGCCCGAGCGTGGCACCTGGCACGGCCATCAAATGGTGGTGCACGGGCAAATCGTAGGAGCGCCAGATGTAGAGGCCGTGGCTTTGCAGCAGCTGGTAGACATCGCCGACACTGCCAGCGGTGGAGTTTTCCAGGGGCAGGACCGCGACATCGGCCTCGCTTGTTGCCACCAGCAGGCAAGCCTCGGCAAAAGTCTGGACGCTGTGCACCGGCCGGCCCGGGAACAGGATGGCACAGGCCTTGCCGGAATAAGATGCCGCTGAGCCCTGGTGGATGATACGGCTGGCGGCTGGCTCGACGGGATAGGCTGCTGCAATGTGCTCACCCAGGCCAAAGTGTCGGTCATGGGGCAACAGCAGGTCGTACTGGACACCGCGGGACAGGCGCATCAGACTCCTGAGCAGTTTTTCGGCCCGGATTCCGTCGGCACCTTTGACCGCATCACGCGCACTGGCCGCGATCTGATCTTCCCTCAACGGGTCGAAAACCGCCGCGCCGGAAATGGCCTTGGTCCGGGCCACATCGCGGGCCAGTTCCATGCGTTCGGCAAACAAAGCCAGCAGCTGGCTGTCGATCGCATTGATCCGCTGGCGCAGCGGGCCGAGGTCAGGTAGTCCGGCAGGTGTCTTGGGGGGCTGGTCCGGGTCTTTCACGGTTCGATTCTCCCTTTTTCCAGGATGGCGGCCAGATCCTTCGTTCCGACGATGTAGCTTTGAAGGCCGAGTCCTTTGACCTGGCCGGCGCAGACGGGGTGAATGACAGAGAGCTGGCGGAAGGGCTCGCGCTTGGCGATGTCCGAGATGTGGATCTCCATGACCGGGACTCGGCAGGCATCGATGGCATCGCGCAAAGCATAACTGTAGTGGGTCAGGGCACCGGCGTTGAGCAGGATGCCGGCATAACGCGCGGAGGCGGCCTGGATCAGGTCGACCAGCTCGCCTTCGTGATTGGACTGGAAACAGTCGAGGGCATACCCCACGGCATGGGCTGTCTCCCGGGTCCGGGATTCAACATCGGCGAGGGTGAAGGTGCCATACTGAGTCGGATCACGCCGGCCCAGCAGGTTGAGATTGGGTCCATTCACCAGGAGCAGGCGAGGCATGTCCTGAGCAACTCCTGTTGCCGGTTCATCGGGGCGGAATACAGTGGCGTTGGCAGCGCGCAGGCCACAGGTCCAATCCATTTCGTGCTCCTGCATCTCAAACCTCCTCGCCACGCCCAGTTGCCGGGCCGGCCGCTGCCTTCGCTTTCTGGTCCGAGACTGCGCTGACCGCATGGGAAACGGGCAGGCGGCCTTCAAACTCCAGCAGCAAGTCGAGGGTGGCGATCGCTGCCGCCGCCTCGACGACTGGTACAGCCCGGGTGACGATGCACGGGTCGTGGCGGCCACGGACCACCAGGGTATCAGCCTGTCCGGTGCGTAGATTGATCGTCGTCTGTTCGCGCCCGATCGAGGCGGTCGGCTTGAAGGCAACTTTAAACACGACCGGCATGCCATTGCTGATGCCACCATCGACGCCGCCGCCATGGTTGGTGGCAAAGCGGATCGCCTGGCCTTTGAAAACCGGCGAATCGTTATTCGTCGAGCCGCGCCGCTTGGCCATCGCAAACCCATCGCCGAACTCGACGCCTTTGACGGCCGGAATCGCAAACAGGATGCTGCCGAGGCGGGATTCGATGCCATCGAAGATCGGGTCGCCGATCCCGGCCGGAAGACCGATGATCAGGCTCTCAACGATGCCACCAACCGAATCAAGGTTGTTTTTAGCATCAAGCACAGCGGTCTGCATCGCTTCAGAAACCGTGTCAGACAGGACAGGCAGCGGCTTTTGCTGCAAGCTCGTGAGCTGGGCCAGATCGGGCGCTGCCGTATCGACAGGCAGGTCGCGGATCCCGGCAATTTCCAGGATATGGGAGACGATCTCGATCTTTTTGGCCTGGAGGATCTGGCGGCAGACTGCTCCGGCAAAAACCAGCGGTGCGGTCAGCCGGCCGGAAAAATGGCCGCTGCCGCGCGGATCATTGAAACCCAAGTAGCGGGCCATGCCTGTGAGGTCGGCATGGCCGGGACGGGGCTTGGTCAACAGTTCACTGTAATCGCCTGATCGGGTATCGGTGTTCCTGATCACAGCCATCAGCGGCGTGCCTGTCGTGCGGCCTTCGAACAGACCGGACAGGATCTCGGGCTCGTCTTTTTCCTGGCGCGGTGTCGACCAGGCAGTCTGGCCCGGGGCGCGGCGGCGCATGAATGCCCGGATATCGTCGAGGTCCAGGGCATGGCCGGATGGCAGCCCGTTGATCACGACACCAATGCCTGGGCCGTGGGACTCGCCAAAGACGCTGATTTCGAGCAGGTTACCCCAGGTTGAGCTCATCGCAGAGACCTCCGAGACGGGAAAATTCGGCAAAAAATTCCGGATAGGATTTGCGGACGGCTTCAGAATGGATAATGGTGACACCCTTGGTTGTCTTGAGGGCTGCTATGGCCAGGGCCATGGCGATACGGTGGTCACCATGCGAATCCGCCTGGCCGCCGGACAACTGATCCTGTCCGTCGATGACCAAGGTATCGTCCTCGACCCGGATCCGGGCGCCGATCGCAGTCAGAACGTCCGCTGTCACGGCGAGGCGGTCGCTTTCCTTGAGGCGGAGGCGGGCAGCGTTGACGATCCGTGTCTGGCCCGGGGTCAGGCTGGCAGCGACTGCCAGGACCGGGACCAAGTCCGGGATCTGGGCAGCATCGATGATGAAGGGCAGGTCCTGCGGCTGGTGTGTGGCCATGCTGGCAAGGATCGGCAAGATCGCCCGGTCGCCCTGGGCTGAATGATCGGCAAGTCCGGATAGCTTGATTTCACTGCCGAGGTAATTGGCCACCAGCCAGAAAGCTGCCTGGGAATAGTCTTTTTCCACTGTATAGTCAACGGGCAGGAACCGCTGGCGACCGGCGATGCGGTAGCCGGTCGGAGTGGTTTCCACCACGACGCCGAATTCCCCCAGGGTTCGACGGGTCATTTCGACATAGGGAGCCGATTCCAGGGGTGTGGTCAGGACGATTTCCGAATCACCGTCGAGTAGGGGTAAAGCCAAAAGCAGACCGGACAGGTACTGGGAACTGACGTGGCCGGGAACCTGGAACAGGCCGGCAGTCAGTTGGCCGCGAACGGAAAGGGGCAGGCTGCCCTCTGCGGGGAAAATCAGGTCCACCCCATGACCGGCAAAAATCGCGCGGTATTCCAGCAGCGGGCGCTGGGGCAAACGCCCCTGACCCGTAAAGATCGCAGTCACACCCAGAGCCGCGGCCACTGGGATCAACAGGCGCAGGGTCGTGCCAGATTCATGGCAGTCGAGCGTTACTTCTGTCTGGGCTGGTCCTTTGCCGGTCCGGTGGTCGGAAATCACATCACTCAGGGCCTGCAAACAGCGACGAGTGGCCTTGATGTCATCGGACGGATGAGAACCGATCCCTTTGATCCGGCTTTCTGCTCCGGCCAGGGCTGCACCAATCAAAGCCCGGTGGGCATCGCTCTTGGACGGGGGTGGGACGAGCGAGCCATGCAGCACCGAAGGCCGGATGTGCCGATCAGCCACGGCCGACAACCTCACCGAGGATCTTTTCCAGTTCGGCAGGATCCATCGGGTTGAGGACGGCTTCACCGACTTGCTTGAGCAGGATGTAGTAGAGCTTGCCGGCGAGGCGTTTTTTGTCCGAATGAATGGCACCCATCAGCTGGCTGGCCGGCCATGGGCACTCAGTCGGCAACTGGTAATGGGCAAGAACCTTGCGCAGGCGCTCCGCAGTGCCAGCAGGGGTGCGGCCGGTCTTTTCACCGATTTCACAGGCGACGACCATGCCGATGGCCACGGCTTCGCCATGGGACAGCTGGGTGTAGCCGGTGATTTTTTCAATGGCATGGCCGACAGTATGACCGAAATTGAGCAGCATGCGTTCACCCGTGTCGCGTTCGTCAGCGGCGACGACGGTCGTCTTGATCCGGACACAGCGCTCGAGCACCCATTCCAGGTCATACGTCTGGCCTTCAATTTGTTCAAACAATTGCAGGTCGCGGATCAGACCGTATTTGATCACCTCGGCCATGCCTTCGGCCATGCGGCTCCGGGACAAGGTGCGCAACACCGTCGGGTCGAGGATGACGGCCTTGGGCTGGTAGAAGGCTCCGGCCAGGTTTTTGCCAAATGGCAAGTCGATCGCGGTCTTGCCGCCAATCGATGAGTCAACCTGGGCCAGCAACGTCGTCGGGACTTGGAACAGTGGCACCCCGCGCAGGTAGGTGGCTGCGGCAAAACCGGTGACGTCACCGACGACACCGCCTCCCAGGGCGATGATCAGGTCCGAGCGGGAAAGGCCCGCCGCATGGAACTGGTTGTACAATTCAAGCAGCGTCGCTGCCGTTTTCGATCCCTCTCCAGCTGCAAATGCGTAGCCAGACACAGCAAAACCTGCAGCTTGGAGCGACCGGGCAACCGGTTCATAGTAAAGGGGGTAAACGGTATCATCACTGACGACGAAAGCCTTGCGGCCGACGACAGCATCTCTGGCCAGGTTGCCAATGCTGGCAAGCGCGCCATTTTTGATCAGGATCGGGTAGTCACCACTGGATGTACTGGCAATCAATTCAGGCATAAGGGCACCTCCTGTTAATGGGGTCAGATGGTCCGGCCAACGGCCTCGGCTACGGGGCGCAGACGGCCCATCAGCTCAGCGAACGCCTCCGGGGTCAGGGATTGCGGGCCGTCGGACAGGGCATGTTTGGGATCGTTGTGGACTTCGATGATCAGGCCATCGGCACCGGCCACGATCGCGGCCTTGGCCAGGGGCTCGACCAGCCAGGCGATGCCGCCAGCATGGCTCGGATCGACAAAGACCGGCAGGTGGGTTTTGCTCTTCAGGACCGGGATCGCACTGATGTCGAGGGTGTTGCGGGTGCTGGTTTCAAAGGTGCGGATCCCGCGTTCGCAGAGGATGACATTCTGGTTGCCGCCGCTCATGATGTATTCGGCAGACATCAGCAGTTCATCAACGGTGTTGGCAAAGCCGCGCTTGAGCAGGATCGGTTTTTTGACCCGGCCCAGCTCCTTGAGCAGTTCGAAATTCTGCATGTTGCGCGTACCCACCTGGATCATGTCGACGAATTCCATGAACAGTTCGAGCTGTGACGGGTTGGTGATCTCAGATACGACTGGCAAACCGGTCGCCTGGCGGGCCCGTTTCATGTACATCAGGCCCTCGGCTTTGAGTCCCTGGAAGGCATATGGTGAGGTGCGCGGTTTAAACGCACCGCCACGCAGCAGCTGGGCTCCGGCGGCCTGGACTTGTTCGGCGACCAGGCGGATCTGGTCTTCAGATTCGACTGAACAGGGTCCGGCAGCAACGACGATCCTGTTTTCGCCCACTTTGACACCATTGATGTCAATGATCGAGTTGTCCGGGTGGAATTTCCGGTTAGCCCGCTTGTAGGGTTCCTGGACTTTCATCACGCGTTCGATATCATCCATCTGCTCGAGCACGTCCATTTCAATGCTGGATGTATCGCCGACGAGGCCAACAATGGTTGTGCCCTGGCCGAAAATCGGGCTGGTCTGGACGCCGTATGATGCCTGCAGCCAACTGCAGAGCTCGTCCACTTTGTCGCGGGTGGTGCCTTGTTTCAAAATCAAAATCATGGGGTTTCTCCTCCAAGTCCTA
>SABL01000304.1 GCA_009928985.1 Clostridia bacterium
GCGTGAGCAAGACAGCTTTTTGCCTGTACAGGGTTTGTCTCTGGTCCAAAATGGACGAATGTCTTACTGGGCGATTTCCAGGGCCCGGGCTTTTTCGAGCGCCTGTTTGACGATCATATCCTTGACCTTCATCAGGCGGGTCAGGTTGCCGCGTTCGTTTTCGTCCATTTTCATCGTGATCGAGCGGATCTGGCCGATCAGTTCGGGGATCAGGATGTACTCAAGCGAATTGACCCGGCGGCGGGTTTTCTCGATTTCATCAGCCAGAAGCTGGGCGCTCTTCTCAACCTCAGCCAACTCGAGCATGACTGGGAAGGCTTCGTGCAGGGCCAGGATGGCCTGGTCGAGCTCGCCGGCTGTCGAGGCCAGGCCATAGGGCAGACCTTCGATTTCACCCGAGACATCAAACAGCGAAGCAAAGATCGGGACATTGACGCTCATGATGTTCTTCGTGTCGATGTCCAGGGTCAGGGATTCCTTGCCCGCCATGAGTGCGGTTTCGAGCGAAGCGTTGTCCATGACCGCACGCGCCAGGAGCATGTCCTGGTTGGCTGCGGCGATCAGCTGCTCGACCTTGAGGCGCAAGACGCGGTTGGCCCGAATCAGGTCGAGGAACTGGCGCATCAGTTCGTCACGCTTGTCTTTCAGGAGCTTATGGCCGCGGCGGGCTGTCACCAGCTGTTTTTTCAGCCGGAGCAGCTCCATGCGATTGGGATTGACCTGTTTTTTGGCCATGGCCGATCAGTCCTTCCCGTAATACTGCTCGATGAACGATTCCTTGATGCGTTTGAGTTCGTTCTTGGGCAGCATCGACAGCAGTTTCCAGCCAATTGTCAGGGTATCGAGGATCGCGCGGTCACCTTCAAAGCCCTGCGAGACGTATTCGCGTTCGAACGCATCGGCGAAACGGGCATAGATCCGGTCGACCTCGGACAGGGCGTCCTCGCCGAGGATGACGGCCAGTTCCTTGGCATCCTTGCCGCGCGAGTAGGCTGCAAAGAGCTGGTTCATCGTGTTGGCATGGTCGGCTCGGGTCTTCCCTTCACCGATTCCCTTGTCCTTGAGACGGGAGAGCGAGGGCAAGACATCGATCGGCGGCCGGACGCCTTTTTTGTAGAGGTCGCGGCTGAGGATGATCTGGCCTTCCGTGATATAGCCGGTCAAGTCCGGAATCGGGTGGGTTTTGTCATCATCAGGCATGGTCAGGATCGGTACGAGGGTGATCGAGCCTTCCTTGCCGCGCTGGCGGCCGGCACGTTCGTACATGGTCGCCAGGTCGGTGTACAGGTAGCCCGGATAGCCGCGGCGGCCGGGAACTTCCTTGCGGGCGGCTGAGACTTCACGCAAGGCTTCGGCGTAGTAGGTGATGTCGGTCATGATGACCAGGACATGCATATCGAGCTCGAAAGCCAGATATTCGGCAGCAGTCAACGCCATGCGAGGGGTTGAGATGCGTTCGATCGCAGGGTCGCTGGCGAGGTTCATGAACAGGACCGCGCGGTCGATGGCACCGGTGCGGCGGAAGTCATTGATAAAGTAGTCGGCTTCCTCGAAGGTGATACCCATCGCAGCAAAGACGACGGCGAAATTGCCCGAGCCGTCGCGGACC
>SABL01000305.1 GCA_009928985.1 Clostridia bacterium
GTACAGGGAAAAACACAGCCGGACCAGCTGCTGGCGATGCAGACCCAACACAGGGCTACCCAGGTGGAGCAAGAGTCGGAAGCGGAGACACATCGGGTGGAGCTGGTGGAGCTGGTAAAAAGGGCGGTGACAGCACTTCCGAAAACGGTGGCCCTGGCGGTGACGGTTACCTCTGGCTCGATGGTCAATACTACGGCCCAGGTGCCGGTGCTGGTTCTCGTGCCGGGAGCCCGGCTCCGGCTGGGCTTGGAACAAGCGGCAATGACGGAGAAGGTGGACGCTGGGACAACGGCGGCAACAACGGCACGGCAAACAAAGGTGCTGGTGGTGGGGGCGGTGGATCTGCTTCTGGCTACGGAAGATCGGACGCTGGTTCAGGTGGGTCAGGCATTGTCTGCATCAGGCAGCGTGGAACAGAATTGTCTTTGTCATACACAGGCACTTATACGACCAATGTGGTTGGTGAATTCAGGTTCTACTATCTAAAAAGTTCAGGCACATTGACAGTCGCCTCGAATGTCTAAGGAGTAATATCATGGCACATTTTGCTCATGTAGATCCAGATACAGGACTCGTTGACAATGTCATTGTTGCTGACCAAAAATTCATCAACTCTGGCGCAGTCGGACCGGCCTCCGAGTGGGTCCAGACCTCATACAATACTTACGGCGGCCAACATCCTGAAGGTCGGCCTCTTAGAAAGAATTTTGCAGGGATTGGCGACACCTACGATCCAGTCCGTGATGCTTTCATCCCGCCCAAGCCGACTGAAGGTGAATACACCTTGAACGAATCCACTTGCTTGTGGGATCCGGTCATCTAATCAGATCCTCTACCATATGAAGGGAGTCTCCAGATATGGCAACTGTCAACAGTAAGACAATATCCTTATCCGTGCTGTCAACTACGACAGCCATCAACGCCGCGCATGTCATTACCAGCGGCGACTCGGGGGCGTACATCCTCGAGGTGGCATTTGCAGACATCTCGGCCATCTCCGGGACGTGTCAGCTGCATTGTGTCCGGGGTGACGGCCAGATGATCGACATCACCGACGGGGTGGTGATCGACGGCAACAAAGTGACCTATACACTGGACGGTGCGCTTTATGCGGTGGCTGGACTGGTCATCTTCTTGCAGTTCTTGGACAGCAACATTTACACACCGCTCAAGATCAGCTTTAGCGGCATCCGGGTGCTGCCACAAAGCGGGTCAACCATCGCGGATCTGCATCCTTATCCTGACAGTTACGTCAACATCATCAGCCAGGCTGAGTATGACGAGATCGACCCGAAAAGCGCAAGCACACTTTACATTGTGGAGGGCACCTGATGGCACATAAAATTTACGTAGGATCTGAAAAGGTCTTTGATCCGGCTGATTACGAGGCTGCTGGCGCAGTTGCCAGTCATGCCGCTGCTGCCGATCCGCACCCGGGCTACCTGACTCCTGCTGAGGGCGACGCGGCCTATGACGCTATTGGCTCCGCCGCTTCGGCTCAGGCAAACGCTGAGGCCGCCAGTGACCCTGCTGGCACGGCTGCCGGATTAGTCGGAGATCTGGCCACGCTAACCACAACAGCCAAGACA
>SABL01000306.1 GCA_009928985.1 Clostridia bacterium
CAATGGGACCTCGTCGCTGGCCACAAGACCGGTTCCGGTCCGCAGTGGGCCCTGCCGCTCGGCTTTGAAATGTACTCGCTGGCCTACAACAAATCTGTCTTTGCTGACCTTGGCCTGACACCGCCCAAGACCATGGAAGAACTCAAGGCCCTCCTGCCCAAACTCAAAGAATTCAATGGTCCTGGTTCCTATGCCCTGGCCATCCGCGGCAGCCGCAACTGGGCCACCATCCATCCCGGCTACATGACCACCTATGCCTCCTATGGCGCCCAGGACTTCGTTGTCGAAGGTGACAAGCTCGTTTCCAAAGTCAATTCTCCTGAAGCCGTCGCCATGACCGACGAATGGGTCCAGATGATCAAAGACGGTGGTGCACCGTCCTGGTCAAGCTACACCTGGTACCAGGCTGGTGCTGACCTTGGTGCCGGCAAGGCCGCCATGCTGTACGATGCTGACTGCAACGGCTACTTCCAGAATGTTGAAGGCGCTTCCCAGGAAGCTGGCGACATCGCCTGGATTCCCGCTCCGCTGCCGGAAGGCAAGTCTGACATCTACTCCAACATGTGGACCTGGGCCATCGCCATGAATTCCAGCTCCAAGAACAAAGACGCAGCCTGGCTGTTCATGCAGTACTTCACCAGCAAGGAATACACCCAGTGGGCATCTGTCAATGCCAAAGTCGTTGACCCGGCCCGCAAGTCCGTCTTTGAATCTGCCGAATTCCAGGCTGTTCTGGACAAAGCTGAAGGCTTCGCCGCCACCTTTGACGCCCAGATCGCCAATACCGGCATCCAGTTCACACCCCAACCGCACTTCTTTGAAACCACAACCGAATGGGCTGCTACGCTCCAGGACATCGTCGGTGGCAAATACAAATCCACCCAGGAAGCCATGGATGCTCTGAAGGAAAAGATGGACGAAATCGTCAGCGACGTCGAAGTCGGCTAATCAACCTTCAAGGCAGCTATCCACTCTTCTTCACGGAAGGGACAGGGGCTTCCGTCCCTGTCCCTTCTTCTAACAACAGGGGGTACCAATATCGTGGCCAAATCAAAACCAGTCGAAACGGAGGTCGCCCAGGATAACAGCTTGTACAACAAGAAACCCTGGCTGACCCGCGCCCGTCCCTACTTGATCATTGCGCCATCGCTCTTGATCACCATCGGCATTCTTGTGCCATTCGTTTCCGCTATTTTCTATTCGCTGACCAACTATTCATTCCGCTCGCCCAACTGGAAATTCATCGGACTCGGCAACTGGATCGACGCCCTGACATCGCCGGAATACTGGCATGCGATCTGGGTCACCATCCAATATGCCGCAGCCACCACGATCTCGGAAATGCTGCTGGGCTTGGGGATTGCCATCCTGCTGTCCCGCGAAACGCGTTTCACCAAGATCCTTCGTGTCGTTCTGATTTTCCCGCTGATGATTGCCCCAGTCATCGCCACATTGATCTGGCAGCTGATGACCAACAACTCCGTCGGCATCATCGAGAAATTTTTAAACCTGTTCAACATTTACAATTTCACCTGGTCTTCTTCGCCAAAGACTGCTTTGTTCACCGCAGCATTGATCGACTTCTGGG
>SABL01000096.1 GCA_009928985.1 Clostridia bacterium
TAGATTCTGCACGATCTCGAGGCAATCGACCTCCTCGGATTGATCGATCTTGACCAGGAAAGCCAGGCGCGGGGTCGTGTACTGGATCTTGTATTCGCGGGCCTTGAGCGGGACATCTCCCGGCAGCTCATTCTCCAGCAGGACGTTCTTCAGGAAGGCGTCGCGCTCGACATCCGTGTCTGGTTCCTTGAGTTCGGATAAGATCCAGTGGCTGAGCAAATCAAGATAGCTCCGGGCGACGGTGTCTGTGCCTTCGATGAATGTGATCAGGTCCGGTTTTTCCGATGTGGCCAGTTTCTGGTAGATCTTGCCGGCGGAAAGGACGGTGGTTTCGTCGGACAGGACAACGGCACGTGCAGCCAAATCCTCAGTCCCCTCCAGCCGTTCATCTGTACAGGCCAGGATCGTACCATCGGCATTCAGGACACCGGAAGTCTTGTCAAGGATCGCCGCGGCTTCGCGCATGACTCGTTTCAGCTCTTCCATTTTATAAACCCCTCTTTACTGCGGGAATATCAATCGATCCCGATTGTTACGCCTTATTTTATCATAACTCTGGAAATTCGAGCGCATGTTTCAATTGGATAACAACTTTTTGACCGGAAAAAAGGCTGTCCCGGGCATTTTCGTCCGGAACAGCCTTGAAGTCTGGTTTCTAGAACCGTGGATCAGTTGAGGATGGCGCGCTCGGTTTCCTTGTCAAAGAGATGGATGCGCTTGCCATCGATGGCAAAGGTCGCATGGTCACCGACATGGGAATGTTTTTCGGTCGGATCGACACGAGCCGTGATGCTCATGTCACCGAGGGTGACATAGAGGTAGGTCTCAGCGCCGAGCATTTCGACAACATCGACGTGAGCCTTGAAGGTGCAAGATTTGTTAGCCTCGACGAAGCTGACTTCGTCAGAGATGGCTTCGGAGCGGACACCCATGATGACATCCTTGCCGTCGTAAGCTTTGACTTCCGGCACGGAATATTTCTCAGGCAGGGTGATGTTGAAACCAAAGAAGGACAGGCTGACAGCATCACCAGAAACGGACAGCTTGGCCGGGATGAAATTCATCGGCGGCATGCCGATGAAGCCAGCGACGAAGGTATTGACTGGGTGCATGTACAGTTCGGTCGGGCTGTTGATCTGCTGGATGAAACCATCCTTCATGACGACGATGCGGGTACCCATGGTCATGGCTTCCGTCTGGTCATGGGTAACATAGATGAAGGTGGTGTTCAGGCGCTGGTGCAGTTTGGAGATCTCGACACGCATCTGGACACGGAGCTTGGCGTCGAGGTTGGAGAGCGGTTCGTCCATCAGGAAGACTTTCGGGTCACGGACGATGGCACGGCCGAGAGCGACACGCTGGCGCTGACCACCGGAGAGAGCCTTGGGCTTTCTTTCGAGCAGATGAGTGATATCGAGGATCTTGGCTGCCTCGGTCACGCGGCGTTTGATTTCATCTTTCGGGAATTTGCGGAGCTTGAGACCAAAGGCCATGTTGTCATAGACAGACATGTGCGGGTACAGGGCGTAGTTCTGGAAAACCATCGCGATGTCGCGGTCCTTGGGCTGGACGTCATTGACCAAACGGTCACCGATGTAGCACTCGCCGTCGCTGATTTCTTCGAGACCGGCGATCATGCGCAGGGTGGTTGACTTGCCGCAACCGGACGGGCCTACCAGGATGATGAATTCCTTATCAGCGATCTCGATGTTGAAATCGCTAACGGCGATAACATTACCTTCGTAACGTTTAAAAACATTTTTCAATACTACACTGGCCATTGATATTTTCCTCCACCCCTGTCGGGTCACTTGCTGTAGCGGGCTGCTTAACAACCCTATGCCCGACTATACCATTGAGTTTATGCATTCTCCAGTCGCGAAATTCACCAAAACTTCAGGACCATATTTGACATTTTCCGGCAGGGTTCCGGCATTCACAACAAGGTTTTACCGCCATCTTTAGACAGTTTGACTTTTTACTTGTTATTTGCCCAGTTTCTGGGCCTTTCTTTTGATAAGATTGACTTTCAAGCCTGCTGAAAAGGGCGGTATAATAAGGTCAACGCATGAAAAATCAGCCAATGGCACAAATTTGCCCTGAGAATTTGTGCAACGACTTGCGTTTTGGTTTTTTATGCACTATTATGCATATTTATTAGATTTCAGGGAACGAAGGAGAGAGTGACATGGCTGATACCAAGACACGCATCGGGATTGTCGGAGCGACCGGTTATGTCGGCATGGAACTGGTCCGGCTGCTGGCAGGGCATCCTAACCTGGAGATGACAACCCTGGTCTCCCAAAGTTACGCTGGCAAAAGCTTCGCCGATGTCTACCCGGCATTCCGCCATTTGACCGATCTCAAGCTTTCGGATCTCGATCTGGACCAGCTGGCCGCTGACTGCGACATCGTCGTGACCGCCCTGCCGCATGGTGTCTCCTCAGCGGTGGTCCCGGAACTGCTCGACCGCGGGGTGCGTGTCCTGGACCATAGCGGTGACTTCCGTTACAAGGATGCAGAGGTCTATGAAAAGGCTTATAAATTGGAACACCCCCGGCCTGACCTGCTTGATGAAGCCGTCTACGGCCTGCCGGAGCTCTATCGCGAAGCCATCGCCGGCGCGCGCCTGGTGGCCAATCCCGGCTGCTATCCGACCTGTTCCCTGCTTGGCCTGGCTCCCCTGCTCAAGGCTGGCCTCGTCTACACCGGCGGCCTGGTCATCGACGCCACATCAGGCGTCAGCGGAGCCGGGCGCAAAGCCGATCTCGCGTTCTCATTCTGCGAAACCGAATCCAGCTACAAAGCCTATGGTGCGGTCGGCCATCGCCACACCAGCGAGATCGAGCAGGAGGCCGCACGCCTGAGCGGACAGGCTGAACCGCTGGCCCTGACCTTCACCCCTCATCTGGCGCCGATGAAACGCGGCATGCTGGCCACCATTTATGCCGACCTGATGCCTTCGGTCGATCCCCAGGGCTTGCATGAGCTCTATGAGCGCTATTACAGCCACGAGTATTTTATCCGGGTCCTGCCTGCCGGCCAGCTGCCTGAGACCCGTCATGTCGCATACACCAATTTCTGCGACCTTGCCGTGGCCTCCGACCCGCGCACAGGCAAGGTCAAGGTTTTTTCCGCCATCGACAATCTGGGCAAGGGCGCCGCGGCCCAGGCCCTGCAGGCGATCAACATCATGGCTGGCCTTCCAGAGCACGAGGGACTCATCGCCGCAGGCGGATCGATCTGATCCTCTGGCCTGACACTGTCAAGCATCATTTGAAAAATTTGAAACAGGGAGACCGAGGCCCATGAAAGATATCCAGTCGATCATCAACAAAGCGGAGATCCTGATCGAAGCACTGCCTTACATCCAGCGGCTGGCTGGCAAAACAGTCGTGATCAAGTACGGCGGCAATGCCATGATCAATGAAGATCTCAAGACCGACGTCATGGAAGACGTCACCTTGCTCAAATACATCGGGATCAATCCTGTCCTTGTCCATGGCGGAGGTCCGGATATCAATGCCATGCTCAAACGCCTGGACATCCCTTCCGAATTCAGGAAGGGCCTGCGGGTGACAGACAGCGAAACAATGTCCGTGGCCCAGATGGTCCTGATCGGCAAAACCAACAAGGAAATTGTCTCCCGGCTCGGCCAGCTTGGCGCCAAGGCAATCGGCATCAGCGGCATAGATGGTGGTTTGATCGAGTGTGAAAAAATCACCGCGGATGAATCAGGTGAACCGCTTGATATCGGTTTTGTCGGCAAAATCACCCACATCAATACCAAAGTCCTCGAGACCCTGGCCAATGATGAATACATCCCGGTCGTCGCGCCGATTGGCATCGGAGCCGATGGCCAGACCTACAACATCAATGCCGATACGGTCGCGAGCGAAATTGCCGCCGCCCTGCAGGCAGAAAAACTGATGACCCTGACCGATGTCGAGGGCGTCATGGCAAAAAACGACGCCGGCGAACTCCAAGTCATCCCGGTCCTCAACGAAGCCGAAATCCATGACCTGATCGAACGCGACGTCATCAGTGGTGGCATGATCCCGAAAGTCATGGGTTGCCTCGACACCGTGCGCCGAGGTGTCGGCCGGGCCCACATCATCGACGGCCGCATCCCGCATTGCCTGCTGCTGGAAATTTTCACCAACAAGGGCATCGGCACGATGATCACGCTCGAACGACGACCCTACTACAATGGCGAGAAAATCTGACGCCCACGAAGCTTGCGACAGTTTATTTTTAAAAGGAACGGTGATAGCCATGAATCCAGATCCCAAACTCCAGTCGGTTATTGCAACCGATGATCAATACTACCTGCAGGCTTTTGGCCGGCGCACCCCCCTATGCATCGACCACGGCACGGGCGTCTACCTCTATGACACGGCCGGCAAGCGCTATCTCGACATGATCGGCGGCATCGCCGTCAATGTCCTGGGCCATGCCCACCCAGCCCTGACCGCGGCCATTGCCGAACAGGCTGGCAAGGTCATCCACTGCTCCAATTATTTTTATAACGAACCCCAGGCCCGGCTGGCCCAGCAGCTCGGCGACCTGTTCGGCGAAGGCCGGGTCTTCTTCAACAACAGTGGTGCCGAAGCCAACGAAACTGCCATCAAGCTGGCTCGCGGCTATTTCTTCAAAAAAGGCCAGCCCCGGGCCAAGATTGTCACAGCGATGCAGTCGTTCCATGGCCGGACCCTGGCCACCGCCACGGCGACTGGACAGGCCAAGTACAGCGCACCCTTTGCGCCACTGCCGGAGGGTTTTGTCCATGTTCCCTACAATGATGTCACCGCACTCGAAGAAGCTGTCGATGATAACACCTGTGCCGTCATGCTGGAGCTGATCCAGGGTGAAAGCGGTGTCCATCCGGCGACCCTTGCTTTTGTTGACGCTGCCGTGGCTGCCTGCCACCGCACAGGCGCGCGCCTGATCATCGACGAAATCCAGACTGGCGTTGGCCGGACTGGCAAATTCCTGGCCAGCCAGCTGTACAGCATCAAACCGGACATTGTCACCCTGGCCAAAGGCCTCGCGGGCGGTGTCCCGATCGGAGTCGCCATCGCCAACCAGGAAACAGCGACCGGATTCACCCCGGGTGATCACGGCAGCACGTTTGGTGGCAATCCCCTGGCCTGCGCTGCATCACTGGCCGTTCTCGAGACACTGGAAAAAGGCCATCTGGTTCAGAAAGCCGCCGGTCTGGGCGACCATTTCCGGGAAAAGCTGCAGGAGCTGGCAGATGCGAGCGGGCAGATCCATGAAATCCGGGGTGCCGGCCTGATGCTTGGTATCGAGCTCAAAGAGCCCATCGCGGCAGAGGTCAAAGGCAAATGCCTCGACTATGGCTACCTGATCGGCTCAGTCGGCACGCATACCCTGCGCTTGCTCCCGCCCCTGATCATCGAGAAACCAGAAATCGACCAGTTTGTCACAGATCTCGGCCTGGTCTTAGCGGAGGTTGCCAGCAAATGAAACATTTCATCAGTTTGAATGATCCCACTCCGGGGGAAATCCTCGATCTACTGGATCTGGCTGACAAGCTCAAGGCTGACGTCAAAGCCGGCCGGCCGCACCCGATCCTCCAGGGCAAGACCCTGGGCCTGATCTTTGCCAAATCCTCCACCCGGACCCGGGTCTCTTTTGAGGTCGGCATGTACCAGCTCGGCGGCCACGCCCTCTTCCTGTCCAGCCAGGACATCCAGCTCGGCCGCGGCGAGTCGATCGAAGACACCGCCCAGGTCATGTCCCGCTATCTGGACGGCATCATGATCCGGACCTTCGCCCACCAGGACGTCCTCGACCTGGCCCGGCACGGCACGATCCCGATTATCAATGGCCTGACCGACCTGATGCATCCCTGCCAGGTGCTGGCCGACCTGCAGACAATCCGTGAGCACAAGGGCCGGCTGCAGGGCCTGAAAATGGCCTATCTCGGGGACGGCAACAACATGGCCGTCTCCCTCATGCACGGCGCAGCCAAGGTCGGCATGGACATCGCCGTCGCCACCCCGCCCGCCTATGTCTGCGACGCAGCCAGCATCGCCGAAGCCCAGGCGACCGCTGCCCAGACCGGCGCCCAGGTCATCATGACTGAAGACCCGCGCCTGGCAATCCAGGATGCCGATGTGGTTTATACCGACACTTGGGTCAGTATGGGCCAGGAATCCGAAAAAGCCGAAAAGGTCAAGCAGTTTGGCGCCTACCAGGTCAACTCAGAACTCATGGTCCTGGCCAAGCCAGACGCTATTTTCATGCATTGCCTGCCTGCCTACCGTGGTTATGAGGTGACTGCTGATATCATCGATGGTCCGAATTCGGTCATTTTCGATGAGGCTGAAAATCGGCTCCATGCCCAGAAAGCCGTGCTCGTCCGCCTGCTCGCGCCAGACTACAAAGGCTGAGCGTACAGCCCAGCATGCATGCAGACATCATCTTTCGCCAGGCTGTCCCGGCTGACAGCACGGAACTTTTAAAGCTGATCCAGTGGGCGATGCAGGTGTATGCCGCCAAATCCGGCATCACCACGCCCCTGGATGCTTTTTCCGAAACTGTTTTCGACCTTGAGCAGCAGATCGCCCGTGATCACGTCATCGTCGCTGAACACAAGCATGCCCTGATCGGCACCGTCCGCCTGGTCCGGCGCAGTCCGGACCAGGCTTATTTCACTCGGTTCGCCGTCCATCCCCATCTGCAGCAAACCGGTGTCGGGCGCCTGCTCTTCCAGGCTGCCGAGGCCTGGCTGCTGCAAAACGGATTCTCAATAGTCGAGCTTCACACCGCCTTGACCAACGAAACCCTGGTCAATTTTTACCAGTCGCGTGGCTTTGTCCTGGTCGAAACGGACAGTAGTCGAGGATACCCGAGGGGCTTGTTTCGCAAAATTCTGTGATTGTCTGTCTCAACAGATCTGTCTGATCCATCCCGCTGGAGACTCAACCAAACCCAGTTGCATACCTGTCAACAAGTCATACAGCTTCTGGGTTACAAGCCCCATTCGCTCCATGCCACTAGGGAATCGGATCTCCCGGCCATGATCGACGATTCTACCGACCGGAGAGATGACTGCGGCTGTACCACACAGGCCACATTCGGCAAAATCCTCCAATTCAGTCAGTTTCACCGGACGTTCGCTCACTTTCAACCCCAAAATGTGCTCGGCAACATGGAGCATCGAACGGCGCGTGATCGACGGCAGGATCGATCCAGACTGCGGAGTGACGATTTCCTGTTCCTTGGTCACGAACAGGAAATTGGCACCGCCTGTCTCTTCCACATAAGTCCGGGTCGCCGGATCGAGAAACAGGTTTTCATCATAGCCAGCGGCATGAGCAGATACATAGGCATGCAGGCTCATCGCATAGTTCAGTCCGGCTTTCAGATGTCCAGTGCCATGGGGGGCTGCCCGGTCGTAATCACTGACACAAAGGGTCAGTGGTCTGGCTCCACCTTTAAAATAGGGTCCAACCGGCGTACAAATCACCCGGAACTGGTACGTCTCGGCCGGCTTGATACCCATCACAGGCGACGTGGCAAACAGATATGGCCGGATGTACAGCGTGGCACCACTGCCAAAAGGTGGTACCCAGTCTGAATTGGCCTTGACCACCTGATCAATAGCCTCCAGGAAGCGATTCCTGGGGAAAGGTGGCATCTCCAGCCCAATCGCCGACGTTTCCATTCGTTCGGCATTCAAGTCGGGGCGGAATGTGACAATCTTTCCGTCCCGCGTCCGGTAGGCTTTTAAACCTTCAAAAACGCTCTGGCAATACTGGAGAACGCCGGCTGATTCATTCAAAACAACCGTTTCGTCAGAAGTCAGACCACCGTCCTCCCAGATACCATGTTTGAAATTGGCTACATAGCGGAAATTGGTTTTATGGTAGGCAAAGCCAATGTTTTCCCAGTCCAAATCTTGTCGTGTCATGATCCTGCCCTCACTTTTTCAGCCTCGTGGATGATGCTGGCAACCGCCTGCTGGACATTTTCGGGCGATGTGGCCAGATTGAGCCGGACGAACCCCTTAAAATGTTCTCCAAACCATTCCCCATAATCAACAGCCAGCCGGCAACGTTCCTGGATAAAATGCTCAGTCTCTTCTGGCGCAATCAATTGGCGCAAATCCATCAGGACTAGATATGTCCCTTCCAGAGCACAGACTGTAATTTCTGGAACCTTCTCATTGAGCTCCCGCTTGAGGTAATCATAATTTCCACGGATAACTGCCAAGACAGTGTCCAGCCAGTTGCTGCCTCTAGTGTACCCTGCTTCGGTCGCCGTCACACCCAGAGCATTGGTGGCGGTGCGATTTAATCCGCTGGCGAAACGGTCATACGTTTGCATCAATGTTTCATTGGT
>SABL01000307.1 GCA_009928985.1 Clostridia bacterium
CAGGTGATTGGCCAGGATGGCCATCCGGATCCGGCCCAGAAGACTGGCCAGCAGCAATTCAAACAGTAAAATGGTCAGGTAGGTCAGCCAGAAAACGGGGGCTGACAACAAGGCATCCTGATTGAGAGTATTCAGGATTTCGATGCTGACCAAGGTCAGGAATGGAGCAGCCAGCAAGGGAATGACCATAACTTCCTGCAAGATCGCCCGAAGCCCAGGCAAAGGCAGGATCACTAGAATCAGGATCAGCAGCATCAGGACCAGGGAGCGGACAAAGGCCCAGGAATTGAACTGGCTATACGTCAGGCTCATGACCGCAGCCAGGCCAGTCTCCCGGCCATTGACCAGCATGGAAGCTTGCGAGGCATGGGACGTATGGATCGACAACCGGGCGCTTTCTGGCAGCTTGTCAATTGAGAGTGTGACACGATAGGCTTGGCCAGCTGTCTGAGAGCCAAATTGCAGGGGGATCCTGGTCCTGGCGTACAGCTTCAAATTATCACTGGTCAAAAGGGCCTGTTCTGCAGGAACTAGTTCACCCGCTGCCTGGACGCTGATTCTGATCTGGGTTTCCTCCGGCAAATCCGAGTTTTCTGGCAGGTCAAACGACAAGGTCAAGGCAACAAGACCATTTTTGACCGAGTTGAAATCCTGGACCAGAATGTCACTTTGTTTGAGGCGATAGGGCAGATAGTCGCTGTCAACCGTCGTGTTCTTTTCATCCAAGTCAAAAAAAGAGGGCCAGGCTTGCCAGCTGACATAAGCGATGGTCAAAAGGAATACAGCCAGGAAAAACAGGCGCACGGTGACAGGTGGCAGCGAGCCCAGTCCAGCGGTCCAGCCAGTTTTATTGCCTGGCCGCGATTTGCCAGAATTCGCGCGATGTGGAAAAATGAAACGAGCCATGGGTACCTGCAGCAAAATCAAGATCATGGGATGCGCCTGACTGGCGAAAGGATCCACTCCGGACAATCCTTACTGATTTTAGCACGGTCTCAGCCAAACGGGTATGGCCAGATCCTGCTGGCTCTTTGCTTATTACCGTGAAAAAATAAATGATGCATCCTTACTTCCTACAATTTACCAACCTGGTACCGTAGATGGTAATTGCATGGTTTTGGGTCAGAGGTGATGCGAGGGATGGCACTTTTTGCGGAAAATTCACGATTTGGAGCCAGACTTACGGCCAAGTCTGGCCCTTCATGCGGAATATTCCGTTTTTGGTGTCGGTCCACTTTTTGGGAAAATCTGAAAAGCTCTTGTGAAGCTTACAGCCGCAGCAGGTTGACGCCTTATCAAAAATGTTCCAAATAAATGCTCCGACGTAACGGCGGAAATTTCCCTTCCTACGTCGGAGCACTTATTCGGAAGATCTTGACTTGATCGGGAGAAGCCTCTGCTGCAGGGTTTTCGAGACCGATTTGATTGTTGCCGTTTTGGTGAACCGACCCCAAAAGTGGAAGTTTCCATCCATGGTGCCAGACCTGCGGCCAGGAGTGGTCCTGTTTCCTGCAAGCAATCCAGACCGCCAGTCAAAACTGGCACTGCTCAAATCTTCTATGCCCCATACCCCCATGACCAC
>SABL01000012.1 GCA_009928985.1 Clostridia bacterium
GCCCTGGCCCGGGTCATGCCCAATACACCCGCCATGGTCCATAGTGGCGTCAGTGCGGTCTGCTTTGACCAGGCCAGTGAGGAACTGCAAGCCTGGACCATGAGTCTGCTTGAATCGAGTGGCCTGGTCTTCAAGGTTCCGGAAACAGCCATGGACGCCGTAACAGGTCTGTCTGGCAGTGGACCCGCCTACGTGATGCTGGTGATTGAAGCCTTGGCCGATGGCGGTGTCCGCATGGGATTGCCGCGCGACATGGCGCTTCAAATGGCAGCTCAGACAGTCTATGGATCGGCAAAACTGGTCCTGGCTACCGGCAAGCATCCGGGAGTGCTCAAGGATCAGGTTTGTTCTCCAGGCGGGACCACGATCGAAGCGGTTGCTACGCTGGAAAAAAACGGCTTGCGTTCGAGCCTGATCGAGGCGGTCACAGCTGCGACGGAGCGTTCACGTGAACTGGGCCGGGGGCCGAAAGCTTGAGCATGCCGCAAGTCGAGATTTACACCGATGGAGCTTGCTCTGGCAATCCTGGACCTGGCGGCTGGGCGGCGGTCCTGATCGCCGGGGAAGTCGAGAAGGAAATTTCCGGTGGGGAAGCAGCAACAACCAACAACCGGATGGAACTGACGGCCGCGATCGAAGCTTTGAAAAAACTGAACCGGCCTTGCCAGGTTCGTCTCTACAGTGACAGTGCCTACCTGGTCTCAGCCTTCAACCAGGGCTGGATCCGCAACTGGCAACGAAATGGCTGGCGCAATGCGGCCAATGACCCGGTCAGCAACCCTGATCTCTGGCGGGCCCTGCTCGATGCAGCACATCCACATTCGGTGGAGTGGATCAAGGTCAAGGGCCATTCGGACAATGTCTTCAACAATCGCTGTGACAAGCTGGCAGTGGCCGAGATTAAAAAAAGAGGAACCATCAATGCCTGATTTCGAACAAAACTTCCACGAAGAAACCACAGGCATGGACCAGAAATTCACCGGCCGGGTCTTCCAGGTCGAAGTCCATGATGTCCGCCTGCCCGACGGCCGGATGGCCAAGCGTGAGATCGTCCGTCATTCCGGCGGCGCCTGCGTGGTTGCCATTGATGACCAGGAGCATGTCTATCTGGTCCGCCAGTTCCGCAAACCGTATGATACAGAGCTGCTGGAACTGCCAGCTGGAAAACTGGAGCCGGGTGAAGATCCACTCGCTTGCGCCACCCGCGAACTGACCGAGGAAACTGGCTTGACGGCTCGGTCGATTGAATGGCTGGCCACCGTTTACCCCTCGCCAGGCTATTGCAGTGAAACCCTCTCCATCTATCTGGCAACAGGCCTTAGCTACGGCCAGAGCAATCTCGACGACGGGGAATTCCTGAGTGTCCATCCCTATCTGCTCGAAGAAGCCCTGGCCATGGTTGACCGCGGCGAAATCCGCGATGCCAAGACAGTTGTCGGCCTGCTTCGGGCCCAGCGTGTCCTTTCGCAACGGAAGGGGACCTGATCGTTGGCCAGTCGTAAACAAGTCAATCATCGCAAAGAAGTGACCGCCGTCGTGCTGCTGGCTGTGGCGATTCTATTTGGCGCCGCTTATTATTGGCCTTCTGCCAAAACCGGCTGGCTGGGCAATCTGCTCTACGACCTGGGACGTGGCCTGTTTGGCGTGGCAGCTTTTCTGCTGCCGCCGCTGCTGTTGTTTTTTGCGATTGAATTCCTGCTGGGCAAAAACCAACGCCAGGCCAATTACCGCATGACGTTTGTGGCGGGATTGACTTTGGCAGTGACCGCGGTGATGCATTTGGTGACGGTTGACCAGCTGGCCCTGCAGGCTCGATTTGCCAATGGAGCGGGCGAGGTCACGGCATTAAAGGCTTTGGCCGAACTGTGGCTAACCGGGATCGATGCTTCACTGGCTGGTGAAGGTCTGGTCCTGACCGGTGGCCTTGCAGGCGGCATCCTGGCTCAGTCCATGCTGGCAATTGCCGGACCTGTAGGCGCTCTGATTCTGACCATTGCCCTGGTCATGGCTTTTGTGGTTCTGATATTCAATGTTTCCTATACCCAGACAGCCCAATCAACGGCAGAAGCTATCAAACGGACTGGCAGCAAGATGGACCAGGCGATCCGCCAGGGTCTCGACCAGGCTCGGGCACGCGAGGACCTGGACCAGATCCACCCTGTCCGCATGAAGGACGCTTACGACATGGAGCTGTCACCCCGGACAGCTGAGGAAACCAGACGTTCCCTGCTCCAGGGCTGGCAGGATTTCTGGCAGCACCGTGCGGCTGCGCGTCAGGACACAGATAGCTCAATGGCAAATCCTGATGCGGGCGGTTTTACCAATATCAATGGATCCGCAGAAGCTGCATATGCCGGTTTTTCGGAAGATGAAGCCAAAGTTGCCCAGTTTGTGACGGAGGCCAAATTACCTTTCTCGATTCAGAAGGACAAGAACGGATTTTTGACGATTTCACCCGTCGAAAACGAAACCGCAGTGAAATCGAAAAAACCAGAGCCACCGCTGCCAGAATCGCAGCCAACGCCAATCATGCCACTGCCATCACTGGCGACTACAGGGCCTGCAGCAGCGCCTGAATTCAAGATTCCGGAAGTACCCCAACCAGCTGAACCTGTGCTCGACCGGTCAAGCTGGGCTGATCGTACGACCCCGGAACAGCCTGTGATTCCCCTGGTTCATGCCCCAGTCAAGCGTCAGGCTGCAGTCGGACCGGATGGCCAGCTGCGATTGGTGGTACCGTATGAACCACCGCCACTCAGACTCTTGCGCGAAGACGACCTTAAGCAAGCAATCAACAACAGCCAGCACTCGATCCAAGCATTGGGACACAAGCTGGAAAAAACGCTCGAAAGCTTCGGGGTCACAGCCAAGGTGATCAACTTCACAACCGGTCCGACGATCACCCGGTTTGAATTGTCGCCAGGCCCTGGCGTCAAGGTGAGCAAGATTGTCAATCTGGCGGATGACATTGCGCTCAACCTGGCCGCGATGGGCGTGCGAATTGAGGCTCCGATTCCCGGCAAGGCCGCGATTGGCATCGAGATCCCCAACAAAGAAACCATGCCGGTCCTGCTGCGCAGCCTGATCGACTCACGCGAGTCCCAGCAGGCCAAGTCACCCCTGACTGCAGCGATCGGCCGTGACATTCAGGGCGCCCCTCTGCTGTGTGACCTGACCCGCATGCCGCACATGCTGATCGCAGGTGCCACAGGTTCTGGCAAATCAGTCTGCATCAATTCGATCCTGATGAGCATCCTGTTCAAGGCATCGCCAGATGAAGTCAAAATGCTCATGATCGACCCCAAAGTCGTCGAGCTGAACATTTACAATGGCATCCCGCATTTGATCCACCCGGTTGTAACCGATCCCAAAAAAGCCGCAGGCACTTTGCAATGGGCGGTCAACGAGATGGTCCGCCGCTACAGCCTGTTTGCTGAGAAATCAGTGCGTGACATCAGCTCTTACAATGCGTCGGTCGGATTCGGTCTGGAAGGTGAAGAGGAAGAAGAAGAGAAATTGCCGCTGATTCTCCTGGTCATCGATGAATTGTCCGACCTGATGGCCACGACGCCGACAGAAGTTGAAGATGCGATTGCCCGCCTGACGGCCATGGCCCGGGCAGCCGGTATCCACCTGATTATCGCCACCCAGCGGCCTTCGGTCGATGTCATCACCGGCGTCATCAAGGCCAATATTCCATCGCGCATCGCCTTTGCGGTCGCATCGCAAGTCGACTCCCGGACGATTCTAGACATGGCTGGGGCAGAGAAGCTGCTCGGCAAGGGTGACATGCTTTATTATCCGCAAAGCGCTGCCAAGCCGATCCGCGGTCAGGGCGCCTTCATCACCGACGCCGAAGTGGAGCGGATCATTGGCCACATCAAGAGCCTGCACCAATCAAGCTATGACCAGAAAGTCGCCGATGCCATTTCGACAGCCGCCGTCTCGAATGGGCGCAAAGAAAAAGATAAAGACAAAGACGAGGGAGACAGCGATGAGCTTCTGCCCCAGGCTCTGCAGATCTGTGTTGAGACCGGCTACGCCTCAGTCTCCCTGCTGCAGCGCCGGATGACTGTCGGCTACCCCCGCGCAGCCCGATTGATCGACCGCATGCATGAACTTGGCTATATTGGCGGATTTGAAGGCAGCAAGCCAAGAAAAGTCTTGATCACGCTGAACCAGCTGATGGAAATGCAAATGAAAGCACAGACCGATGCGTCTGTTGAGGACTTGATATGACCCTGATCCCTTTGACCCGGCAAGACATGCACGAACGTGGCTGGGACGAAATCGATTTTCTGTTTGTCACTGGCGACGCCTATGTGGATCACCCCAGTTTTGGTGCCGCCCTGATCGCCCGCCTGCTTGAGCAGGAAGGTTTTAGAATCGGCATCGTTGCCCAGCCCTCCCTTCAGGATCCCCAGGCGCTGCTGACCTTTGGCACGCCCCGCCTGGCCACTCTGGTTTCTTCCGGCGTGGTGGACTCGATGGTCAATAACTACACTGCTGCCAGGAAAACGCGCTCGGATGACCGCTATTCCCCAGGCGGCCAGGGTGGACTGCGGCCGGACCGGGCCCTGATCCGCTACTGCAACCAGGTGCGTGAACAGCTGGGGGATGTGCCGCTGATCATCGGCGGCGTTGAAGCCAGCCTGAGGCGTTTTGCCCATTACGATTACTGGGATCACACCGTTCGCCGCACCATCCTGCAGGATACCCAGGCAGATCTTTTGGTTTACGGCATGGGCGAACGGGCTATTCTCCAGATCGCCCGACTCCTGGAAAAAGGTGTTCCGGTCCACAAGATCAACAAAATCGCGGGAACCTGCGTTTTAGCCCGTCCAGACCGGCTGCCGTCCGATTTGCGGGAATTCATTGAAGCAGGTTCCAGTTTTTCGTTTGCCGAACTGGGCCAGGATCGCAAAAGATTGCTCCGGCGCCCGTTTCCGGAAAACGATGCCTACATCCTGTTGCCAGGCTTCAAAGAAGTCAGCCAGGACAAATGGCTCTATGCCGCCGCTTTCCGGCTGCAATACCACGAACAGGCACCGGTCGACGGCAAGACGCTGGTCCAGCGCCACAGCGACCGCTACCTGGTCCAGAACCCGCCCCAGCCGCCCTTGTCGACCCAGGAGCTGGACCAGGTGTTCGCCTTGCCATATACCCGCAACATACACCCTTCATATGTTGCCAGGGGGGGCGTGCCCGCGATCGAAGAAGTGCGCTTTTCAATCAATAGCCATCGCGGTTGCTATGGCGGCTGCCATTTCTGCGCCATTACCTTCCATCACGGCCGGATCGTCACCCGGCGCAGTGAAACATCGATTCTGAACGAAGCCAAAACCCTGATTGCAGATCCTGATTTCAAAGGCTACATCCATGACCTCGGTGGACCGACCGCCAATTTTTTCGAACCGGGATGTGCCAAGCAGGAGAAGGGAAGGGTCTGCAAGGACCGCCAGTGCATCACGCCAGATCCTTGTCCGGCGCTGCGCACCGACCATCGGTCGTATCTTGGCATTTTGAAAAAAGTCCGTTCGCTCGATGGCGTGAAAAAGGTTTTCATCCGCTCCGGGATCCGGTTTGACACCGTCCTGATGGACGAGAAATCCGGGTTCCTCGAAGAGGTCTGCCGCCATCATGTCAGTGGTCAGCTGAAAGTGGCTCCGGAGCATATCAGCGAAGGGACCCTCCGGGCGATGGGCAAGCCGGGACCGGCCGTCTATCAGAGATTTAAAAAGCGGTATGAGCAAATCAATGCCCAGCTGGGCAAAAAGCAGTTCCTGGTCCCCTATTTGATTTCCGGCCATCCGGGAACAAGCCTGGAGGATGCGATCGAACTGGCCCTGTACATCAAAGCCAATCGAGTGGTTCCGGAGCAAGTCCAGGATTTCTATCCCACCCCAGGCACCGTTTCCACGACCATGTACTACACTGGTCTCGATCCGGAGACTCTTGAACCCATCCACGTTCCGGATTTGGCGGAAAAGCGCCTGCAAAGGGCTTTGCTCCAGTATGCCAAGCCCAAGTACCACCCGATGGCTCTGCAGGCCCTGCAAAAAGCTGGCCGGACCGATCTGATCGGTTATGGGCCAGATTGCCTGGTCCCGCCCAAACCTTACCAAGGCAAGTACACGGAAGATAAAACCCATGCAAAGAGGGAGGCAAATAACCATGACCACCATGATTCGCGGCAAGGAGCTCGCCACACACCTGCGCAGCCAGCTGGCCGAAAAGGTCCGGGAAACGTACTCAAGGACGGGCAAAAGACCCGGTCTGGCCGTCGTCCAGGTCGGTGAGGACCCGGCCTCGTCGATTTATGTCAACAACAAGAAAAAAGCCTGTGAAGAGGCCGGACTGATGTCTTTCGGTTATCGTTTGCCGGCCGATATCGAGGAGCATGAGCTGCTGGAATTGATCGACCAGCTCAACCGGGACCCTTCTGTACATGGGATCTTGTGCCAGTTGCCGCTGCCAGACCAGATCAGCGAATTCAAGGTGATCAATGCGATCGACCCGGCGAAAGACGTCGATGGATTCCATCCAGTCAATGTCGGGCTGCTTTCCCTCGGCAAAGATGGCCTGGTCTCCTGCACGCCTGCTGGTGTTCTCGAAATGCTCAAAGCCTACGACGTTCCACTGGTCGGGGCTCATTGTGTCATTGTCGGCCGCAGCAACATTGTTGGCAAGCCAGTTGCCCAGCTGATGCTCAAGGAGCACTGCACGGTCACCATCACCCATTCGCGGACGCGAGACTTGGCTGCGGTCTGCCGCCAGGCCGATATCCTGATTGCCGCCATCGGCAGGCCGGAAATGATCACGGCCGACTATGTCAAGCCGGGTGCGGTGGTCATTGATGTGGGTATCAACCGCAATGCGGCCGGCAAAGTGGTCGGCGATGTTGATTTTGCCAGCGTCGAACCGGTCGCGTCTGCGATTTCACCCGTTCCCGGTGGTGTCGGACCGATGACCATCGCGATGCTGCTGGAAAATACCTGGCAAACATTCCTCCGCCAGGAAGGGATTGAACTGTGAACAAGATAGTCGACATTGAGGAGAATAAGGCCGAGAAGAATCCGTTCAGTTCGATCCATGTCGGAGAAATCCTCTGCGTCGGCACGGAACTTTTACTGGGACAGATCATCAACACCAATGCGGCCTGGCTGGCGCGCCAGCTAACCCTCCTGGGGATTTCTTCCTATTACCAGACAGTGGTTGGAGATAATCCGGACCGTGTCCGCCTGGCCATGGAAACGGCAGCCAGCCGCTCGGACCTGATCGTAGTCACCGGCGGCCTGGGACCCACTGCAGATGACCTGACCATGGCCATTGCCGCCCAGGTTGCGGGGCAAAAACTGGTCGAACATCAGGAAAGCCGCGCTGCGATCGCTGATTTTTTCCATCGCCTGGGACGCCTGAACATTACAGATAACAACTGGAAACAAGCACAATTGCCCGAAAAAGCCCGGGTCATGCCCAATCACAATGGCACGGCACCCGGTGCGATCCTGGAATTTTTCCATCAGGGCAAGCCCAAAGTCCTGATCCTTTTACCTGGACCACCGTCAGAAATGACCCTGATGTTCCAGGAATCCGCTGCCCCCTATCTCGAGATGCGCACGGCCACCCGGTTTCGCCATCATTTCGTCCGTTTGATCGGCATTGGTGAATCAGCCGCAGAGACCCTGCTCAAAGATTTGATTGACGACCAGCATAATCCGACCTTGGCACCCTATGCATCCGAGGGTGAGGTCATGTTCCGGGTGACCCAGCTGGTCCATGACGCCAGCGAGCCTGATAACACATCTGGCCTGCTGGCCGAAATCCAGAACCGGCTGGGGGACTACATCTATGAGATTGGTCCTCGGAACATGCCGGCGCTGGTCAAGGACCTGCTTTCTGAGCAGCACAAGACCATCAGCTTTGCCGAATCTTGCACAGCCGGCCTGATTGCGGCCACGTTTGGCGAAATTTCCGGTGTTTCGGCTGTTTTCAAAGGCAGCATCGTGGCTTATGCCAACGAGGTCAAAATCAATCAGCTCCGCGTGCCTGTTGACATCCTTTCCGAGTTCGGCGCCGTCAGCGAGGAAACTGCAATTGCCATGGCCAAAGGATGTCGTGACGTCATGAATACCGATCTGGCAGTTTCCGTCACGGGAATAGCTGGCCCGGACGGTGGGACTGATGAAAAACCAGTTGGACTGGTCTATCTGGCTGTGGCCAGTGACCGGGGTGTTGAAGTGAGACGGATGCAGATCCCGGGCAATCGGGCTCGTGTTCGCAAAGTCTCAACTTTGAATGCGTTTGACTTGGCCCGGAAAGAACTGCTGCGATGAGTCAGGCCAAGACCCATAATGTGCGCGTGGCCACTCTGATCATGATGGCCGGCCTGCTGCTATCCAAGCTCAGCGGCCATCTGCGCGAAATCCTGATCGTGCCCATGCTCGGCTATGGCGTGGTGTCTGATGCCTTCATCATCGGTTTCCAGATCCCGGATTTGTTTTACCAGCTCCTGGTCGGGGGCGCGATCGGCGCAGCTGTGACCCCCAGTCTCTCGCATGCTTTGGAAAAGGGGGAAGAGAGCAAGGGTTGGCGGAGCCTTTCGATCCTGATCAATTATGCCGCCCTGGCCATGCTGGTTGCCGTCCTCCTCGGTGAAATACTGTCCCCCCAGTTGCTGGCCTTTTACAACAGCAGCAAGGATCCAGCGATCACGGATCTGGCTGTCCGTGTCTCCCGTGCTTTGTTCCCGCAAGTCTTCTTCATGATGCTGGCAGCCCTGTGCATCGGCATCCTGAATGCTTACCGCCAGTTTGGCCGGACCTCATTTGGTCCCTCTGTCTACAACATCGTTGTCGTTTTGGCGATGGTCCTCCTCGGCGAGCGCAGTGCAAACGGTGCGGTCCGTGTCGCTGCGGGCGTCATGGGTGCTGCAGCCGTCTATTTCATGTTCCAGGCGGTCATGGCAGGGCCGCTTTTGAAAAACTATACATGGTCGCTGGACCACCAGGATCCTGGATTTCGCCAGATGGTCCACCTGGCTGTGCCGACCTTGATCTCAGGCTCGATTGTCCAGGTCAACACGATCATCCTGACCGGTTTTGCCGACCAGTTTCCGGGTGCAGCCACATCCTTGCGCAATGCAGCCACGACGTGGCAATTGCCGTATGGTATCTTTGTGGTTGCGATCGGCAATGTCATGCTGCCATCCCTGGCCCGCCACCATGCGGCCCAGGATGAAACCAGCAGCAGCCAGTTGTTCAGCCAGAGTCTGCGCCAGGCCCTTTTCCTGATGATCCCTTCTGCGGCTTTGGTCCTGGCGATGCAAGAAGATGTCATCCGAGCCATTTTCAAATGGAGCAGCAGCTACTCCGCAGAGCAAGTTACAACTGCTGCCAGTGTCCTGCGCTGGTATGCCCTGGCCATGATTGCCCAGACCTTTGTTTTCCTGACCAACCAGGCTTTCTATGCCCGCAAAATGACTCGCGTGGCTCTGGTCAATGGTCTTCTGACCCTGATCCTCAATCCCTTGCTGTGCCTGGTCCTATTAAAGGGATTCCGGATGGATATCAGTGGGTTGTCACTGGCTTACACCCTGACCAGCATCGTCAGTGCCATTTTCCTGTTCCGAACCTATGCCTATGTGGCTCCCCGGGCAACGCCGCACCATCTATCCGGCTACCTGCTGCGGCTGATGGCAGCGGCCAGTGCGATGATGGTGCTGCTTTTGTTCCTGAACCGGGTTGGCTATGTCCCGCAAGGCAAGATCCATGAACTCATCTGGCTGTTTATCCGCAGCGCCCTGGCCATGCTGGTGTTTCTCGGTGTCGCAGTTTTGCTGCGTTTGAAAGAGGCTTCAAACCTCCTTGCCACCGTACATACGAGGTTTTCAGCCTGGCTGGGCTTGTCGAAAAAGCGCGATTAATGTCGAACGAAAGTTTGGGAAAGTGCCAAAGATGCGTTGACGGTATCTGAAGCGAACTCTATAATGAAATGAATACAAGAACGAATGTTCTTTTTGGAGGTAATCATGGCCAGGTCAGATAAAGGCCCCGGAAAATCAACCCAGGAGATCAGCCAGAAACAGGCATCAGACCGCAATCGTGCGCTGGACGCCGCACTCGGCCAGATCGAGAAGCAGTTTGGCAAAGGTGCCGTCATGAAACTTGGCGAAAGGACCGCCATGCAAGTCGAGTTCATCCCGACCGGAGCCCTTTCGCTCGACTTGGCCCTCGGGATCGGTGGCGTGCCGCGCGGCCGTGTCGTCGAGATCTTTGGCCCGGAATCATCCGGTAAAACAACCGTCGCCCTGCACATCATTGCGGAGGCTCAGCGTGCTGGCGGCACTGCGGCCTTTATCGACGCCGAGCATGCCCTCGACCCGAATTACGCGGCCAAGCTGGGGGTCGACATTGACAATCTGATCGTTTCCCAGCCGGACACAGGTGAACAGGCTTTGGAGATCACCGAGGCCCTCGTCCGCAGCGGCGCCATCGACGTCATCGTTGTCGACTCTGTTGCAGCGCTGGTGCCCAAGGCTGAAATCGATGGCGAGATGGGTGACTCCCATGTCGGCCTGCAGGCCCGCCTGATGTCACAGGCCTTGCGCAAACTGGCCGGCGTCATCTCCAAGTCCAGCACCGTCGCTATCTTCATCAATCAGCTGCGTGAGAAAGTTGGCATCATGTTCGGCAACCCCGAGACGACGCCAGGCGGCCGCGCCCTCAAATTCTACGCCTCCGTCCGCCTCGACGTGCGCAAGATTGAGACTTTGCGCAATGGAACCGACGTCGTTGGCTCGAAAACCCGGGTCAAGGTGGTCAAGAACAAGGTCGCCCCACCCTTCAAGGAAGCCGAGTTCGACATCATCTATGGCGAGGGCATTTCCAAGGAGGGTTGCATCCTTGACCTGGCAGTCAACATGGACTTCGTTGATAAGAGTGGCGCCTGGTTCTCCTACAAGGGCCAGCGGATCGGCCAGGGTCGTGACAACACGCGCCTGTTTTTGAAGGCCAACCCAGAGATCCGCGATGAGCTGGACAGCCGGATCCGGGCCCAGATCGCAAGTCCAGGTACTTCTGATGAACCCGTATCCGGGGAAGACGAACGCGAAGAAGACATCCTCGGTCTCGACCTCTAAGGATCATTGGCGGATATGACCAGAAACCCCTGCGAGTTCTTGCGCCAGACGGTCCAGTCGCCAGATGATGGCCTGGACCGTGAATCCAGCCGGCAGGCCCGGCTTGCCGCTGTTCGCTGGCTGGGTTTGGCCCGCAAGCCGTCGGGCCAAGTCCGGGACTTCCTGCAACGGCAAGGCTTTGACGCAAGTATCATATCGGGCGTGATTGATGAACTGAAAAACGAGGGCAAGATCGACGATCTTCGCCTGGCCCGGCAGAAAACGAAGACCCGGTCTGGAGCGAAATCCGAATCATCCTTTCGTATCTCCCAGCGCCTGTCAGCCCAGGGTCTCGACCAGAATGCCATTGAACAGGCTTTGGTTGACCATCCAGCGGATTGTGAACTGGCTTTGGCAGCTTTGCAGGGCAAATTCAGACAGCCGCTGGACCTGGCAGCAGGAACTATAGAACAAAAAAACAAGTACTACCGATTCCTCATGAGCCGTGGCTTTACATCAGAAATAGTCCGTGAGGCCATTCGCGAATTCCTGAAAGGCATTTCGATTCAAGATGATTTTACAGACTGACATATCTGTTTCCCTGGAGAACAGGCAGGTATACCTGCTTTCCCTCGGTTGTGCCAAGAACCTTGTTGACTCCGAGTGCATGAGCCAAATCTTGCGTGACGCAGGTTTTTTGATGGTGGATGAACCTTCCCAGGCTGATATCCTGCTGGTCAATACCTGCGGCTTCATTGAGCCGGCCAAAAAGGAAGCCATCGAGAGCATCCTCCAGCTGGCCGATTACAAGCAGCCAGCCGGACGGGCCAGGTATCTTATCGTTGCCGGGTGCCTGTCGCAGCGCTATGCGGTCGATATCCTGGGCCAGATGCCGGAAGTCAATGCAGTTCTCGGCACAGCAGATTATAACCGGGTCAGGGATGTGATTGACCAGCTGGACAGGGATACGGTCCAGCCTCAGGACCAAATCAGCTCTTTGCCAGGGCCCGGTGGCAGCCTTGAGCATTTGTCGGTCATCCGCCAGCCTTCCACACCCGGCAACTACGCTTACATCAAAGTAGCTGAAGGATGCTCCAATAACTGCTCATACTGTGCCATCCCGGGTATTCGCGGGCCATTTGTCTCGCGGCCTTTCGAAGAGATCCTCGCCGAGGCCGCCCGCCTCAGTGCAGATGGTTATGGTGAGCTGATCCTGATCGCCCAGGATACGACCCGTTATGGCCTCGACCTGTATGGCCGGCGCCGTCTGCCAGAGCTGGTCCGGGCCCTGTGCCAGATCCCTGATGTCAGGATGGTCCGGATCCTGTATGTCTATAACGATGGACTGACTGATGAACTGATCGAATGCATGGCCAGTGAATCCAAAGTCGCCCACTACCTGGATTTGCCGATCCAGCATGCTGCCGATCCTGTCCTGCGTGCCATGAATCGCCGGGATACCCAGGCCAGCATCCGGGCAACCGTGCAAAAGTTGCGCCAGGCCATGCCGGATCTGGTTTTGCGCACCACGGTCCTGGTAGGTTTCCCGGGTGAGACGGACGCAGATATTGCAGCGCTGAAGGAATTTCTTGCCGAGATCCGTTTCGACCGTCTTGGTTGTTTTGTCTTCTCGGCCGAAGAAGGAACGCCTGCCGCCCGGATGAAACCCAAGGTGAGAAAATCGGTTGCCCAGTCCAGAATGAAGGAGATCATGGCCTTGCAGCAGATGATTTCGCTTCAGTCGAACCAGAAAAGAATGGGACAGGTTCTGGAGGTCACCCTTGAAAGCATCTCTGATGATGGTGTATTCTACAGAGGCCGCAGTTTTGCCGAGGCTCCGGAAGTGGATCCCGTCATCTGGGTTGCTGCTTCTGAGGCAGACCTCAAACTCGGCCAAACGTTGCCTGTGCGCATTGTCGATGCGGGAGAATACGAATTAACTGGAGTAACCGTCTGATGAATCTGCCTAACAAGCTCACCCTGCTCAGGATCATCCTGGTTCCCTTTGTCCTGGTTTTCATGTTGCCGATTCCCAGCCAGTCCGCTGTATTTGCCAGCTGGAATACCTTCATCCTGGGCTATGGCCAGATCATTGCCCTGGTGATCTTCATTGCTGCATCGTTGACGGACTTGCTCGATGGCGCCATCGCCCGCAGCCAGAACCTGGTCACCAACCTGGGCAAATTCCTCGACCCGATCGCGGACAAGATGCTGGTCATCTCCGTTTTGATCGCCCTGGTCCAAAATACCCGGATCCATGCCCTGGTGGCGATCATCATCATCATCCGCGAATTCATGGTCACAGGGATCAGGCTTCTGGCCTCTGATCATGGTGTTGTCATCGCAGCAGGCCAGCTGGGCAAGATCAAGACTGTGACTCAGATCATTGCGATTTCCCTCATGATGGTCGAAGGTCTGGTCCTGATGCTGCTCGAACCGGTGACACCAGCCCTGGCTGCAAACTATCACTGGATCGGAGATGGCGCCATGTTGATTGCGGTTGTCATGACCATCATATCTGGTTATGACTACATCAAACGCAATCTTCATTTCCTCCATGGCTGAAATATCTCTTGCTCAGGCCGATTTGATTGGCCAACTGACTTGACAATTGCTTGATGATCAAATAAAAATAGGATAGGTTTGGCAACGAACCTCTGGAATTCAAGAAAACGCCCACTTGAGGAGGAGCACTTCATGTCTACAGATAGCATTTTTACCAGTGTCCAGAACATTCTGATCGACCAGCTTGGGGTTGATGCCGACAGCGTCAACATGCAGTCCAATTTTATTGACGATCTCAATGCCGACTCGCTCGACATCGTTGAATTGGTCATGGCGATGGAACAGGAATTCAACATCTCGATTCCGGACGAGGATGCCGAGAAGATCAAGTCAGTCGGAGATGCCGTCGAGTACATCAAAGCCAATACCTGAACACACACCTGATCAGACAGCAAAAAAGCCCCGGCCAGGGGCTTTTTTTTCGAAACGGGGGACAGCATGCAAGAACAATTCCGGGCTGGCTGTGATCGCCTTTGCCGGGCGATCGGCCATGACTTTGCCCAGCCGGACCTTTTAGTCCAGGCCATCACTCATTCTACCTATGCGTATGAACACCGGGCTGAAAAAATCCCTGATAACGAGCGACTCGAGTTTCTCGGTGACGCAGTCCTCGACCTGGTTATCAGTGATTTTCTATTCCGTGTGCCAACTTCATTTTCCGAAGGCATCATGACCAAAACCCGGGCCTTGATCGTCTGTGAGAGTACGCTCGCCCGTGTCGCCCGTGAACTGGAACTGGGCCATCTGCTCATGCTGGGCAAGGGAGAATGGACGACCGGGGGAGGAGACAAGTCCTCCAATCTGGCTAACGCGATGGAAGCGATCTTTGGTGCGGTCTATCTTGATGCCGGCTATGATAAGGCGCGAACCATCATCCTGGCTTTGCTGGACGAATATATCCAGCAAGCCTTGACCGGGGATATGGTTTACGATTATAAGAGCCGGCTGCTGGAAATGGTCCAGGGGACCCGTGGCAATAGCATCCTGCGCTTTGTCATCGTCAATGAAGAAGGACCGGTCCATGATCGAGTTTTCACTGCAGCTGTAGTGGTAGATGATCGCCAGATTGCAACTGGCAGTGGCAGCAGCAAGAAGGATGCGGAGCAAAAAGCCGCCCGCGAGGCCTTGCGCTATCTGTCCTGCAACCGGGAAGGCTGTCAGATCCTGGATGGCGAGGAATCCGAAGAATGAACCGGGGATCTGAATCATGCATCTGAAAACGCTGGAGATCCAGGGTTTCAAATCCTTTCCTGAACGCACCGTTATTGACTTCCATCCTGGTGTGACGGCTATTGTCGGTCCTAATGGCAGCGGCAAATCCAATGTAACTGACGCCATCCGCTGGGTGCTGGGCGAACAAAGTGTCAAGACCTTGCGCGGTGCACGCATGGAGGATGTTATTTTCACCGGCACACAATCGCGCCGGGCGATGAGTTATGCCGAGGTCAGCATCACCTTTGACAACTCCGACCGCGCTTTGCCGGTGGAATACACCGAGTTGTGTGTGACGCGGCGCCTGTACCGCTCTGGTGACAGCGAGTATCTTTTAAATCAAACAACGGTCAGGCTCAAGGACATCACGACGCTGTTCATGGACACGGGACTTGGTCGCGATGGCTATTCCATCGTCGGCCAAGGCCGGGTGGATGACATTCTCAGTCATCGTTCGGAAGACCGGCGACGGATTTTTGAGGAAGCTTCCGGCATCGTCAAATTCAAGGCCCGGAAAGAAGAGTCCGAGCGCAAATTGCTCCAGACCGAACAGAATCTGGTCCGGATCAACGATATTATCCAGGAATTATCGGAACGGATCGAACCTTTGAGCCAGCAGGCTGAAACAGCCCGGCAGTTTTTACGCTTGTCTGACGAGCTCAAAACCCAGGAAATCGCCTTGATCCTCGATTCGATCGACCAGCATGAGCAAAACAGTGCCCAGGCGCGGGAAGAGAAGCTCTTGCTGGAAAATGACTGGATGATTGAGCAGGACAAGCTGGTGACCCTGCGCGACGAGCACCGCGCTGCGACCGAATCGATCCGGGCGATTGAGCAGCAGATCGAAGCCTGCAGGGACCAGTTCAATCAGAAAAACAGCCTGATGGGGTTGCTCTCCAGTCAGAAAGCAGCAAACGCCGAACGGGCGGACCAGCTTGCCAAAAGAATCGCGCAAAGTGGCAGCCTGCATCAGGACTTGAAAAACCAGATCGAGATTTTACAGGCCGATCTGGCTGCAAGAACAAAAAAATCGGATACCTTGCTTCGTCAGCAAGACCATTTCTCGCGGCAACTGGAATCAGCCGAAGAGGCGATGCAAGCCATCCTGGCCCAGCTTTCCAGCAGTGAACAGCAAGTTGAGAGTCTCAAGAACGAGCTGGAAGCAAAAACTGAAGCCATTTATGAACAAAAAAATCGTGCCGGCCAACTTAAAGGGCAGCTACCCATGGTAGAAAACAGGCGCAAGACAATCAGCTCTGACCTCCAGGCCCAGGTTAGCGACTCAGACCGGATTCATCTCCAGATTGAGGACGTCACAGAAAGCTATCATCGTGTCGTCAGTGCCTTGAAAGACGAAGAAACGACCAAAGTAACCATCCAGCAGGGCATTGAATCTGCGCGTGCACAGCTAAGCCGGGCCCATACCCAGACTGAGAGTTTGCGCCAATCCCAGCGCAATGACCAGTACCGGTTGCAGACTCTGGTTGAACTGGAGAAAAACCACGAGGGGTACGCAGATTCAGTCAGGCGAATCATGAACCAGGCCGAGGAGAATCCTGATTTTGGCCGAGGCATTGTAGGTACACTGGGTGAACTGATCAGCGTCCAGCCGGATCTTGAGTTGGCGCTGGAAACCGCCCTGGGCCCAGCCGTTTCCAACATTGTGACCGATACAGAGGTGACCGCCAGCCGCCTCATCACTTATCTCAAAGACAACCGGGCAGGTCGGGCCACCTTCCTGCCGATGGCTACGATCCGTGGTCGCCGCCTGGATGGAGCAACCTTTTCCCAGCTCAAAACCATGCCGGGATTCATTGGTCTGGCCAGTGATCTCGTGCAGGCCGATGCAACACTTCGAGATATTCTGGAATCCCTTTTGGGCCGGATTGTCATCGCGCGCCAACTCTCTGAAGCGACAGCGATGGCCCGCAAAGTCCAGTATTCCTGCCGGGTTGTCACCTTGGACGGTGATGTGGTCAATCCCGGTGGTTCCATGACCGGTGGATTCAACCGCCGGGGTTCCAGCGGCATTCTGGGGAGAGCCAGGGAAATCGAAACCATCAAGAACCGTCTGGAGCAGATTGATGCCAATATCCACGCATCTGCCCAGATAGAAGAAGAACAAGATGCTGTCCTCAAGGATTTGGCCCGTCAATTGTCTGCGGTTGAACACCAGCTGCTCCAGTTGTCACATCAGAAAATCCGCGATGAAGCACAGCTGAATTCACTCAATGAGCAGAAACAGCAGTCCGGTACATTGCGCCAAAGACTGGAAGCCGAACAGGATGCTCTGGGCAAACAAGCCCAAGGTTTGATGCGCCAGATCAGTGAATTGGAACAAGTCATCAGCAAAGAAGAGCAGGAAGTCACTGTGATCCGGCAGAAAATCAATCAGCATGAAGGCGCCAGCAAAGCAGAACAGCAGCGCCGCGATGATTTGCGCGAGGAATTATCGGATCTAAAGGTTTCTTTGCATTCCATCACCGAATCTCTCCAGGCCTCCAGTGAAATCCTGGACCGGATCGAGAAAGAACGTCTGTCCATCGAAGAGCGCCAGATTCGTGGCCATGCGGAAGTGGCTGAGCATACCACTGAGATCGAGCGTCTGACCTCTGAAATCCAGTCACTGGACCAGCAGATTACAGCCACCCATCAAGAGAGCCTTGCCCTGTCGGAACAGGTGCGCCAGCTTAATATCCAGCGCGAAGCACTCGAAACCAGCCAGGCTCGGTTTTTTGACACTCTTGAGGCCCAGTCAGCCCGGATCAGTTCCCTGCAAGCTGAAATCGCCAAGACACAAGCCCGGGTCGAACGGTTGGAGCAGACCGGGGATGAAGCCAGGAATCGCCTCTGGGAGACCTATGAATTAACCGTCCAGACTGCTCAGGCCTGGCGTCAGCCGGTGGAAAACCGTTCTGAAGCCAGCAAAACCATCGCTACTCTGAAAGCAGGCATCAAAGCCCTTGGCCCTGTCTACCTGGCCTCGATCGATGAATACCAGTCTGTCCATGAACGGTTCGAATTCATGGTCCAGCAGCAAGACGACATTGAAAGCTCACGCCAGAAACTGCAAAGCGTGATTGCCGAATTGACTGAAGCGATGCGCCAGCAGTTTGCCCAGCATTTCCACCTGATCAACGAAAATTTCAAAGTCGTTTTTTCTGAACTGTTTGGTGGTGGCATGGCAGAAGTCCAGTTGGAAAACCCTGACGATGTTCTTTCAAGCGGCATCGAGATCAAGGCTCAGCCACCCGGCAAGAAATTGCAGAGCCTGCTGCTCTTATCCGGCGGAGAACGCTGCCTGACTGCGATCGCCTTGCTGTTTGCCATTTTGAAATTGCGTCCCACACCCTTTTGTGTGCTGGACGAAGTCGAAGCAGCCCTGGATGATGCCAATGTTGTCCGTTTTTCCGAATACATCCGGCGCTATGCCGAGGAATCACAGTTCATCCTGGTCACTCATCGCAAAGGGACCATGGAATCGGCGGACCGTCTCTATGGTGTGACCATGCAGGAGCGCGGCATCTCCCGGATTTTGTCGATGCAATTATCTGGCTGAGCTTAAAAAGCTTGTGCCGTCATGGGTCAGCCAGATCTGTCCGGATCAGGCAGCACCCGGGAAAGGAAATCAAACCATGGGGATTTTTGATTCATTTCGCAAAGGTTTGCAGAAAACTCGTGATTTTGTGGCCGATGGGATCAACCGGATCGCGGCCAACATGGGCTTTTTTGACGAGGACATGCTCGATGACCTCGAGATGCTTCTGGTCCAGGCCGATATCGGGGCAGCCTGCTCGATCCACCTGATGACCAAAGTCCGCCAGGAAATCAAAGCCACTGGGGATGCTTCGCGTAAAAACGTCATTTCAACATTGCACGAGGAAATGCTGGCGGTCCTTGGTGAAGCCAAACCTTTGACATTTGAAAAGGGCCGGCTGAACATTCTCCTCATGGTCGGGGTCAATGGCACTGGCAAGACCACCACTGCTGGCAAAATCTGCTCCCGTTACAAGAAACAAGGCTATAAAATCCTGCTCGGGGCTGCAGATACTTTCCGGGCGGCAGCAATCGAGCAGCTGACCCACTGGGGGGAGCGGACCGATACCGCGGTCATTGCGCACCAGGAGGGATCGGATCCCGCTGCGGTCGTTTTTGATGCCATTGCAGCAGCCAAGTCGCGCGGCGTGGACCTTCTGATCCTGGATACCGCCGGTCGACTGCACAACAAGGTCAATTTGATGAATGAACTGGGCAAAATCCGTCGCATCATCCAGCGTGAAGCGCCGCTGGCCAACGTTGAGACCCTGCTGGTGATCGATGCGACAACCGGTCAGAATGCTGTCACCCAGGCCAAAGTCTTTACGGATGTTGCTGAGGTCACTAGCCTGTGCATCACCAAGCTCGACGGCAATGCCAAAGGCGGGGTTGCCCTGGCGGTCGCACATGAAACGCATACCCCGATCGCACTGGCAGGCCTGGGCGAAAAATTGGACGACCTGATGGACTTTGATCCCCAGGCCTTTGTTGAGTCGCTGCTGCCGATGCAGCAAGGATAATCCAGATCCAGCAGGCATAAACGTCACTTGGATTGTGCGGATGCAAACCGTACAAGCCAGGCTGTCAAGTAAAAATACTTGACGCACGGTCGTTGTTCCGGTATTCTGTGCTAGATGAAACGCACACTATCAGACATTCAGGATTACCGGACTTTTGTTCTCTGGCTTGATTTTTACAGCCAGTTGCTCACGGATCGGACCCGTGAGGTCCTCGAGTTGCATTACAATGAGGACATGACGGTCACGGAGATAGCCGAGCACCTGGCCATTACGCGCCAGGGCGTGCACGACAAGATCCGCCAAGGCATCAGCCAGCTGGCTGATTACGAGGCCAAGCTCGGCCTGGTCCAGCGTTTCCTCGCCCAGAAAGAACAGATCGCCCAAGCGATGGCAGACCTCGACGAGGGTCAGGCGGAAAAAGCCCGAACCACCTTGTCCCGGTTGTACCAGTCGCTCGGCTAACGGAGGCATCATGGCACTTTTCGAAGGCTTGTCAGCAAAGTTGCAGGACATCACGGCGAAAATGCGCGGTAAATCCCGCGTCACTGAGCAAGACATCAAGGAGATGATGCGCGAGATTCGTCTGGCCCTTTTGGAGGCTGACGTCAATTTCACCGTCGTCAAGGAGCTCGTGGCCGAAATTTCTGAAAAGAGCAAGGGCGTCGAAGTGATGGAGAGCCTGACGCCTGGCCAGCAAGTGGTCAAGATCGTCCATGAATCGCTCGTCGATATCCTGGGCCAGACCAACAGCAAATTGCTGGTTTCACCCTCTGGATTCACCGTCATCATGCTGTATGGCCTCCAGGGTGCTGGTAAAACGACCACTGCCGCCAAGATGGCTCTGATGCTCAAGAAAAAAGGCAAGAAGCCGATGCTGACATCGGTTGACGTCCATCGCCCGGCTGCTGCCCGCCAGCTTGAAATCCTGGCCAAGTCCGTCGACATCCCCTGTTTCATTCAGCCTGAAGAAAAAGATGCGGTCAAAATCGCGCGTCAAGCTGTTGACCGGGCCAGATACCTGCTTTGTGACACCCTGATTGTCGACACCGCTGGCCGGATGACCATCGATGCCGACATGATGGCAGAGCTCAAAGCCATTGGCAAGGCTGTCAATCCCACTGAAAAACTCCTGATCGTCGATGCGATGATCGGTCAGGAGGCGGTCAATGTCGCCTTGGGTTTTGACAAGGAAATCGGCCTGGATGGCTTCATCATGACCAAGCTCGACGGTGATGCCCGTGGCGGCGCAGCCTTGTCGATCAGAAAGATCACCGGCAAGCCGATCAAATTGATCTGTGTCGGCGAGAAAATCGAAGCGATCGAAGAATACTACCCTGACCGCATGGCCTCCCGGATCCTTGGCATGGGCGATGTCTTGTCCCTGATCGAAAAAGCGTCGGCCAATCTCGATGAGAAAAAGGCCGCAGAAGCTTTTGACAAGCTGAAAAAGAACCAGTTTACTCTGGAAGACATGCTGTCGCAATTTGAAGAAGTCAAGAAAATGGGCTCGATCAAAGATGTTTTGTCGATGCTGCCGGGTATGGGCAACAAGGCGATCCCCGATGAGCAGATCGACGAACGCGCCATTGACCGCAGTGCAGCAATCATCCGTTCGATGACGAAAAAGGAACGGCAAAACCCTGGACTTCTCAATGCCAGCCGCAGGAAACGCATTGCTGCCGGATCGGGCACCACAGTCCAGGATGTCAACCGCCTGGTCAAGCAATTCGAAGAGACCCAGAAAATGATGAAGCAATTCTCCGGCATGATGAAAGGGAAGGGCAGGATGCCCAATTTAGGTTTTGGCAAACGCGGTTTTCCATTCTGATGACCTGCTGATACGGCAGGCAGAAGCAAAACTGATATGCAGATATGAACATCCACTCAGGATAAAAACATTTGGAGGTACCAAACAATGGCAGTAAAAATCAGACTCAAGCGCATGGGCGCCAAGAAAGCACCGTTCTATCGCGTCGTGGTGGCCGATTCCCGTTATCCGCGTGATGGCCGTTTCATCGAAGAAATCGGCACCTACAATCCGTTGACTGACCCGGCTGATGTCAAGATCGACGCCGAAGCCGCCAAAAAATGGATTGCCAATGGCGCCCAGCCCACCGACACCGTCCGTGCACTCTTGAAGAAGAACGGCATCATCGGCTAATTCAAATTTTGGAGGTCAGGCTATGAAAGAACTGCTCAGCACGATCGTGCGGCCCCTGGTCAACGATCCTGACGCTGTCAGCATCAAGCAGGTCGACCGTGGCCACACCATTGTGCTTGAACTGCACGTGGCCCCGACCGATATGGGCAAGATCATCGGCAAACAAGGCCGCCGGGCCCAAGCCATCCGGGCGATTGTCAAAGCTCGTGCCGCCCGCCTGGGCAAGCGTGTGATCGTCGACATCATCTGATGATGAAGGAGACTAAGCCCCTGCGCAACATACTCCACATCGGCCGGATCATCGGGGCCCACGGCCTGAAAGGGGAGTTGAAAGTCCTTCCCTTAACCGATGACCCGAAACGATTCCTGTCTCTCAAGGACTGTCTGCTTGTGACGGATGATGAAAAGGAACGGGTGCCTGCCCAAGCGGAAGGCGCCCGCTTTTCGGGCGACCAGGTGCTCTTGTCCCTCAAGGGCGTATCTGACCGGACAGCAGCAGAACAGCTCAAAGGCCGACTGGTCAGCGTGACCCGGGAACATGCGGTGGCTTTGCCGCCGGACACCTGGTTCATCTGTGACCTCCTCGGCTGTGAGGTTCATGACAAAACTCATGGTTTCCTGGGCCAGCTCAAGGATGTCCAGACAGGGCCGGCTCAGGATGTCTATGTTGTGACCCTGGCCGGGCAGAAAGATTTGCTGTTCCCGGCGCGTAAAACCATTCTCAGGCAGGTTGACCTGGAGCTGCGACGGATCGATGTCGATTTGCCGGACGGACTCTTTGAGATCTACCGGGAATCATAAATGAGGCACCGATGGCCATGCGTTTCTCGGTCCTGACGCTTTTTCCTGAATTGGTCGAATCGATCGCCCAGACGAGCATCACCGGCCGGGCGCTCAAAAATGGCCATATTGAGCTTCAAACCATCCAGATCCGGGACTTTGCCATCAATGCCTATGGCCAGGTGGATGATGCCCTCTACGGTGGTGGTACCGGGATGCTGCTGCGTCCGGAACCAGTCTATGCAGCCTGGCTGCAGGCCACAGGCCAGACCGGCCAGCCTGAGGTGGTGCACCATCCGGAAAAGGTCCGGACCATTTTCCTCTCACCCAAAGGCAGGGTGCTCAATCAGGCCATGGTCGAGGAATTGACTACCTGCCAGCATTTGATCCTGATTTGTGGACATTATGAAGGGATCGACCAGCGTGTTCTGGATGTCCTGGTCGATGAGGAAGTATCCATTGGCGACTACGTCCTCACGGGTGGTGAAATTGCTGCTGCTGTGCTGATTGACGCTGTCTCCCGCCTGGTTCCGGGGGTTTTGCCCGACCAGTCCGCCCATGAGCTAGAATCCCACAGTCTGGGCCGGCTTGAACATCCCCAGTACACCCGGCCATCGTCCTGGCAGGGCCTGAAAGTTCCTGAAGTCCTGTTATCAGGCCATCAGGCCAGAATCGACCGATTCCAATATTTGTCCAGTTTGAAGGATACTCTGGTCAAACGGCCGGATTTATTCAACCAGCTGCAGCTTTCTGCCGGGGAATATCAGGAATTGATCGAATACACTTGCCAAGATCCAGATCCACTGTTATAATTTCAACGGTTATTACGGATGGTCCGCTGCTCAATTGCGTGCATGAACATCCTTGAAAAGAGAGGAGGAACGCAATATGAATCTAGTTTCCGTAATTGAAAACGAACAGCTCCGTTCGGATCTGCCCAAGGTCGAAATTGGTGATTACGTCAAAGTTCACCTGAAGATCAAAGAAGGCAACCGCGAACGTGTCCAGATCTTCGAAGGCACCATCATTGCCAAGAAGGGCGCTGGCCTGACCGAAACCATGACGGTTCGCCGCTTGTCCTATGGCGTCGGTGTCGAACGCATTCTGCCCGTGCACTCGCCCAAGATCGACAAGATCGATATCGTGCGCAAGGGTAAAATCAGACGAGCCAAGCTTTACTACCTGCGCGACCGCGTCGGCAAAGCAGCCAAAGTCAAGGAAAAATTGGTCAGCAAGTAATTTCAACTCACTTGTTCTGGAAAGAGGCCTGTTGCAGGTCTCTTTTCTTTTTCATATCCTGTCAATAACAGGTTGGTCTTGACCTCAAGATCGACAGAGGCTTCCTGGGAGGAGAACATGGACGTCAACTGGTTTCCCGGCCACATGGCCAAGACCTTGCGCGAAATGCGCGACCACATCAAGCAGGTCGACTTGGTTGTCGAAACCTGTGATGCCAGAATCCCCGAAAGCAGCCGCAATCCAGAACTGGACCGGCTTTTGGGCACCAAGCCACGGATCCTGGTCCTGAACAAGGCTGATCTGGCTGATCCTGTCCAGACCAATCGCTGGCTGGAGCATTATCAGAAAGCCAATATCCCAGTCCTGGCGTGCGAGGGCAATCGACGTGCTTCTCTGGATCCCTTGCGCAAGCTGATCATCAGCATGAACCAGCATAAAATTGATGCAGCCAAGGCCAAGGGGCGCCTGATCCGTCCGATCCGGGTCATGGTGGTCGGGATCCCGAATACAGGCAAGTCGACCATCATCAATGCCTTGTGTGGCAAGAAAATCGCTGCCACCGCCGATCGGCCTGGTGTGACCCGTCAGGTCAACTGGTCGAAATCCGGCACGGAACTGGAACTGCTGGACACCCCCGGTGTTCTCTGGCCCAAACTGGGCAGCCCCTCCAGCCAACGTCGCCTGGCAGCCAGTGGTGCCATCAAAGACAATGTCCTGCCGATCGAAGAGATCGCCATGGAAGTCCTCTATGACCTGAGCCAGGATTATCCTCAGTTGATCCAGACCCGCTACAAGCTGGACCAACTGACTGAAGAACCGCTTCAGCTGATGGAGACTGCCTGTCGCCGTCGTGGCTGTCTGCTGCCAGGCAACAAACCGGACTATACCCGTTTTGCGGTGTTGTTCCTGGATGAATTGCGGGCTGGAAAGATCGGTCGGATCACCCTTGAGCGTCCCGCCCAGCACTGATAAAAGCGCAGGAAAGATACTATGGTTAAAATCAGCGACCAGGAGCGTTTCGCTTTACTTGACCAATTTGAATCCCAGGCCAGGCAATCGGGGTATCAGGCCATCGCGGGTGTGGATGAGGCCGGCCGTGGACCTCTGGCAGGTCCAGTTGCTGCCGCTGCGGTCATTCTGGACCCGGCCCGGCCGATCCTGGGCCTGAATGACTCGAAAAAGCTCAGCGAAATGAAACGTGAAGCCTTATCTAAACAGATCCAGGAAAATGCGCTGGCCTGGTCTGTCGTTCTGGTCGATGCTGGCGAAATCGACCAGATCAATATCCTGCAGGCGACAAAAAAGGCCATGCGCCAGGCCGTCGCCAGCCTTGCGATCCAGCCCGACCTGCTCCTGATCGATGCGGTCGACCTCGACCAGGTGGCTTGTGACGTCTGGCCCATCATCAAGGGCGATGCCAAGTCCAACTCCATCGCTGCGGCCTCGATCTTGGCCAAGGTGACCCGTGACCACCTGATGCTCGAGCAAGACACCCTTTATCCTGGCTATGGCTTTGCCCAGCACAAGGGTTATGGCACGGCTCAGCATTATTCCGCCATCAGGCAGTTTGGCCTGACCCCTATCCACCGCCTGACGTTTCTCAAGAATCTGGCCGAACATGACTGCCTCTGACCATGGACAGGATCCTGTCGGGGATGGGATCAAATCCATTTCCCGTGGACTGCAAAAAACGAGAGGTGATGCAGGTGAACTCGCCGTCGCCCACTATTTGCAGGCCCATGGTTTTTCGCTGCTGGCACATCAATATCTGGTTCCACGCCTGGGCGAAATTGATCTGGTGATGAAGAAAGGCTCTTGCCTGTATTTTATTGAGGTCAAAGCCAGGTCGGGTACACCATCGTATGGCAGCGGACTGGAACAGATTACACCGAAAAAGATCGCAAAAATCCGCAAGGCAGCCCTGGCCTACTGCCAAAACACCGGCAATATGAATAGTCAGACTCGGATTCTTGCAGCAGAGGTTCATTTACAAAACGGCGAACCAAGCGGCGATATCCGGATTGTGCCGATATAAATGAGCTAAAACGTGCAATAATCGTCAATTGTACGGCTTGTCCACATCGTCAGGATCCCTTATAATAAAGCGGCAATCGCGTCCGTTGTGCAAGGAGGATACAACATGCTTTCATATTCAGCGATGAACCGCCAGCAGCTCGAAGACGAGCTCAAAGTGCAGGAAAACCGATACCAGGCATTTGCCGATCTCAAACTCAAGCTCAACATGACGCGAGGCAAACCTTGCTCGGAGCAGCTGGATCTGGCCAATGGCCTCCAGACAGCCTTGAGTGAAAAAGATTTCAAGTCGCAGGACGGCACCGACTGCAGAAACTACGGCGGTCTGGAAGGTATCCCGGAAGCCCGCCAGCTTTTTGCCGATCTGCTCAGTGTCCCGGCCAACCAGATCCTGGTCCTGGGCAATTCCAGCCTCAACTTGATGTATGACACCATGGCCAGGGCCATGTTGTACACCCTTCCGGGTGCCGAGCGTCCCTGGAGCAAGGAAGAGGTTGTCAAATTCCTTTGCCCCGTCCCGGGTTATGACCGCCACTTTGCAGTCACCCAGTCACTGGGGATTGAGATGATCCCGGTTCCCATGACAGCAGAAGGACCGGACATGGACTTGGTTGAATCTCTCGTTGCAGCAGACGCCTCGATCAAGGGCATGTGGTCTGTACCAGTCTATAGCAATCCAGATGGTTACACCTATTCCGAAGCAACTTGTCGCCGCCTGGCCGAGATGAAAACGGCCGCCCCGGATTTCCGCATCTGGTGGGACAATGCTTACGTGGTGCACCACCTGTTTGCCGATGATCGCGACTGTGTCCCGGATATCCTGGACCTGTGTGACACTGCCGGAAATCCCGACCGTGTCTTTGAATTCGCCTCGACCTCCAAAATCACCTATGCCGGCGCGGGCCTGGCTTGTCTGGCCACCAGCCCGGCCAACCTGGCCTGGTTCAAAAAGCAGCTGACCATCCAGACCATTGGTCCGGACAAAATGAACCAGCTGCGCCACATCCGTTATCTCGCTGCCGTCGGTGGTATCGAAGCCATCATGAGCCGCCATGCGGAAATCCTGCGTCCGAAATTCGAATTGGTCCTGGAAAGGCTCGACGAAGAACTGGCTTACACCGGCCTGTGCACGTGGAAACGTCCGAAAGGCGGCTATTTTGTCAGTGTCAATGTGCCAACCGGCACGGCTTGTGAAGTGGTGCGCCTGGCCAAAGAGTGCGGCGTCGAACTGACTCCGGCTGGTGCCACCTACCCCTATGGCAAGGATTCCCAGGACAGCAACATTCGTCTGGCACCTTCTTTCCCGCCCATGTCCGAATTGCGCCCGGCGATGGAAATTTTCTGCACCTGTGTTAAACTGGCAGCAATCCGCCAGTTGCTGGCCTGAAATTATCCCTTGGGCCAAGCCCCGGGATCGTGTGCAAGGAGATCAATACCATGAAGAACAGCTATGAGAGTCCGTTTAATTCGCGCTATGCCAGCGAGCAGATGCAGGCCATCTTTTCGCCGGACATGAAATTCCGGACCTGGCGCAAATTATGGATCGCTCTGGCTGAAGCCGAGCAAACCTTGGGGCTGCCGATCAGCGATGAGCAGATTGCCCAGCTCAAGGTGTACCAGGATGATATCAATTATGATGTCGCTGCCAGGGAAGAGGCGCTCGTGCGCCACGATGTCATGGCCCACGTCCATGCCTATGGTGAGCAGTGCCCTCTGGCCAAGGGGATCATCCATTTGGGTGCCACATCCTGCTATGTAGGTGACAATACCGATCTGATCATCATGGCCGAAGCCTTGAAACTGGTCCGGGCCAAACTGGTTGCGGTCCTCGAGCAGCTGGCCAAGTTTGCCGATGAATACAAAAATCTGCCGACTCTTGGCTTTACCCATTTCCAGCCTGCCCAGCTGGTTACGGTTGGCAAGCGGGCGACCCTTTGGATGACGGAACTCGTTTCTGATCTGGAAGACCTGGACTACGTCCTGGGATCGCTGCGCCTGTTGGGCAGCAAGGGCACCACCGGTACACAGGCCAGTTTCATGAGCCTGTTTGACAACGACCAGGAGAAAGTCCGGCAAATCGATACCCTCATTGCGGAGAAGTTTGGCTTTTCCGGCATATATCCGGTCAGCGGCCAGACGTATTCGCGCAAAGTCGACACTCGGGTGGTCAATGTTCTGTCCGGGATCGCCCAGACCGCGCATAAGTTCTCCAATGACATCCGGCTGCTCCAGCATCTGAAAGAGATCGAGGAGCCGTTTGAAAAGAGCCAGATCGGCTCCTCTGCCATGGCTTACAAACGCAATCCGATGCGCAGTGAACGCATGGCTGCGCTGGCCCGCTACGTCATCGTCAATGCCACCAATCCGGCCCTGACCGCTGCCGAGCAATGGTTCGAACGGACCCTCGACGACTCGGCCAACAAGCGGATCGCCATTCCGGAAGCTTTCCTGGCCGTCGATGCCGTCCTGATGTTGATGCTCAATGTCTCCAGCGGCCTGGTTGTGTATCCGGCTGTCATAGCCCGCCACATCCGCGATGAATTGCCCTTCATGGCGACTGAAAACATCATGATGGAGGCTGTCAAACGCGGCGGTGATCGTCAGGATTTGCACGAGAAGATCCGCCAGCACAGCATGGCAGCTGGTGCCCGGGTGAAAATGGAAGGCGCAGCCAACGATCTGCTCGAGCGGATCGCGGCCGACCCGGCGTTTGGCCTCGATCAAAACGAGCTCGACTTGCTGCTGGATGCCTATCTCTATATCGGGCGCAGCCCGGATCAGGTCACAGAGTTCATCCGGGATGTCATTGAGCCAATCCTCGCTGCCCGACCAGCTGACTCGATGCCAGTCACGGCAGAACTGAAGGTCTGATCAACCGCTGATCTATCGGAATTGCCTGATGGCGACGGGATTGGACCACTCACAAAATCCATGCTAAGATGTAAGGACAGGCAAACGTCGCGCTTGCCTGTCTTTATTTTTGAAAGGACAGCTTGTGTGATGAAACTCGACAAACGCAGCAATATCCCCTTGTATGCCCAACTCAAAGATTTGGTTCTGGAACGGATTGCCTCAGGGCAGTATCCGGCCGGACAGCAGATCCCCTCGGAACTAAACTTGTGTGATGAACTGGCCTTGAGTCGTCCGACGGTGCGCCAGGCCATCGCCGAACTGGTTGCAGAAGGCACTCTGGTGATCCAGAAAGGCAAGGGAACCTTTGTTTCCGCCGAGCCTGAGCGACTCGAGATCCGTCAGTTTTCGCCTTTTTCCTATTCACTGCTGGCCGCCAGAAGCTTGTCGGATTATGCTTTCCAATCGATCGAACAGATACCGGCTGATGAAGCATCCTTGCGCTTGTTTGAAGGGTCCAGTGCCAGTGGCAGTCCGGGTTTCTGGTCCCTGACCTGGCCGATCCTGATCCATGGCCAGGAAATTGGGGTCGGACGATCGTTGATTCCGGTCAGTTTATTCCCGGATTTCGGCGACCAGGTCCAGAATGGAAAATCCATGATCGATATTCTGGCTAACAAATATGCTTATCTGCCCAGCAAGGGCAGCTGTCAATTGGCCGTTCGTGCCGCCACGCAAGAGGAAGCACTGGCCCTCGACATCAGCCGCCGCTCCCCCGTCCTGTGCGCCACCAGCCGGCTTACCTCCAGAAGCGGTCACGTCTGTGAATGGATTGAACTGATTTGGCGGCCGGACAGTGTCACATTGGGGCTGGAAGCAGGGAGGACCTGATTTGGCCTTGATCTACCTGGACCACAGCGCGACCACATGGCCATCACAGGAAATGATTGCTGAATATACCAGAGATCTGGGTCAGGCTTGGGCCAACCCAGCCTCATTGCACCGTCTGGGACAGCAAGCAATGCGGCTGATCCAGGATGGCAAGACTTCCCTGGCTCAATCATTAGGCTGTCAAACTGGAGAGGTCATCCTGACGTCCGGTGGTACTGAATCAATCAACATGGCCTTGAAAGGCACGGTCGCGGCCAATCCCAAGCGGGGTCGGACCATTGTGACACTGGCTGGCGAGCATGCGGCGACACGCGAGACACTGTCTCACCTGGAAAAGCAGGGCTATGCCATTCGCAAAGTAACGATCCAGGCCGATGGCCAAGTTGATCTGTCCCAACTCGAAGCTGCAATCGATGAGGACACCGTCTTGATTACGGTATTGCTGGTCAATAACGAAACGGGCACCGTCCAGCCGCTGGACCAGATCGTTGCCATCCGTAACCGCAAACGCCCGCGGGCTGCGATTCATGTCGATGGTGTCCAGGCATGTGGTAAAATCTCGATCCACTTTGACCAAATGGGCATTGAACTGTTTTCCGGCAGTGGTCACAAATTCGGGGCCCCCAAAGGGATCGGCTTTTTGCTGGTCAAAAAAGGTCTGTCCATCCAGCCACTGATTCATGGCGGCGGACAGCAAACCGGTTTACGCGGCGGAACGGAACATGCACCGCTGACAGCAGCTTTGGCCCGCAGCCTGAAACGCTCCGTTGCGACTGTGGATAGCCGCTTTCGTCATTGCCAGACTTTGAAAGACCTTTTGCTTGCAGAACTTCAACACCTGAATGTCTCCTATGTCCGGATATCACCCGAACCAGCGGTCCCGCACATTTTAAATCTCGCCTTCCCCGGCTTGCGCGGTGAAACCATGCAGCATGCTCTGGAACAGGACGACATTTTTGTGTCCACTGGGTCTGCCTGCTCATCCCACAAAAAAGGACCGTCTGAGGTTTTACTTTCGATGGGGATACCCCGCACCACAGCCGAGTGTTCGATCCGGATCAGTTTGTCAGACAGCAATACCGCTGAAGACATGATCGTGACAGCCCGATCCATCGCCCGAGCTTGCCAGAAATACCGGCGCTGAACGTCCGCGCTGAACATTTAAAACACACATCGAGGAAGACCATGCCAGAACAAAGCTCATTGCTCAGTAGTCCCCTTGCCAAGGAAAAAATCCTGCTGGTCCGTTTGGGTGAAATCACGCTCAAAGGGATGAACCGTCATAAATTCGAACAGCAAGTCATCCGCAACATGAAGCACCGGCTCAAGGATCTCGGCCATTTTTCGATTGTTCAAAGCCACTCCCGGATCTGGCTTGAGCCGGATCTGGCCAGCTCGCCGGAAGGCTTTGCTGATGACAGCCAGGTCGAGAGGGTCATCAACCGGATCAAGGATGTGTTTGGTGTCGTGTCGGTCAGCCCGGTCTGGCGCTTTTCCGGCGGTATCGAAGCCATCGAAGCCATGGCCGTCGACTTTGTCGACCAACTGTTGTCGGATGGCCGGAAACAGACCTTCAAGGTCGAATCCCGGCGCGGCCTGAAATCCTTTCCTTACCAGTCACCGGAAATCAGCGAACGGATCGGCGGCCTGCTTGTTGAGCGTTTTTCCAGTCAGCTGACAGTCAAGGTCAAAGATCCCGATTTCATTCTCTACGTCGAGGTCCGGGAAAAAAACTACCTGTACAGCACCATTATCAAAGCCCACCGCGGTTTACCCGTCGGCACCAGCGGGACTGGCTTGTTGCTCCTGTCCGGTGGCATTGACAGCCCGGTGGCCGGATACCTGATGGCCTCGCGCGGCATGATGATCGATGCCATGTATTTCCACGCATATCCCTTCACCAGTGACCAGGCCAGGGAAAAAGTCATTCACCTGGCTCGCCTGATCTCCCGCTATGCTGGCCGGATCCGTCTCCATGTGGTCAACTTCACCGATATCCAGATCACATTGCGGGATTTCTGTCCGCCGGAAATGATGACCATTGTCATGCGCCGCATGATGATGCGGATTGCCGACCGCTTTGCCGAGGCCAAACATCTCAAAGCCCTGATCACTGGGGAGAGCCTCGGACAGGTGGCCAGCCAGACGTTGGAAGCTCTGGTCACCACCGACCAGATCAGCACCCGGCCAGTATTTAGGCCTTTGATCGGGCTGGACAAGGATGATACGGTGGCCATTGCCCGCCGCATCGGCACCTTTGAAACCTCGATCCTGCCTTATGAGGATTGTTGCACCGTGTTTGTCGCCAAACACCCCAAAACTCACCCCAGCCTTCAAGCTGCCCTGGACGCTGAAAAGGACCTGAACATCGAAGATCTGGTTGCCCAAGGTCTGGCGGCCATTGAAACCGAGATCATCACACCCCGGTATGACGATTTCTCCCTGGAAGGTGAGTTATGAAAGTTGGCAAACTTGATCCAGCCAATCTAGAGGATCTAGTCCTGCACCGATTGCCGATCCTGTCTGACGACATTGTCTGCGGGCCAGCGACCGGTCTGGATTGCGCCGCCATCCGATTCAAAGACGGCCTGGCTGTTCTCTCGACAGACCCCATCACCGGGGCCAGCGCGGATATCGGCAGTTTGGCGATCCACGTATCCTGCAACGACCTGGCTGCTTTCGGAATCCGGCCCAAAGGCATTCTCCTGGTCCTGATTGCCCCGCCCTGGGCCACTGCCGAGGATGTCGCGGCCGTGATCGAGCAAGCCAGCCAGACTGCCGAAAAACTCGGTGTCAGCATCGCTGGTGGCCATACCGAGGTCAGTGACGCGGTCAATCGCTTCATCGTCACCACCACGGCGATCGGTTTTGCCGAGACGGGCCGCATGGTCCAGAGCGATGGAGGCAAGCCGGGTGACACCTTGTTGATGACCAAAACCGGTGGCCTGGAAGGAACGGCAATTTTGGCAGCAGACCAGGCCAAACGCCTGGATTGTGTGATGAGCACAGCAGATCTGGCTGAAGCCAGGAATCTGATCGCCCAGATCAGCGTCGTACCAGAAGGAATTATCGGTGGCCAACTGGGCGTCCATGCCATGCATGATGCGACCGAGGGCGGTATCCTGGGTGCAGCCTGGGAAATGGCCCAGGCTTGTGGACTCGGCCTCGAAATCAGGGTCGATGCGATTCCGTTGCACCCGCTGACTAAAACCATCACGGCTGAATTGGGCCTGGACCCTTACCGCCTGATCTCCAGCGGCAGCCTCCTGATCGCAACGGACAAGCCAGACGAAGTCCAAGAAGCCCTGGTTGAGGCCGGTATTTTGTGCAGTTCGATCGGTCGTTTGACCGAATCTGTGCAATATGTCCAGATTGATTCAGGAATTGCTTCGGAATTAGCCCCGCCAGGACCAGACGAACTTTACAAAATATCCTGATTGTTTACAATGAATGTGAAAATCCAAAGGAGAGGTACATTATGAATTACCAGCATTTGGCCCAGGTTGATCCGGAAATCTACTCGGCGGTCCAGCTCGAGATCGGTCGCCAGCGCTCCAAGATCGAACTGATTGCCTCGGAAAATTTCGTCAGCGAAGCCGTTCTCGAAGCCGTCGGCACCCCACTGACCAATAAATATGCCGAAGGTTATCCGGGCAAACGTTACTATGGCGGCTGCGAATACGTTGATATCGCTGAGAACCTCGCCATCGAACGAGCCAAATTGCTGTTTGGTGCAGATCATGTCAATGTCCAGCCCCATTCAGGTGCCCAAGCCAACACCGCGGTCTATTTTGCCATGCTCGAACCAGGTGACACCATCCTGGGCATGGACCTGGCCCATGGTGGCCATCTGACCCACGGCATGTTCAAAAACGTCTCCGGCCGGACCTACCATGCCGAATCCTACAAAGTGACCGAGGACACCTGCCTGATCGACTATGACCAGGTCTTGGAAGTCGCCCGTCGCACCCAGCCGAAAATGATCGTGGCCGGAGCCAGTGCCTATCCCCGGACCATCGATTTTGCCAAATTCCGCGCGATAGCCGATGAAGTCGGCGCCCTGTTGTTTGTCGACATGGCCCATATCGCCGGTCTCGTTGCTGCTGGCCTGCACCCCAATCCGGTCCCGTATGCTGATTTTGTCACCACCACCACCCACAAGACTCTGCGTGGCCCGCGCGGCGGCATGATCCTGTGCAAGGCCGAATACGCCAAAGCCATTGACTCGGCTGTTTTCCCCGGCCAGCAGGGAGGACCCCTGATGCATGTGATCGCCGGCAAGGCTGTGTCTTTCAAGGAAGCTCTGGAGCCTTCTTTCAAGGTCTACCAGCAGCACATCCTTGACAATGCCAAGGCATTGGCTGATGGCCTGATGAAACGCGGCATCAACCTGGTCTCCGGTGGCACCGACAACCACTTGATGCTGGTTGACCTGCGTGGCACGGGTGTTTCGGGCAAAGAGATGCAGCTGCGCCTGGATGAGGTCAACATCACCTGCAATAAAAATGGCATTCCCTATGATCCGGAAAAACCGACCATCACCAGCGGCATCCGCCTCGGTACCCCGGCCGTGACCAGCCGTGGCATGACACCAGCCGACATGGATGAAATCGCTGACCTGATCTCACTGACCTTGAACGATTACGATGGCCATCACGAAAAGATCCGCAACCGTGTCGCGGAACTGGTTGTGAAATATCCGCTCTATCCCAACCTCTGACCTCATCTGGCCAGAGAACAACACCATCCATGATATCTAACACGTCCCGGCAACCACTTGCGTACAGGATGGCTCCCCGCATGCTTTCAGAGTATGTCGGCCAGGAGCACATTCTGGGCAAGGGCAAGATGCTGCGCCGGATGATCGAAGCTGACCGCCTCAGTTCGATCATCCTGTTCGGCCCGCCGGGAACCGGGAAAACGTCGCTGGCCCGGGTGATCGCGCAGACCACCCAGGCCAGTTTTGTCATGCTCAATGCGGTGACCTCCGGTGTGGCGGACATCAAGCGCGTCATAGCTGACAGCCAGAACCCCTTGCTCACGCCCTCGGGCAAGACGGTGCTCTTTGTCGACGAAATCCACCGTTTCAACAAAGCCCAGCAAGATGCCTTGCTGCCGTCCGTTGAGGACGGCACCCTGATCCTGGTTGGTGCGACGACCGAAAATCCCTATTTCGAGGTCAACAAAGCCCTGATCTCACGCTCGACCGTTTTCGCCCTGAAGCCATTGGAGACCGGTCAGATCCGCCAGATCATCGATCAGGCCCTCGCGGACAAGGATCGAGGATTGGGCCAGTTCCAGGTCGCCTGGGACGAACAGGCACTGGATTTTCTCTGCGACATTGCCAATGGTGACGCCCGGATCGCTCTCAATGCCCTCGAGCTGGCTGTCGTCACCACGCCAGCTGGGACTGACGGCCTCGTCCATCTCGACAAGGACATTTTGCAGGACTGTGCCCAGAAACGCAGCATTGCCTACGACGCCACCGGAGAGAGCCATTATGACAACATCAGTGCCTTCATCAAATCGATGCGCGGCAGTGATCCGGATGCCACCGTTTTCTACCTCGCCCGGGCCTTGCATGGTGGCGAAGACATCGAGTTTCTCGCCCGCCGGATCCTGATCTGTGCCGCAGAAGACGTCGGTCTGGCCAATCCGCAGATGATCCAGGTTGCCATGGCAGCTTACCAGGGGGCGATGGCTGTTGGCATGCCGGAAGCCCGGATCCTGCTCTCGGAGGCAGCCTTGGCAGTAGCCACCAGCCCGAAATCCAACGCCGCCTATCTGGCGATTGACAAGGCACTGGATGATGTCAACAACCGGCGCACGGGAGAGGTTCCGATGCACTTGCGCAATGCTCCGGCCAAAGGGATGTCCGGACTTGGCTATGGGGTTGGCTACAAATATGCCCATGACTATCCTGGCCACATTGTCGACCAGGACTACCTTCCGGCTGAGATCGCTGGCACCATCTATTTTGAGCCCAGCACCAATGGCTATGAAGCCAAGGTAACCGAATGGCTCAGCAAGCGGCGCAAACAGGCCAGGGATGTCATGCCAGGCACTTGACCGGTCTGATTCTGTCAGAATCCATTATAATCCTAGTAAATTTGTAGGATAACATCGGTCCCAGTAACAGAAGTTACAACACCGCCGGTTTGAATCGCCTAAAGTGGAAACGTATCTCGAGGCAAGGGAGTTTTTTTCATGAGTGCCATCAAACGAGTCTATCTCGATCATGCTGCGACAACACCCGTCCGACCAGAAGTCATGGACGCCATGTTGCCGATGTTCCAGGAACAGTTTGGCAATCCTTCATCCTTTTACCACCGCGGCCAGGAAGCCAAGCGCCTGCTGGAGGATGCACGCCAGCGCATCGCCACCTGCATCCAGGCCCAGCCCCACGAAATCTATTTCACCTCCTGCGGCACCGAATCCGACAACTGGGCGATCAAAGGGGTTGCCCGGGCGCTGGAAAAGAAAGGCCGCCACATCATCACCTCCAAGATTGAGCATCATGCTGTCTTGCACAGTTGTGAAGCTCTGGCTGCCCAGGGGTATGAAGTAACATATCTCGATGTGGATGCCGATGGCCGGGTCGATCCGGAAGCAGTCAGGCAGGCGATCCGTCCCGACACCATCCTGGTCACAATCATGATGGCCAACAACGAGATCGGAACCATTCAGCCGATCGCTGATATTGGCGCCATTTGCCACGAGCATAAGGTGACTTTCCATTCCGATGCCGTCCAGGCTGCTGGAGCGATCCCGATTGACGTGTCGACGCTGCCTGTGGACCTGCTTTCGTTTTCCGGCCACAAGCTGTATGCTCCGAAAGGAGTCGGCGCCCTCTACATCCGCCGCGGCACCCGGATCGCCACGTTCATGGATGGTGGCGCCCAGGAGCGCAACCGGCGCGGTGGCACGGAAAATGTGCCTTACATCGTCGGCTTTGCCAAGGCCTTTGAACTGGCCATGGCTGAACTTTCAGTAAACACACAACGCTTGTCGGCTTTGCGGGATGACCTGATCACAAAGGTTCTGCAAGCAGTGCCGCATACCCGGCTCAATGGCCATCGCACCGAACGCTTGCCGAACAATGTCAATTTCTCCTTTGAATTCATCGAGGGCGAATCAATCCTGATCATGCTCGATCATTTCGGATTTGAATGTTCGTCGGGTTCGGCCTGCACGTCCGGCTCGCTAGACCCGTCCCATGTCCTTTTAGCGATCGGCTTGCCGCATGAAAAAGCCCATGGATCCCTGCGAGTCACGTTTGGCAAGAGCAGCGAAGCAGAGGACATCGACCGTCTGGTCGAATCCCTGGTCAAAATTGTCTCCAGGCTGCGGGATATTTCCCCCCTGTACGAAGCCTATTTAAAAGAAATGCACGGTTGAAAGAGAGGACCTTTATGGAATACAGCGACAAAGTGATGGACCATTTCATGAATCCCAGGAATGTCGGGGAGATTGCCGATGCATCGGCAACCGGCATGGTTGGCAACGCTAAATGCGGCGACATCATGAAAGTCTATCTGAAAATCGAAAACGACATCATTGTCGATGCCAAGTTCAAAACCTTTGGCTGCGGTTCAGCGATTGCCACCTCGAGCATGGCTACGGAAATGATCAAGGGCAAAACTCTGGATGAAGCCCTGACTTTGACCAACAAGGCAGTTGCCGAAGCCCTCGATGGCCTGCCACCGGTCAAGATGCATTGCTCCCTGCTGGCTGAGCAAGCCGTCAAAGCTGCCCTCAAGGAGTATTTTGAATCAACCGGCCGGATGAC
>SABL01000097.1 GCA_009928985.1 Clostridia bacterium
GGCTTTCATGGTGTCGACGAGGGCGTTGACCTCGGTCTGGACTTCAGCCGGAACGAGGGCGGTCATTGTATCGAGAGCGACGACACCGTCGTTCATGCCGCCCCAGTAGGCGCCGGTGGTCCAGCTGCCATCAAGCATGGCGGCGAGACGCTGTTCATAGTAGGCGCCCCACTTGAAGACTGGAGCAGTCAGATAGGCGTCCTTGATGGCTTCGCTGAACATCGGGTTGTCATAACCGATACCGAAGACACCCTTTTCCTGGGCAGCCTGCTGCACAGCCGTGGAATCCTGGTGCTGGGCCAGAACGTCAGCGCCACTGTCGATCAGAGAGATGGCCGCTTCTTTTTCCAGCTGCGGATTGAACCAGGTGTTGGTCCAGGTGACTTTGACGACAGCATCGGGATTGACAGAACGCACACCGAGGGTGAAGGCGTTGATGCCGCGGTAGACTTCCGGGATCTGCATGGCAGCGACGTAGCCGATGGTGTTCGATTTCGTCATGCGGCCGGCGACGATACCAGAGAGGAAACGGGGCTGTTCAATCTGGGCGAAATAGTTGGCAAAATTGTCAGCGCTCATGTAGCCGGAGCAATGTTCGAACTTGATGTCCGGATTTTCCGATGCCACTTTGGCTGTGGTTTCCATGTAGCCAAAACTGGTGGCGAAAATAATCTGGCAGCCATCTGCAACGAGCTGGTTGAGGGCGGTTTCGGTCTGCTGGGCATCGGCGTCATTGACGTTCTCGATTTCCTTGAGATCGATTTTGTCGGCACCGACTGCGGCAACAGCAGCGGCAAATCCGTCGGCATGGGCCTGGGACCAGCCACCGTCATTTTTCGGGCTGATGTAGATGACACCGACTTTAATCTTTTCAGCAGGAGCGGCAGCCGTGGTTGTCTCGGCAGCAGCGGTGGTGGTTTCACCGGCAGCAGCAGTAGTGGTGGCACTGCTCTGGGCACAACCGGCAACCAGGCCGAGGACGAGCATCATGGCCAGGGCCAAGGTGAGGATTCTCTTGATCTTCATGGTTTCTCTCCTTCTTTTCTGGGTCGCTTCAAATTCTGGATTCGCAAGGCAGATGATGAATCAGGCGGATGTTCACTGAAAGCGGACGTGCCCGTCGGACATGTCCTGGATGATGGCCAGGGATTCAACCCGGATACCTGAAGTGCGGACGCGCTTGCCCCCATCCTGGAAGCCCTTCTCGATGACAATGCCGGCGCCAGCCAGCGACGCACCGGCTTGGCTGACCAGGTCGGCCAGGCCCAAGAGTGCTTCGCCGTGGGCGAGGAAATCATCGATCACCAGGATGTGGTCAGAGGCAGACAAATAACGGCAGGCGACGCGGATGACGTTGTCGCGGTTGCGCGTGTAGGAATGAACCGGAGCAGCAAAGGTGTCCGGGTCCTGATTGGCAGATTCGGTTTTTTTGGCAAAAACGACGGGGACGCGCAGATGATAGCCGGCAAAAAGCGCCGGGGCGATCCCGGAAGATTCGATGGTCAGGATGCGAGTGATCGGTTCGTTCATGAACCGGCGGGCAAATTCCTCGCCGATGGCATCCATCAGGACCGGATCGATTTGATGATTGAGGAAGCTGTCAACCTTGAGGATATTACCGGGGAGCACTTGGCCATCCCGGATGATCCGGTCTTTGAGCATTTGCATCGATGAACCTCACCAGACCAGCGGACCTTCAGCCGCTGTTACCATGACAGGCAGGATGGAAAAATTGTAAACGAAATATGACTTTTTGACAAATAGCAAAATGCATGAAAATTACCTTGAACTTGCATGACCTGTTCGCGTTTTCACAGGCAGCCTGGTTCCACCGTTTTCCATTCAGCGGCGGTCGAGATCAAGGCTGATGCGTCCGTCCTTGATTTCTATGATGCGGTCGGTTTTTTCCGCGATGTGGCGATCATGGGTGATGATTATGAAGGTCGTGCGGAAGGTCCGGTTGATTTCACGCATGATGTCATAGACGGTCTCTGTCGAATCCGAATCGAGATTGCCGGTCGGCTCGTCGGCCAGGATGATCTTGGGATTCATGATCAGGGCCCGGGCAATCGCGGTGCGCTGTTGCTGGCCGCCGGACATCCGGGTCGCCAGGTTGTTTTTGACACCAGATAACCCGACCAGATCAAGAAGCTCAGTCGCCCGGTCACGGATCGCCTTGCTGGCGGATCCATATTTGATCAGATGCGGCATCAGGACATTCTCCAGGGCGGTGAACTCGGGCAGCAGATAATGGAACTGGAAGATGAAGCCGATGGTTTCATTGCGCACTTCGGCCAGCTGGTCGGGTTTGAGCTGGTCCGTACGGCGGCCGTTGATCTGGACAATCCCGGAGGTCGGCCGGTCCAGGGTGCCCATGATGTTCATCAGTGTAGACTTACCGCTGCCGGACTGGCCAATGATGCCGTTGAACGTCGAGGCAGCAAACGACAGGTCAATATCAAACAAGACCTGGGTCGGTACGCTGCCACCATAGATTTTGTTGATCTTTTGCAGGGCCAGGACCGTTTCCGGTGTTCCGGGCGGGGACGTTAGGATGGACGTCGCAGTCTTTTCGATTGTATTAGCCATTGCGGATAACCTCGATCGGATCTAGTCTGGCGGATTTTCGGGCCGGTACCAGGGCTGCCAGGGTCGAAGCAACCACAGCCAGGCCAAAGGACAGGAACAGGAAATTGGGGTCGATGAACAGCGGTACGACCGGCGAGCCATCGGGCCGGACCGCAAAAATGGTGAAACTGTAGGACAGCCCAAGGCCGATGACAAGACCCAGCACACCGCCGATCAGGCCAAGGATCAGGCCCTGGAACAGGAAAATCAGGCTTGACTGGCGCGTCTTGATGCCCATGGCCTTGAGAATGCCGATCTGTTTCGACTTCTGCAGCACCGAAATGGCCAGGACGCTGGCGATGCCCAGCACAACCGAGACCACGACAAAGAACTGGATCATGTAGCTGGACACGCTCTGGCCATTGAGGCCCGAGAGCAGCGAGGCATTCTGGACCTTCCAATTGGTCAGTTCCAATTCTGGGTCATTAAGGATTGGCGTCAGCTTTTCCGAGATCAAATCAGCCTCAAAAACTTCATTGGGTCCGATCTGGATTTCGATCGCGGTCACGGCATCACCGGTGGCAAAGAGATCCTGGACGGCCGCGAGATTGGCTAAAAACCAGGACTTGTTAACACTTTGGACCTCGAGATCAAAAACACCCACCAAGGTGAAGGATTTCTTGACGCTGCCCAGCACGGTCACTTCGATCGAATCTCCCAGCTGGACGCCCAGCTCTTTGGCCAAGTCCACGCCGATCACGGCTTGGGAGTCGCGTTCCGGCAGCCGCCCTGCCACCAGGCGCTCTGAGAACTCATAGACCTTCTCAGCACGGGCAAAGTCAAAGCCGCGCATCAGGATCGAATTGGACCGGTCACCATCGACAATCAGGCCAGGCCGGTCAAGCACGGGCGAGATGGCTGTCAAGCGCGGTTCGCGCCGCCGGGCAGCATCTGCAACTGGTTCGTATCTTTCAATCAGACGGTCATCCGAATCGGACACAATCGAGATCTGGGCCGCGTTGCCAATGGTGGTATCGACCAGGCTTTTTTGCAGGCCGGTGATCAAGGAACCGATGAATATCTGGACCGAAATACCGATCGCGATGCCGAGGGCAATCAGGATCGTCTGGCCTTTGTTGGAGGACAGAAAACGGACAGCGATTTGAAAGGCAATTCTCATGATGTCTCCTCCAGCAGGGCTTCGATATCAGCGAGCGAGCGGACCAGGCAGACGGGGCCAAATCGATCCAGCTGGCCGGCTTCACCGGAAAAGGCACCGCCGCTGGCCAAGAGGCGGACCTTGGGGTACTGGTGCTGGATCTGGTTGAGCAGGTCCTTGGCTTTGAACAGGTTATAGTAATTGACGACATGGAGATCGACATAGTCGGGCTGGAAATAGCCGATGCCGTTCAGAATGGATTCTGCCGGTGTGTTGGCACCGACAAACAAGGTCTCAAATCCGGCCAGCTGGAAAAAATCCGCCCCCATGCGGGCGCCGAGTTCATGGAATTCCTCTGCCGGCAGGACGATCATCACCCGCTTTTTGGCATCAGCCGCCGGATCCGCTGAGGTCCTCTCCTGCTCGCGGGCGTTCACCTCGGCAACAACAGCCGGATAACAGCACTCGATCACAGTCCGGGTGATTTCACTGCGGACATGTTCGCGCCAGATGGCATCCGGCTGGCCCAGCTCCGCCTCCGACAGTTCATTGAGGGATTTGGCCAGCACCTCCGTGTACAATTCAACCAGGCCGACCTTGCCCTCCGATACGGCCGCCAGCACGAGCTGGACACAGGCTGGTTTGTCCATGCTGGCCAGGGCGGCAAAGTAGGGGGCATACAAGTCATTTCCAAGATCTGTCATCTTGAGTCCATCCTTCCCATAGATACGAGGCGTCAATGTGCCGTAAGCGCAATCAGCCCGGCAGCAGCCAGGGCGGCAATGGTGGAGCTGAGCAAATTCACCCAGTCGTTGTTGAGCCATTTCAGGCCATGCTGGAGTGAATTGGCAAGACCCTGCTCTGCACTTTTTTCAGTCAGCTGGCCGTGACGGACACTGGCGTAACGGGCTTGCAAGGTCTCACCGAGAATGCTGTCAACCGTCGAACCAACCAGGCCGGCCAGAGCGATCACCGCCATGTCGGATACCAGGGTCAGGCCACTGGCTGGATCACTCCAATGCAGCAAACCATACACGAGGGCGATGAATACACCGCCGGACAGGGCGGCCAGTGTACCCAGTCGGGTCACACCGCCAGACAAGCCACGGGCCACGGGCCGGCGTGACAAGATGTAGACCGGCTGGTGACGGCTCAAGACGCCCAGTTCCGATGCCCAGGTATCGGCATTGCTGGCTGCCAGTGCTGCGACACTACCGACCAGGAAAGCGGCCTGGCCGGTCATGGCGGTCAGAACACCCATCAGCAGAGCCGGTCCCCCATTGGCAATCACCTGGAACGTGTCGCGTGGTCCCTTTTTCTCATGAATCTCCGATTCAATCGGGTCTTTGTCTTTCTGGCGATAGTGGGTCAGGACCGTCGATCCAGCGAAAAAGGTCAACAGCAGCACCACCAGGCGCAGACCTCCCGTCACATACAGGCCAAACGAGAGGCCACAGGCGGTCAAGGCAGCCAGCCCGGTCAGCGACCGGCGACGATAGGCCAGATAGGCCACGACAGCGCTGGCCACAAGAACTGCGCCCGCCAACATGAACTCGTAGCGGACCATCAGGTCCAAGATCATTTCCATCATCAGCCAATCACCATCCCATACGCCAGGGCACTGACCAGGGGAACCGTCAGGTTATCCAGGCCAAACGGGGTTACCGCTTCAACGAGTGTCGCGACCAAGGCCAGGCCCAGGGCAACTGGCAGGATCGGGGATGCGCCCTGCCATGCGATCAGCAACACCAGGACGGCGAATGACACCACAAACATGGTCAGATTGCCTGTCAGGCTTTTACGGGATCCGAACACACGGTAGGATCCCCAGGGAAAAGCTTTTCCGAACACCGCAGCCAGGCCGTCACCATATCCCATGAGCAGAATCCCTGCTGCTCCGACCAGCGGATTTTTACCCGAACCAAACGTCAGAAGCGAAAGAATCAGCAGGGAGATCGCATAGTAGACGGTGCCGAGGTCTTCCTTCCCTTCGCCCCGTTCCATAACCTGGAAAATCTGGTACCGGTAGGACAGCGAGTTGATCAGGACAAAACTCGCCGGGACAATGGCCGCCCACAGAGGCTGGTCAAAAAAATACATGGCCAGGAACCACCAGTTGCAGACCAGGACATGGACCGTTTTGCGGCTGGCCTCCTTGCCAAAGCGGGCCATGAAACGGGCCAGGAAGATCACCGTGAAAATGAAGCCAAAAGATGCTGCGATACCGATCCAGTTCTGCATGTCACACCTCTGTCCGGAATCTCAAGGTCCAGACGTACCATTGTGCCTTTAAGTAGAGCCAGTATTTGAATGAGTCCGGCACCACCAGCCGGCGCTCCAGGACGATGTCCGGATTTTTAATTCCGAGTAAAGTAATATGACTATAGTACAGCAGAGCCAGAAGGACGGGCAACCGCGCTTTGGTGTCAAAGGATACGAGATTTCGTCGCACCCCTTCGTAGCGCTGCAGAGCGCCTTGCGCCAGCTCCAGCCAGTAGCTTTTCAGGGCCGGTGTGGGCGTGGCTCGACCCAGGTCTTCCGACTGGATTCCTCGTGCAGCCAGCTCGTGCGCAGGCAGGTAGATCCGGCCCAGGCGGTAGTCCGCGGCCAGGTCCCGGAGAATATTGGACATCTGCATCGCCTGGCCCAGGTCAATGGCAAGCTTGCGATGGCCGGCCGTCACCGGCTTGGCCAGTAAAGGCAGGATCATCAAGCCCACGGTCCCGGCCACCAGGTAGCAATAGTCCCATAAGTCCTGGTTGGTTTCAGGCTGGACAAAAGTGATGTCCCGGCGCTGACCCTCGATCATCTCGAAGAACGGCGCGATCTCCAGGTCATACGTTGTGAACGCCCAGCGCAGCAAGCGCCAGAGGGGTTCATCCGGGGTCCTGCCAGCGGCAAATTCCTGCAACCGGGATGCCAGCTGGTCCAGCTGGTCCGGATCATGGTCGACATCGATGCTGTCATCCGCCAGGCGGCAAAAAGCATAGACGGCAAAGACAGCCGCGGCGCGCCCGGGAGGCAAACGCTTGAACGAGCGATAGAAGCTACCCGAGTGACGGCGGATGACCGCTTCACACCAGGCAACATCCGGCAGCAACTCGATGGGAATCTCTGACTTGGCCATCACGGCACCTGGTCGCGCAGAACCTCCTGCGCGGCAATCTGGGCCGACATCAGGACGATCGGGACACCTGCACCGGGATGATTGCTGCTGCCGGCAAAATAGAGATTGTCATAGCGCATGGCCTTGGGCTGGGGCCGGAACGAGTTGGACTGCATCAAGGTCGGGCGCAGGCCAAAGGTCGCGCCGAAGAACGCATTGAAGTCCATTTCAAAATCGAGCGGTGTGTAGACTTTTTCCCGGATGATGTGGCGCTCGAAATCCTGAAGGGGCAGCATGCGGCGGATTTTTTCATAGGCCTTGGCCCGGTAGGTCGCGATGGCTGCTTCATCTTTCCAGTCAATTGCCGGTCCATCCTTGAGGTTGGGCACCGGGGTCAGGACATAAAGGCCCAGCTGGCCCTGAGGCGCCAGGCTTTCATCGAGCAAAGCCGGCGCATAGACGTAGACCGACGGATCTTTCGGGAAACGGCCATCGAAGATGTCGGCAATGTTGCCAGAGAAGTCCTCGGCAAAAGCCAGGTTGTGGACATTGAGCCCTGGGAAATCACGGCTGTCGAGAGCAATGTACTGCATGAAACACGAGCAGGCATACTCGTATTTTTCCACCTGGGATGGACGGTAGCGGCCCTGGCGAAAATCTGAGGGCAAGAGCTGTTTCATGGCATAGGGGAAATCGGCCGTGGAGAGAACGATGTCGGCCGGTTGGAACTGGCCCTGGACCATGAGTCCGGTGGCCTTGCGCCCGTCTATGACAATTTTTTCCACGGGGGCATTGAGATGGATCACCCCGCCGAGTTCGGTGAACAGGCGCTCGAGGGCCCTGACATAGCCACGCATGCCACCCTTGATGAACCAGACGCCGTAGACCAGCTCGACCATCGGGATGATCGTGTAGATGGAAGGGCCGTTGTAGGGTGAGACTCCAATGTAGAGGGTCTGGAAACTTAAAAGCTCGCGCAATTTCTCACTCTCGACATACTCGGAAATCATGGCATAGGCATTGTTGAAGGTCTTGAGCTTGAGACCGGCCGAGAGTGTGGTGGGATTGAGAAGATCCGACCAGGTCCGGAAGCCGCGGCCAATGAAATGGTCCTTGGCCAGCAGGTAGCGCTCATAGATGTCACCGAGATAGCGCAGGTATCCCTGGGCGTCCTTCTCACTGATGCGTTCCAGCTCGGAAATCAGGCGGGTCAGCTCGGATGTGGCCTCATGGACCGAGCCATCAGCGAAATAGACCTTGTAGATCGGATCGAGCTGGACCATCTGGAAATAGTCGTCCGGATTCTTGCCGCAGAACTCGAACACATCGCGGTACATCTGCGGCATCATCAGGATCGTCGGGCCGAGATCGAACTGGAAGCCGTCAAATTCGACCACACCCATGCGGCCACCGGCCCGTTCGTTCTTCTCATAAATCTCGACGGAAAATCC
>SABL01000308.1 GCA_009928985.1 Clostridia bacterium
CTCCCCCAAGGCCGCCGCCGAATTCCCCGATCTCGATGTCAATGTCCGCAGTGCCGTGTCGATTGCCCGGCGCGTCCAGGATCCCCTGGCTGAGCTGGTCAAGATCGAGCCCCAGGCCATCGGTGTCGGGCAGTACCAGCATGATATGAACCAGAAACGCCTGGCCAGCGCACTGGGCGGGGTTGTCGAAGCGTGTGTAAACGAAGTGGGCGTTGATCTCAATACCGCCTCGCCGGCCCTTTTGTCCTATGTTGCCGGCATCACAGCGTCCCTGGCGCAGGCAATAGTCGACTGGCGCGAAAAGCACGGTGCGTTCCGTTCCCGCCAGCAGCTGCTGGCTGTCCCTCGCCTGGGTCCCCGAGCCTTCGAGCAGGCGGCCGGCTTCCTGCGCATCCCGGGTGCGGAGGAACCCCTCGACAACACGTCAGTCCATCCGGAGAGCTATGCCAAAGTCAAAGCTCTGGCCGGCCTGCTCAAGGTACCTGTTTCACCAGAACTGGCGGAACGGGCCCGTGGACTCGACCTGGACCAGTTGTCGGACCAGCTTGAGCTTGGCCGGTATACCCTGTCGGATATCCTCGATGCCCTGGCCCGGCCGGGGCGCGATCCGCGCGATGATCTGCCCCAGGTTGAGCTGGACCAGGAGATCCTCGACATCAAGGACCTCAAACCAGGCATGGTGATTCGCGGTGTGGTGCGCAATGTCGCGGACTTTGGCGCTTTCGTGGACCTCGGCCTGCACCAGGATGGATTGGTTCATGTCTCTGAGCTTGCCGACCGCTTTGTCAGGGATCCTCTGACTGTTGTCCGGATCGGCCAGGCCGTCACGGTGCGTGTCCTGTCGGTTGATCTCCAGCGCAAACGGATCGCCCTCAGCATGAAGGGACTGGCCTGATTGGCAAAATCGTCGGAAATCCGGCCATTTTTCCGTGAATCCAGGACTTGCCGGCCACTGCTTGCACCCTTTATTGTTTATAGGATAGCCCGCCCAAACGGGCCTTTGGTGACAGCTTGCCCCAGGCAGGACCAATATACGGCAGGAGGTTCTTGATCGATGAATGGCTATATCTGGAACAAGCAAATGGAAACCCAGTCCTACGAAAACCTGCGCCAACTCCAGGGACAGCGGCTGGTCGATTGTGTCCGGCGCATCTATGGGACGGTCCCTTTTTATACGGAAAAGATGCAGGCCATCGGCCTGACTCCGGACGACATCACATCGATCGATGATTTGAAAAAACTGCCCCTGACCGACAAGCAGGATTTGCGCGACAATTATCCCTTTGGTACATTTGCTGTTCCCATGTCCAGAATTGTCCGAGTCCATGCCTCGTCTGGAACCACTGGCAAGCAAAAAGTCGTTGGCTACACCAAAGAAGACATCGACCTCTGGGCGGAATGCATCGCCCGTTCCCTGGCCATGACCGGGATGACCGAGGAGGATTCCCTGCATGTAGCCTATGGCTATGGCTTGTTCACCGGCGGCCTCGGCCTGCATTACGGAGCTGAGCGGATGGGCGTCATGGTGATCCCGGTTTCATCCGGCAACACGAAG
>SABL01000013.1 GCA_009928985.1 Clostridia bacterium
TGACTTGATCGCGGGGTAGGCGCTGCCCCAGAGCAACGCACAAAATGACGCCAGGGCGATCCTGACCTTGCGATTGGTGTAGAACTGCTGGTTGTCCATATTGATTGTCGTTCACTCCTGCATGGATTTCAAAACGTCGGTCATGGCGATGCGCAGTATCTTCCGCCCAGAAAGGTTCCGGGTCAGGAGGTAGGTCAGGTAGAGGATGGCAAAGCCGCTGAGGATATTCTGAAGGCTGAGGTGCAGGGGCATGGTCATGTTGATTTCTTCGAAGGATTGTTCCATCATGCCGCCGTAAAATCTGAAGAGCAGCGGGATGCCAGCGAGAAATCCAAGCAGGAATGGGGCATCGAAGATGCGCAGCATCAGGGTGCGGATTTCGCGGGCTTCGTAGCCGAGGATTTTGAGCAGGGCGATGGAGCGGCTGTTTTCATCGATCAGGAGTGAAAACAGGATGTAGAGGATCAGGAGCGCCATGAGGCTGGAAAAAAGGCCGATGCTGAGCAGGGAGATGCGCATGAGATCGGTGTAGGAAGACAAAGAAGCAATCATGTCCGACATATCTTCGGTCTGGGCGATGTCTTCACTGTCAATGTCGAGCTCGCGGTCGCTGTAGAGACCGATGAAGCTGTCTTCAGGGCGGTCGAAACGGCGGTTGAATTCGCTCAAGGAGAGGTAGACCGTGTTCAATGTGTAGATTTCTGCGATTCCGCTGACGCGCAGGTAATGGATTTCCTCATCGATGTCATTGATGAAGGACAGGGTGTCACCGACTGCAAGATCGAATTTGTCGGCCAGCACGCGTGAAATCACGCAGGTTTTCGATTTCGGTGGGAGCGTGAGGGGCGCCCCGGTTTCGTCGAAAAGGTTGAGCATCTGGCTGTTTTCCACGAGACCTTGCACCAGCAGGGCATCGCCGCTGCCGGTTTCCCGGGCAGCCAGCATCTGGTAGGGCTCGCCGTCGTACCTGTTGGTGTTCTGGGGCACCTTGAAGATGTAGTTTTTGTCGTAGCTGAAGGTGTTTGTCAGACCCTCACCGAGGAAAATGTCATAGGAATCCTGGACGAGGAAACCGGTCAACATCATCATGGCGGCGAAAGCGACACCGATCAGGGCTCCGAACAGCTTGCCACCGCTGCGGACCATCTGGCGGGCGCGGAATTTTGTCGGGAATTGCAGATTGTGGAAATGAAAGAGCTGCTCAAGAAACATGGCTTTGGGCCGGCGACGAAAACCCCGGATCAAGGTATTGGGCGGCAGGCGAACAGCGCGCAGGACCACGTAACTGGCTGTCAGCAGCAGCAACGTGATGGGAATCAAAGTACCGGCCAGGATCAGCATGGGATCATAGAAAACCTGAGTCAGGGGCAGATTGAAAAACACGGTGTAATAAACCAGAAGCGGACGGGCGGCAGTCATTCCGCCGATCGTGCCGAGAACGCTACCGGTCAGGGCCAGGGTGAAGGGCAAGGCTAGGTAATGGCGCAGGACCTCCAGGCGGCTCAGGCCGAGGGCGCGCATCGTTCCGATCAGCTGGAATTCCAGACGGATCATGCGCCAGAGAATCGAAGCCAGGAGCACGGTGTTGATCAGGAAAATCGCGACGGGCAGGGACTGTGACATGGCTTTTTGGCCGGCGATTTCGCCTTTGACCATGTTGATCCGGGCATTGTCTTTTCGCTCCTGCCAGCGGACCAGGCCGTAACGGTCCTTGAACCGGTCTTTGAGGTCCTGGTAGGTGGCCTGATTGGATTTCTGGCCTTCACTTTCTGCATCGGCTATGGCAAAACCCGGGTGGAAACGAATGCCGTAAGAGCGGTCGACCGTCCAATCCTCGACCGGAGCATCTGTGGCCAGACGTCCGATGGCCCGCGTGGTGACGACAGCGATGCCGAATGTTTTTGGGTCGGCGAGTAAATCTGACTCAAACTGGGTCGGGTATATGTAATCAGGCAACGAGAAATAGCCGCTGATCCAAAAGGTGCGGCCAGCCAGCTCGATCTGCTCACCGATGGCCAAGTTGTGCTCATTGGCAAATGCGGGGTTGAGCAGGATTTCCTGATCGCGCTGGAGCGCATGACCATCGAGGATGACCGGCCGGTCTACATTCTGGTTTTCCTCGAATACACGCAGCGTGATGTCTGGCTGCCACTTGGTGTCCACGGCCGTGCGACCTTCGATGTCCGCGTGGAGCAACTGGCCCAGGCTGACGAGATTCGTCGGTTCGGCAACCGTCCAGACGCGGATGTCATCGACCCGACCCTCGTTACTCAACCAGTCAAAGTTGCCTTGCAAATTGTCGACGACCAGGTTGAGCATGGTCAAGGTCATGCTGCCTAGGGCGATCAGGAAGATCAGGCTTAAAAATCGCCCTTTATGTTGGAATATTTGCCTTGGAATCCGCCTGGCAAGTGCCATGTTTACCAGCTCACTTCTTCGGCTTTCGCCTTGGTTGTGTTCTGTGTGATTTCAGTGATGTCACCACTGCGCATGCGGATAACCCGATCGGCCATGGCCGCAATTGCGGAATTGTGGGTCACGACCAGAATGGTGGTTTTGTCTTGCTGATTGATTTCCTCGAGCAGCTGGAGCACGCTCAGGGAGGATTTGAAGTCGAGCGCCCCGGTTGGCTCATCACAGAGCAGGAGGGCCGGTCGTTTGACAATGGCCCGGGCAATTGAGACACGCTGCTGTTCGCCGCCACTCAGCTGGTGGGGAAATTTGTCAGCCTTGTCCCTGAGTCCGACGCGGTCGAGCAGGACAAGGGTTTTGGCTGGGTGCTGGCTCAAATGTGCCGTCACTTCTATGTTTTCTCGCACGGTCAGATCGGGGATCAAGTTGTTGAACTGGAAGACGAAGCCGAGGTGGCGGCGGCGATAACGGGTCAAGGTGCGGTCGTTCATGCGGGCCACGTCCAAGCCATTGACGAAGACCGTGCCACTGTCAGGCTGGTCAATGCCGCCGATCATATTCAGGAGGGTTGATTTGCCCGAGCCGGATGGACCAAGAATCACGACCAGCTCGCCGTCTGGCACAGCAAGGCTGACGTGGTTCAGGGCATAGAATTCGGTCTCACCGGACGGGTAGATGCGGGAAACATCAGACAGTTGGATCACGGCCAAATTCCTCCTGGTCAAACCTTGGTGTCATGAACACCTTCCATTATAGCCTTGGCATGGGGATGACCAAAAGACCGCTGGCAAAAATTGTCGTTTTTTGCCGGATCTGGATCTTTCAATTGTTTAAACGGGAACAAATTCAGCTTCTTCTGTGTCTATAATGAAGGTAGTTTTTTGATGCAGGTGAGGTTTTTGATCATGATGAACACACGTTTTGGGCTGGTCTTATGCGCGATTTGCCTGGCTGCTGCCATCGTATTGGCAGGTTGCAAACCTGCCACACCTTCGGCTACTGGCTCTGCAGAGCCAGGTCAGACGACGGTACCCAGCCAACCGGCCAGCAGTGAGACAGCGGACTCGACCGAACCTGCTCCTTCGGAAACACCTGAACTGTTAGGTCCGGTCGAGCAAGCTTATCAGGATAAGCTGGCTGCTTACTTGGAGGAGTTGCCCTATGTCGCGGCAGAAGATATGCAGCCAGCCAGCGATACGGAGCAGGCTGACTTGGTCAGGCAGATGGCGCGGCTTTACGCGGGCGGGGCTGAGTCGCGCGAGATTTTTGTGCTGTATCTGTCTGGGATCACGATGTTGTCCCCCGACAGTGCGGATCTTTTCACCACCTATGCCATTTCCGGGATGCGCCGCAACAGCTTCGAAGATTATACGGAAATTGAATACAGCTATACCAGTGACCCGGCTTTCCTGGACCGGTTTTTTACCGAGGCAGAGAAATTCGAATTCAATTGGATCGAGCTGAATCGCCAAAGCGATGCGATCTCTGATGCGAAGGTCAAGGCGCTGGTCAAGGGGGCGCAGGCGCAGGGGTATTATGTCGCCAGCAGTGAGGGCATGATCTACTATCTGGTGGATTTCACGCGGTTTGCCGAATACCGGATGGCCAATACGCAGACGATGGCGGACCTGATCGTGACTCAGGCCATCGACAGCCTCGATCCAATGAGCTCGGATGCAGCTTTCATCATCGATTTGCCGACGCTGGCAGCGCGCACTTATGGCATCGGACAGGCACTGGAAGACTACAAGGGCACGCGGTATGAGAAGTACCTGGCCAGCCGTTTCCGTGACCACTTGACCCTGTTGTTTTTTGGGATCGACAACACGCCTAACTTCGATTACGGCACGGGGCTGATGTCTGACGACGCCAAAGCCGCCCTGGCAGACGCTGCCACCTTGACCGAGACCCTCATGGGCCAGCTGACGAGCGAATTCCTGGCACTGGTCGAAGCAAACGAAGGCAAAATGGACGACGCCACCCGTGAAAAAGCCTGGGCGCTCCTCGACAAAGTGGACGAATTCTATGGCCTCACCGACGAGGACAAAGGCGATTACGGACAGTGGATGTCCGGCAATTTCGAAGGTTGAGAATATAAGGGACCAAGCCAAAGGGGCTAGCTCCTTTGGCTGGACCGTTTATGCAACAAACGCCGAAAAAGGGACGGGGTCCCTTTTTCGGCAGAGGTGGGTATGATGGCTTACAAATGGCTGCTTTTCGATCTTGACGGGACTCTGCTCGATTTTCATAAGGCTGAATATTTATGCATGGAAGCGACTTTAAAATCATTTGGTTTTCGGGCGGATGATGAGGTTCTTCACGCTTATCGACTGATTAATGAATCGTATTGGAAGATGCTGGAACGGGGTGAGATCTCGCAAGAAGCACTGGCACTGGCGCGGCATCGTTCGCTTTTTGAACGGTTCGGATTTTGCGGGGATGTCGAGGCATTCCAGCAGCATTATGAGGGGATGCTGAGTGAAAGCAGCTATCTGTTTGACGGTGCGCGGGAATTGCTGGACCAGCTACGTGACCGGGATGGCGTTCATCTGGCAATAGTGACCAATGGCTTTGCCCGGATTCAGGAGCGCCGGATTGCCCTGGCCGGGCTGGATACTTACTTTGAATGGGTTTTCATTTCGGAGCAAGTCGGATACCGCAAACCTCAGGTCGAATTTTTCGATCATGTCTTTCGGGAAATCTGTGGGGACAACCGGGAGGACGGTGCTGGCGCGGGCTTTACATCGAATTGGAAAAATGACAAACCGCAACGTGTGCCTTCTGAAAGTCATTCCGACTTGGCGATCTGTAAATATCATTCCCTGATCATCGGCGATTCACTGACTTCAGACATCAAGGGTGGTGCTGATTTTGGCATTGCCACGTGCTGGTTTAATCCGGACGGGCTGGCCAATACGACGGGCGTGCGAGTGGATCACGAAATACGAACATTGGACGATATCCACCAACTGGTAGGGTAACCAAAGCGCCTGACAAAACCTTCGATTTTCATCAGCTGAGCCACCAAGCTCAGCTTTCTTTTGCATATTTGACAAAAGTAGGCTTAAGAATTAGACTGATATCGAAATCCGATATCGAAATCCGATTTTGGGACGGGGTCCCGATATTGCAAACCGATATCGGTTTTCGTAATCGGGACCCCGTCCCTTTTTCGGCAGCGAGGTGTTTATGGCTGGTTTTGTGGTGAAGAAGTTGTTCCAGGGGTTTGTGAGTTTGCATATTTTGCATCATGCGGGTGAGGGGCCGGTTTATGGGAGCTGGCTGATGGAGGAGTTGGCGGAGCATGGCTATAAGCTGAGTCCGGGGACGTTGTATCCGATTTTGCATCATCTGGAGGCGGTGGGTCTTTTGGAGCAGGATGAGGTGATCGTGCTGGGCAAAGTCCGCAAGTATTATGAAACGACGGAGCTGGGCCGGGCGGAGTTGGCTGAGGCCAGGCGCTATCTGGCTGAGTTGACAAATGAGATCGACGGCGGGCCGGATCAGGCGACGGGCAAGGCGCACACATGAGCGGGAGCGGCGTGTTATTCGGGCTGGAAAATGTGCGGTACCAGTCGATTCTGGATATCCAGGCTTTGCAGATCAATCCAGGAGTCACGGTCCTGCTCGGAGCCAGCGGCAGCGGCAAGACGACGCTGCTGAGGCTACTCAACAAATCAATCTCGCCAACGAGCGGGATGATCTGGTACAGCGGGATGGACTTGAAAAAAACACCTTCGGTCTTGCACCGGCGCCAGGTGCTGATGTTATCGCAGCAGGCAGCGATGTTTCCCGGCACCATTGCAGATAATCTGGCCATCGGTTTTCAGTTCCAGGAACGTCCGGAACCTGACTCTGAAGCGATGCGGCAGATGCTTTTCCAAGTACAGCTGAAAAAAGAACTGTCTGAGCCGGTCATGAACCTGTCCGGCGGCGAAAAACAGCGCCTGGCACTGGCCCGGGTATTTCTGCTCGATCCGGCTGTGTACCTGCTCGACGAGCCGTCTTCAGCATTGGATGATGATACGGCCGATGCCGTGATCGGGCTGGTGGTGCAGCAGGCGCGGGCGACTGGGCGATCGATCGTCATGGTCACCCATTCCAAAGCAGTCGCCAGCAAATTTGCCGATGAAACGGTCGTTGTGAAGGACGGCCGGGTAGTCCGTGAGACGCGAGAGATAAACCAGGAGGCAAGATCATGAGCGGTGCGGTTCAATTGTCCGTCTGGCAGGTGGTCTTTTCTTACCTGTTTGTCCTTCTGGTTCTGGCGATCGTCCGGAAACGCGGGATCCGGCGCGAGCGGGAGATCCTTCTGGCTTCGGTCCGGATGTCGGTGCAGCTGGTTGTGACAGGCTATGCGCTGACTTTCATTTTTGAAAACCCCAGCCCTTGGTTGACACTGCTGATCATCGCCACCATGGAGTTTTTTGCCATTCATACTGTCTTCAAAAAATTCAAGGGCCAACTGTCCGGGCGCTTGAAAAAAACGATCACCGGAGCGATGCTGGCGGGGACACTGTCCTGCATTTTTTACTTTCTCCTGGTGGTGGTGCAGATTGACCCGTGGTACGATCCGCAGTACTTCATTCCGATTGCCGGCATGCTGGTCGGCAATTCGATGACGGGCATCTCGCTCGGGGTAAAATCGCTGGTCGAAGGCATGACGTTGCAGCGCCATCTGGTCGAGGAAGCCATGAACCTCGGTGCAACGCCGCGCTTGGCCAGCCGGGAGATTGTCAATTCGACGTTTGATGCGGCGATCATGCCGACGATCAATGCGATGCTGGGCATGGGGGTCATTTCCCTGCCAGGCATGATGACCGGCCAGATCCTGTCCGGCACTGTGCCAACGACGGCGGTGATGTACCAGATCGCAATCATGCTGGGCATCCTCGGCTCAGTGGCTCTGACCGTCATTTTGCTGCTGCATTTTGGCTATAAAACCTTTTTCAATCAGGATGACCAGTTTTTCCCCGGTGGCTGCCGGAAACAGTGCGAAAAATGAGGTCGCAACACATGACTCAAAAAGCAAAACCCGCTCTCAGTCCAGTTGTCACGGTGATCCTCTTTTTTGGCTTGATCAGCCTTTTGGGCGATCTGGTCTATGAAGGCGCTCGCGGGGCGAACAGCCAGTATTTCAGTCTGCTGGGGGTTACAGCAGCTCAGGTCGGTCTGGTTTTTGGCATCGGGGAATTTCTCGGTTATGTGCTGCGCTTGCTGGCGGGAGTCTGGTCGGACAAAAGCGGCCGGCAATGGGTATTCCTGTTTATCGGCTATGGCATGCTGGCTGTGGTGCCTGTGATGGGTCTGACTCAGGAATGGCCAGCGATTGTGACACTGGTCTTGATGGAGCGGATTGGCAAGGCTTTGCGCAATCCAGCCAAAGACACGCTCTTGTCTGCCGTGGCGGCGCATCCAGATTCCAAAGTGGGGGTCGGCCTGGCATTCGGCATCCAGGAGGCTCTTGACCAGATCGGTGCTTTTGCCGGGCCGCTGATTTTCACCGGGGTTTTTCTCATCATGAAAGCCTCCGGTGTAGCCCAGTATCAGCTGGCTTACCGCCTGCTGGCGGTTCCATTTGCCCTGCTGATGCTTTTTTTGGCCTTTTCCCACAGAAAAGTCAAGCGCGAGCATTTGATTCCGGCTGCACCAGCATCTGGTTATCACACCCAGCACTTGCAAAAAGTGTTCTGGCTCTACACCGCATTCACTTTTTTTGCAACACTCGGGCTGGTCAATTTCAGTGTGATCGGATTCCATTTAAAGGCGCAGGATGTACTGGATGATGGGCAGATCACCTTGCTCTATGCCGGTGCGATGGTGGTCGATGCAGGGGTAGCTTTGCTGGTGGGGCGCGCTTACGACCGGATCAAGGTCAAGACGGGTCTGCCCACGAGCGGGCTGGTGATCTTGCTTTTGATTCCGCTGGTGACAATCTTGTTGCCAATGCTGGTTTTGGGCTCTTTTGTACCACGAATCGTCCTGGGGCTGATGGCTTTCGGTATCATCCTCGGACTGCACGAAACGATCATGCGTTCAGCAATCGCGGATCTGACGCCTTTTCACAAGCGCGGTACGAGTTACGGTGTGTTTAACGCGAGCTATGGATTGGCGCTGCTGGCGGGTGCAGCTCTGATGGGCTGGCTATACGACAGGAACTGGACCAGCGGGATCGTCGGGCTGACCCTGGCGAGCGAAATCATCGCCCTTTTGATTTTTTTCAAACTGATGCAAGCGAGCCGGCGCACATTGGGCTCGACAGAAATGAGGTAACGTATGATCAAAGAACATGCTGTGAGCTGGCGTTCTTTCCTGAACGACGTTTTCATATGCTCCTTGGGTTCGTATGGCGGGCCGGAGGCGCATATTGGTGTTTTTCTCGACCAGATGGTGACGAAAAAGCACTATCTGACCGAGGAGGAACTGATCGAACTGGTCGCGCTGTGCAGCATTTTACCGGGGCCGACCAGCACGCAGACGATTGTGGCAATCGGGCACAAAAAAGGTGGCCCACTCCTGGGTTTCCTGACCATGCTGGTCTGGGCCCTGCCGGTCCTCGTGGTGATGACGCTGCTTTCCTTCCTTTACCAGTTTTTGGCTGCAGTACATGTGTCGAGCGCTGGCCTGCGTTTTATCGGGCCGCTGGCGGTTGGATTCATTCTCGTCGCTGCCTGGAAAATCGGCCGCAAGGTCGTGGTCGATCGCCTGACTTTGGGCCTGATGTTGTTTGGCGCGCTGACGACGTATTTTTTCCGCGAGCCTTGGGTTTTCCCGCTGGTCTTGCTGGCTGGAGGTGCCGCCAGCATCGTCGCGTCCCGGGAGAAAAAGCTCTGGAATCATGTCCGGCTGAACCCACCGTGGGGCTATCTGATTGCATTTGCGGCCTTTGCCCTGGGCGGCATCGCCCTGACATTGACCTGGGACAACCTGGTGGTCCATCTGTTTGAAAGTTTTTACCGCTATGGCTATTTGGTTTTTGGTGGCGGCCAGGTTGTGGTGCCAGTCATGTACAGTGAACTGGTCGAGCTGCGCCAGTACATGACCAATCAGGAATTTTTGACCGGTTATGGCCTGGTCCAGGGACTGCCAGGCCCGATGTTCAGTTTTTCGGCTTATGCCGGTGGCATGGCGGCGAGAAGTGGTGGTCCGCTGGTCCAAGTCCTCGGCGCGATCGCCGGCGGGGTTGGCATTTTCCTGCCCGGCCTGTTGCTGATCTATTTCATCTATCCAGTCTGGGAAAATCTCAAGCAGATCCGCGGCATCAAGGTGTCCTTGAAGGGGATCAACGCTGTTGCCGGTGGCATGATCGCGGTGGCAGCGGTGATTGTGATGCAAAAGAGCGGTTTCTCCCTGGAGAACCTGATTGTGATGGTCCTGACCGTTGTGCTGCTGAATTTTAAAAAGATCCCGGTGCCGTTGATCGTCTTGGCGGCATTGGTAGCTGGATTTGTGATTTAAGTTGATCCATTCTCAATCAAACGCAGGAAAAGCTCCGTGATCTCGGGATCGAACTGGACGCCGGAATTGCGGCGAATTTCCGCGATGGCTTGTTCACGCGGCAGGGCTGGTCGATAGGAACGGTCTTCCGTCATGGCGTCGAAGGCGTCAGCAACGGCCAGGATCCGGGCTAGCAAAGGAATTTTCTCGCCAGACAGGCCTTGGGGATAGCCTTGGCCATCCCAGCGTTCGTGATGCGTCAGGATCAGCTCGGATATGGGCCGCAGTTCGGGCGAGGCTTGAGCGATGCGGTAACCGACCTCCGGGTGTTTCTTGATCTCGTCCCATTCTTCATCTGACAAACGGCCTGGTTTGGTCAATATCTCGCGGTCGATGCTGATTTTGCCGATGTCATGCAAGGTGGAAAATAGCTCCAGAGCGACCAAGTCGTCTTCGGATAGGCCCAGGGCCTGGCCCAGCTGTTTGGTCATCGTCGCCAACCGGGTTGCGTGAGCCTCGGTTTCGTTGCTCTTCTCGAACAAGGTCGTTTTGATTGAGGCAATGATCGAGCTGTGCAGGCTGCGTGTCTCGAGCAGCTTGCGTTTGTACATGTAGGTTTCGGCATCGTTGCGAATTTTGGCAAATGATTCCTCAGGGCTTTGTTTTGTCGCAAAGCCGAGCGAAATATCCACATAATAAGCGTCATTTTCCTGCTCACGTGAGTACTCATGACAGGATTTCTTGATGCGTTCGACGACCAGCCGGGCGCCTTCACTGTCTGTTTTTGGCAGCAAGATCCAGAATTCATCGCCGCCGGTGCGGGCAATGATATCGTCGGAACGGCAGTTGGATTTGAGGATGCGGGCCACATTGACCAGGAGTTTATCGCCTTCGTCATGACCTACGGCATCGTTGATCAACTTGAGGCCGTTGATGTCGCCAATGATGATGGAAAGCGGCAATTGGCGTGGTGTGTCGAGCCGTGCCAGCTCCTCCTGGAAAAAGGGCCGGTTGTACAAGCCCGTCAGAGAATCGTGGTAGTTGAGATACTTGACTTCATCTTCATGTTGTTTACGGCTGGTGATGTCGCGGCTGATGCCGATCAGGCCGATCACCTGGCCACTGGTATCGTAATAGGGTGTTTTCAGAGTGTCCAGACAGACTACGGTGTCGTCGGGGTAGGTGACATATTCTTCGTTGGAGTGGGACTGGTGTTGGCTGAGCATTTCCTGGTCCATGCGGCGAAAGGACTCTGCTACGGCTTGATCAAACAAGTCGTAATCGTTCTTGCCAATGATATCTAGTTCTGTCTTTCCAACAAATTTCTCAAATGCTTTGTTGCAACCCAGATAATTGCTGTCCGGGTCCTTGTAGAAAACCAAGTCAGGGATTGAGTTGATCATCGCCTTGAGCAAGGCCTCTTTTTCGACATATTCGTGATAGAGCTGGCGGTACTCGTCACTCGAATCTGCCAGCTGGCGATTGGCTTTGGACAACTGCAAATTAGTCTGGGCAATTTTAATCAGCGCTGTACGAACCAGCAGGTAAATCAGACAGGCACTGGCCAGTACGTAAAACCAACCCTTGAGCAGGCTGGCCAGAATCAGGGTGTGCGGGTCCAGGAAAAGCCACTCGATGACCTTGTCCGAAAGCAAAATCCACAAAGAACCGACTAGCAAGTAGATCACAGAAATCCGCAGTGCCTGTCCCGAAGCCGTGTTTTTCTTTTTCTCTATAAAGCGATACATGTAAAAAACACCTATCTATACTGTAATATATTGCCATAAATTTCGAAAGCTCGTTAAAACCACTAGAGACTACTTTGAATCAGAATGATAAGACTGTCAATGGTTTGCCGAATTTGGGACGGGGTCTCAATTTCGGCATTGCTAGTTTTCCCTTCTGACAACCGGCAAATTCAATTGCATTTTGTGGTATAAATTAGTTAGATTCTCTGTTTATGGGGGTGTGCATGGCGGTGTCTTTGCAATGCTCGAATTGTGGGGCGAATGTACCGCCGGACAGTGTGCGGTGCAGCTATTGTCAGTCGGTCCTGGCGCGCGCCGCTTGCCCGGCCTGTTTCGGGCCGGTATTTCGCGGGATGAAGTATTGCCCGGATTGCGGCAGCCGGATTGCCCGACAGGATTTGACTCCGGACAGCACCTTGCACTGCCCGCGCTGCGAGACACATCTGCTCCCGGCTCTGATTGCCGATGTGCGGGTCGATGAATGCAATTGGTGTGGCGGGATCTGGCTAGAACGGGAGGCGTTCCAGAAAATCTGTGAAAAATGGGATGCTGCAGCCCTGCCATTGGACCGGGTCGAACAAGGTTTAGTCTGGACGGATCCGGAAAAACCACCACGCTCGAATCATGTGACACCCTTGGCAAGTCAGCCGGATTCAGCCAGCCGGATGTATGTTCCCTGCCCGACGTGTGGCGGGCTGATGCTCAGGAAGAATTTTGCGGGCTGCTCCGGAGTGATCATCGACTGGTGCAAACCGCATGGCTATTGGTTTGACCGTACGGAATTGCAAAAAGTCGTTTCTTTTGTCCGGTCAGGCGGCATGCAAAAGTCACGTGAAAAAGAAATGCTGCTGCTGCGTGAGGAACAAGAACGCTTGCGGGAACTTAAGTCGCAACCTTTGCCGGGCAGCGTCGACCCGCGCGTCGATTCAGCATCGGAACTGTTCGGGATCGATATGGATTTTGTCGAGACCATCGCCGGGATCATCAAGAAATTGTTCGGCTAAACAGCGGCGGCAAAAGCGTAAAAAAGGCGGCGCTTTCCTGGCGAAAGCAGCCGCCGTTTTTAACTGGATCTAGTTACAGGGGCGACAACAGGACGGCTTCCCTTCAAGGACAAGCCATATCAGTACTCGACCCAGATGGCGCCGTTGTCGGCGGACTCGACGCATTTGTTGACGTATTTGACGCCTTCGTAGCCGGCGCGGACGTCGGGGTACCAGAAGTCTTCCTCACCGACTTTGCCGCCTTTGGTCGCACGGTCCATCGCCATGCCAAAGCGCATGTAGAGATTGGACCAGGCTTCAAAGAGGCCTTCCGGGTGTCCGCCGCCGATGCGGTCTTCGGCCAGGGCACCTGGATAGAGGTAGCCTGCGCCGCGTTCGAGGGTGCGGGCGGGCTCACCCTGGACTTCATAAAGCAGCTGGTTGGGCTTGACAGCATCCCATTCGACGCTCGCCTTCGAGCCGGTGACGCGGATCTTGTGCCCAAAGACGGATCCAGCGTTGACAGAGCTGGCCCACAGGGTGCCTACAGCGCCATTGTCATATTCCATCAGGATGGTGGCATTATCTTCGAGGGGGGCACGGCTCTTGATGAAGCTCTGGCGCGAGCACAGGAGTCGCTTGAGCTTGAGCTCGGGGACAATGATTTCAGTCAGGAAAAGGGGATGTGTCGCCAGATCACCGATGACGAAAGTCGGACCAGCGACCTTGGGGTCGACGCGCCATTTCTGGGCGGCACTGGCAGTCTCAACTGCAGCGGAATTGCCGCCATGGGCGAACTGCATCTGGATGATGCGGATATCGCCGAGATCACCATTTTTCACCATCTGGCGGGCTTGCTCGATCGCCTGGTGGCCGGCATAGCCGTAGGTGACGCCGACGACGCGATTCATTTTCTGTGACAGCTCGACCAGCTCGGCAGCCTGCTCATTTTCAAAGCACATCGGTTTCTCGACAACAACATGGAGGCCTGCCTGGAGAGCTGCTTTGGCGATGGTGTAATGGGTGCTGTTCGGTGTGGCAATGGAAACCGCCTCGATGCCGTCGGCACGCTTGGCTTCTTCGGTAAAAAGGGACTGGTAGTCGGGATAGCAGCGGTCCGGATCGAGGCCGAGCTGGATACCGAAATTCTGGCCGCGCTCGGGATCGATGTCGAAAGCGCCGGCAACCAGTTCAAAACGCCGGTCCCTGAGGGCGGCTGAGCGGTGGATGTAGCCGATGTTGCTGCCGCGGCCGCCACCGACCATGGCCCAGCGGATGGGACGCTCGTATGTTCTTTCACCATTGATCATGGGGGTACTCCTTTCGCCAGAGGCGATCTGAATGAAGGTTTATTTGCGCATTAGTCTGCTGCTGTCAGGTCAATAGCCGACGCTCTTCAAATACTGGAAGCTGCGGGTGACGTCACGCAAACTGGTGTCGGAGTTTCTCGGGTCACGTTCCTGCTCGACGGTGACCCAGCCGGTGTAACCGATCTCGCGCAGGGCTGTGTTGATACCAGGATAGTCGATCGCACCCGTGCCGATCGGGCACATGACGCCCTTGGCGCAGGCTTCGAAGAAATCAATCTCGATCTTGAGCATGTCGTCGTAGATCGCCTGGTCGACGTCTTTGAAATGGATGTAGTCGATGCGGTCGATGTAGCGGCGGATCCAGGTTTCCGGGTCCATGCCAGCATAGTAGAGATGGCCTGTGTCAAAGACAAAACCGGAAAGTTCTTTCGGGACATCGGCAATGACTTGCTCGATCTCATCGGCGAATTCGATGTAACCGCCGGCATGGGGGTGGATGACGGGGCGGACGCCGTATTTCGTCCAGGCCAGTTCGGCGATGGCGCGGATATTGGCCAGCATGTCCTGGTAACGCTCCGGCGACAGGCGTGGGGCGGTGTCCGGGTGGCCAGCGGTGGTGGCGCGTTCCGGGTGGAAATAGTCCATGTAGGTCAGGTAAGGCGTCGCAAAACGCTGGCCCGGTTCCTGTTCGTCGCGTGGCAGCCGTGTGATGAAGCTGCAGATGTCCTCGGTCTGTTTCAAGAGGTTTTCACGGTTGGAAGCGCTGACCAGGTCGTCGAAAATGGTACCAACGATGATCGTCAGACCGTTCTTTTTCAGCTCAGCGGTGACAGCGTCGACATCCAGCGGCATGAAACCGTAAGGGCCAAGTTCGATGCCCGTGAATCCGGATTTGCCGGCTTCTTCGAGCACGCGCTGCCAGCTGGGCAGGTAGGGATTTTTCGGATCATCGACGCCCCAGCAACTGGGTGCACAGGCAATGCGGATGCTCATGGTTTTAAGGTCCTCCCGATGGTAAATCCGGCTGGCGAGGCCGGTGTTTCATTCTGATATCATTGTAGCGCGCTTGCCCGTCCGGCGAATCATATTTCTTGTTGAGTTCGCTTGGCCAGATCAATGCAAACCCCTTGCCAATGGGCCGTTTCAGGCAGCTTTACCCCCTCTGGCCAAAGAACGATTCATTAATCTTGCGATCCTGGCTATCTAGCCAGGCATGATAAACTGAAAGCAGGTGCATTGCACCGGTCTTCTGCGACCAGAAGAACCGTCCAGCCAAGGAGCACGCCCATGCCGTTTTATTTCCCGGACAAAGAACAATCTGCAACGTTTGCTGCGGCGACTTCGCCCCGTTTGATCAGCGTGTTCCGGTCCGGGGATGAAGCCATGGTCATGCCACGCGTCATGCACAAGCACGATGACAATTTGGAAATCGTCCTGATCCTCAGGGGCCAGGGCCAGCATGTGATTGGCGGTCGCGCCTATCTGACCGGGAGGGGTGACATTCTCGTCTATAACGCCGGGGTTCTCCACGATGAAAGCACGGACCTGAACGAGTCGCTGCAGGTCTACTATTGCTCAGCGAACCAGGTCCAGATCCAAGGGCTGCCGGTCAACCAGCTTTTACCCGTGGGCAGCCCGGCAGTCATCCATTGCGGCGAAGCGTTAGCCCATGTGGAAACCTTGTTTAGCCTGATGGTCGAGCAGACTGCCCTGCACACGCCCCAGTCGATGGAGATAGCCCAGCAGAGCCTGGCCGTTCTGCTCTTATTGATCCGCAACCTATCCCAGAGTCAGATCATGGAGCCGCCCCTGACGGAACCAGAACTGGGTCAGCAAATCAAAGCCTACATCGACCAGAACTATCCCGATGATTTGACTCTGGCCGCCATTGCCGAGGTATTCCACATCAATCCATACTATTTATCCCATTTGTTCAAGGAACAGATCGGATTTTCCCCGATGCAGTACCTGATCCGGCGCCGGATTGGCGAGGCCCAGTCGTTGCTGATCCATTCCGACCGACCGGTCAAAGACATTGCAACCGCAGTCGGTTTCAATCACCTCAACAATTTCCACAACTCATTCCAGAAAATGGTCGGCATGGCGCCGGGCCGTTACCGCAAGCAGTGGCACGAAGGTGATCTGGCCAAATAGTGCAGCTAAAATTTCAATTTGCGGAACTGGGCGGGCGTCACACCGGTGCGTTGGCCAAAAGAGCGGATGAAATGCGAAGTGGAATGAAATCCACACACACTGGCGATTTGTTCCACAGATTCCCCGGTCAGGAGCAGGTGTCGCCTGGCTTCACTGATCCGAAGATTGATCAGGTATTCGTGTGGGGACACCTTGTAATGACGGCGGAACTGGCGGGCGAAATGGCAGAGACTCACGTTGAATTGGCGCGCGATGTCTGACAAGTGCAAATCCTCCCGGAAATGTTCCGTCATGTAGACATGAGCCTGGGTGACCAGGGAGTGTTCCAGCGGCACATTGCCAGCAGCGGTTTCAATCATGACGGTCAGAAGACGCGTCAATGCCAGATTGATCGCCCAATCATCATCCGGGGACATGGTGAGCTGTTGTTTGAGGCGTGACACTTCGTTGGCAAGCTCCGGTTGGTCCAGAGCAATAAAGCCCGTCGCCTTGTGTTCGGCCAGACAATCGTACAACACCTGGCTGGAGCCGCCTTTGAAGTGGATCCAGTCGAAACGGACATCGCCCAGGGCCCGGTAGAGTTGTGGCTTGCGACAGTCGATCAGCTGGACACGGCCGGATGTCAGGAGAGTCGTCTGGCCTTCATAAGCCAGTTCGAGCTGTCCGCTGTGGACTGAGAATAAAAGCAGCGCATCATACTGCTCCCGTTCGATGGTGTAGGGCGGCGCACAGTGATACTCCCCCCAGAAGGGAATGTGAATCAAGGCTGAAAGCGCCGGATTGGATGGATTGAAAATGTGGATTTCAGAATTTGGCAAAACGCCGGGCTCGTCAATAAGCATACAGGCCCCCGTGAGATCATGACTTGAACGAGTCGCGAGATCAAAATTTTTGTTTTAATCCTAGTTATTATGTAGGATTTTGCGCTCATTCCAGCGCGTCTCATCCAATTTCATCGTATCAGACAATTATCAAGAAATGTATATTTATCGGCAAGAAAGGGTACTGATTTGCTTGCGAACCTGCTATAAACTGGGATCTAGTCACACAATCTTGTGTCTTCCACTATCCGGCCTGGTCCGGACCTGTCCATGCAAAGGAGCCTGCCATGTTTCCCCAAGGAAATTTTCGAGTCAATTTCAATGCCGCTGACCACAGCAACCTGGTTTTTCCAGACAGCGATCGGACCATTTTGCGTGAACTGGCCCTGCAAGTTGCTGATATCGCCAGCCGTCCGATCATGGCGGAACACCGCGAGCTCTGGTACAAGCATAACCAGCTGGAGGCAACCCGGCCGCTGATCCTCTGTGATCCGGAAAATGGCTGGAACGAGATCATCACGGATGATCAGATCCGCTGCAGCAATGACATCGCCCGCCATTGGGAATTCCATTTCAGAAAACAGATTTTCTGGGGCAACCAGATGGGGGATGATTATGTCGTCGAGCCGGTTTTCGAAATCCCTTATGTCTACGAGGAAACGCCCTGGACAGTAGCTGGAAGCAAACACCAGGGGACATTGCATGTCGCCAAGAGCGATGGCGGAGCTTACCACATTGATACGATCCTTGAAGACTATGCCTTGATCGACAAGATCCTCAAACCGCAGATGACCATCCACGACGACAAGACAAAGATTCTACTGGAACTGGCACAGGAGCTTTTCGGCGATATCCTGACGGTGCGCATCAACACCCCCTGGTCCTGGTCCATGGGCGGCCTGACAGACGAGTTTGCCTTTTTGCGTGGCATGGAGAACATGCTGTATGACTTCTATGACGAACCGGAATCGGTGCATGCGGTGATGGATATCCTGGCCACAGGCATGCTCGAACGCCTCGATTTTCTCGAAAGCAACAAACGCCTGGCGTTGAACAATGACGGCACGTATGTCGGTTCCGGCGGCATGGGATACACCCGCGAGCTGCCAGCCCCTGATTTTGCCGGTCTCGTGCGCGCCAAAGACCTGTGGGTCCTGGCTGAAAGCCAGATCACGATCGGCGTTTCGCCAGAAATGTTTGCCGAGTTCATCTACCCCTACCAGAAGCGGATCACCGACCGTTTCGGCCTGCTCTGCTACGGCTGTTGCGAACCGATGGATGACCGTTTTGACATCATCAAGGCTTCGGCCAACCTGCGTCGGATCTCCGTCTCGCCCTGGGCCAACAAGCTCCTGATGGCTGAAAAACTAGGTGCCGATTATGTCTATTCCTGGAAAGCCAGCCCTTCCCCGCTCGCCCTGCCACAGCTGGATGAAGTGGTCGTGCGCCAGGAGCTGCGCGACTACCTGGGTGTCACACGCAACAACCGTGTCGAGATCATCATGAAGGACAACCATACCCTGGGGAAAAATCCCCGCAACCTGACCCGCTGGGTTGAAATCGCCCGCGAAGAGATCGCTCGCCTGGACTAAATCCGGACATCTCTTCTGCCCACCTGTATTGGCAGGACTGGCTGGCCATGCAATCTCGGCTAACTGACCCTGATTTTATGCAGCGTGTACAATCCGGACACGTTTACGACAGCATCTTTATCAAACATTCCAACCTTGACAGATGCTCAAAACCCCTGATAAGATCGAATTCGTAAACGTTTTCATTTTACACACTGCACAACCGGCTACCCTTTGACAGTTGGAGTCGTTTGAAGCATGTTCGGGGGGGGACCACCGTGATGATGACCCATGAGAGAACAAAAGTGGCTGAGCAAGGCATGGATTTGCTGGCTCACGCCTTTGAGCTCTGCCAGGACAGGCAAGTCAAAGGCTACGGCGATGGCCTGGCCCAATCTGTTGTGCAAGTGATTTTCCGGGATTTGCCTGCAGCTTGTGGCAATGAACAGGACTTGGTCGCTGCAGAGAGCATGAAGCGCGCCCAGATCCTGATCGGTTCTTATATTCGCCAGCCCGCGCAAGACATCTGCCACAGTCTCTCCGCTACGGTCAGCGCAGAATTTTCTCTGCCGCACGGCAAAGTCAATGCAGTCATCCTGCCGGCGATGCTGAATTATTTGGTCAAGGCCTGCAGCGCATCCGAGCGCTTGGACGCCTCCCACATCGCCTGCATCCAGTGCTACGCCAAAGTGGCCCGTTCCATCGGGCTGGCGGTGACGGATGATGATGATGCCATCGCCAAACTGGCCCTGGCAGTGCGCAAACTGAGAGCACAAGTTGGCTTGCCTCGTTCCATTGCCGAGTTCCTGGTCGATGAATCCGAATACAAGCAAGCTGTGCCGGGAATGGCCAAACGCGCCTGGCTGGGGATCGGTATCCATTCAGACCGGCCCAGACCGTCAGTCCGGGATATCGAACAGATCCTTATCGATGCTTATTGAAAGCTGAGCAGGATGTGCCTGCTCGAGTAAGCCATACACGATTCGGCTTTGATGGTGCTATAATGAAATTGACACTACATTCATTGCCCGTTCCAGCTGCCTTCACCGTTGGTGCAGCAGAAAGGAGCCCATCATGTATGAGAATATTCTTGTAGTTTCAGAGATGTCAGCCAATCACGACCTCGTGCTGCAGTCACTGGGCAGTTTGAAACGGCTGGGAGCCAAGACATGTTTCCTCCACCAGTACATCAACCCCATGGAAGCTAACGAGACGATTTCGACTTTTATCCTGGATACCTATCGCGCCAGTCTGGATCGCCAAAAGCAGCTCCTCACGGATGAAGGATTTGCAGTCGAAGTCATCGAACGAGGCGGTCTGCTGCGCACAGATGAACTTTTTGAGCTGGCTCGTGAAAAGAGCTGCTCGCTGGTCGTGACAGGTTCTCCCAAGCACACCAAGATTGGCACGCTGCTTTTTGGCGGCATGACCAGCATGATCATGCATCATGCCACCCTGCCCCTGCTGACCATCCGGATCCCGACAGCACCTGCGCCCGATGAGAACTATCTATCCTGGGACTTGCTGACAAGCCATGTCTTGTTCCCGACAGATTTCTCTGAAAACGCCCGCCAGGCATTTGATCATGTCAAACAGCTGGTGACTGCCGGCGTCGGCCGGGTCACGCTCCTGCATGTCCAGGACAAGAGCAAGATCAACCCTCATCTGGTGGAGAAACTGGAAGCCTTCAATGAAGCTGACCAAGACAGGCTGACTTTACTGGCGGATGAACTCAAGGCGCTGGGCAAAGTCGAAGTGGAAACCCGCCTGCCGTTTGGTTCGCCGACTGCCGAGATCCTCAAAGTCATCCGCGAGCATGAGGTGTCCCTGGTCGTCATGGGCAGCCAGGGCCACGGCTTCATTGAGGAACTCTACCTCGGCAGTGTCAGCCACAACATCGCCCGTTTGTCCGACGCCTCCGTTCTCCTGATCCCCATCAAGCGCGACTGAGATTCCAATCATCTGATCCTGCACCAGGCGCATCGCACGTAAAAGGCCGGAGTTGCTTGAAAACCCCGGCCTTTATCATGTGTCTGGACGCGAGAGAATCAGTAATTTTCCTTGCGGACTTCGAAGAAACTCTGGGCATAGCCGCAGACGGGGCACTGCTCGGGTGCTTTCCTGCCCATGACGAGGTGGCCACAGATGCGGCATTCCCACATGGTCATTTCGCCCTTTTCAAAGACCTGCTGCATGTCGATGTTCTTCAGCAGAGCACGGTAGCGTTCTTCATGGGCTTTCTCGATGGCGGCAACAGCGCGGAAACGGGCAGCCAATTCCGGGAAGCCCTCAGCATCGGCGTCTTTGGCAAAGCGGTCATACATGTCCGTCCACTCGTAGTTCTCACCTTCGGCAGCATGGAGGAGATTTTCGGCGGTGCCGCCGATATGGCCGAGGGCGTCGTACCAGAGTCGGGCGTGCTCTTGTTCGTTGCGGGCCGTCTTCAAGAAGATCTCGGCCAGCTGGTCATAGCCTTCGCTCGAGGCAACAGCGGCAAAATAGGTGTATTTGTTGCGGGCTTGGCTCTCTCCGGCGAAGGCGTCGGCAAGATTTTTTTCGGTTTTTGTACCGGCATAGCGGTTGACGGTGGCTGCTTTCTTTTCAACAACAAGCTCAAAGGCCGAGGCGGGTGCTTTGCAGACGGGGCAGACAAATCCGGCCGGCAGTTCGCCTTCGTAGATGAATCCACAGACAGTGCAACGATATTTGGGCATGGGTTTTTCCTCCTTGGAAATGTTCTGGCTTGGGTCCGCTGGTATCAACTGGAGCAGGTGGTCAATGGCTGCCTGGGGGAAGTCGTCCGACTGATGCTTGCTTTTCAAGTCCTCAAGCAACATGCGAACATTGGAACTCTGCGGCAGCAGATAGCCTGCTTCTCGCAGAAGATCTTCAGCTATCAGCTGGCTGGACTGGCGGATCGCCTCGGCCATCTGGCGCTCGACGGGGTCCTGAGCCTGGCCGACGATGGTGGCTGCAGCCTGGGCCTGGGCCACGCGGTCTTCGGCCAGATCGTACAAGGTCTGGCGCATGCTGGTCTTCTTCTCCTGCTGAGCTGGGTACTCGTCCGGGACCAGGGAAATGGCATGTGACGGGCAGGCATCGACACAGAGCCGGCAACCCGAAAGGCATTTGGCGGCATCGATCTGGCCTGTTTCCGTATCCGTCGCGCCAGTCGGGCAAACGTACAGGCAGAGGCAGTCTTTGGTACAGAGTCGGATGTTTCTTACGGCATGCATGTATGTTTACCTCCGAGCGACTGAAGCGATTTTCAACCGCGGCACTTTGCAGACCGGGCAGATCTCCGGCGCGTCATCACCGATGTAAATGAATCCGCAGATTTCACAAACGTAGGTTTTCGCTGCAGCGATTGACTCCGGCTGCTGCTCGAACTGAGCCAGGTGACCATTCTGCATCCGGGCTACCTTTTCAGCCCAGGTCAGGGCACGGAGGGTACCGCGATCAGCCTGTTCAGTGGCCTGGGCGTAGGCTGCGGCAAAAGCGCCATTGAGCTGATGGTTGTTCACATCGGCCAGGTCCGCCAGGCTGGCGGATTCTGGGCGGCTGGCGCGCGCATGGTAGTACGCAGCCAATTCATGGAAAAGCCGGGATTCCTCGGGCCGGTATTGTTTCTCGCAGCCTTTGGCCAGGTTGGTGAACAAGGCGCCGAGGGCAGCAGCCGAAAGTTCTTCTGGTGAGTTGGAATGACTGCGGCCTGAGGCAGAAAGCGACTGGGCGACAGGTTGGGCCGCGGGGGCTGGTTTATTGGCATCTTGCTGGCGGAATTCGGACTTGGCAGCCCGGCACCAGGGACAGCGCCAGTCATCCGGCAGCTGCTCCCACACGGTTCCGGCAGCAAACCCTGCTTCCGGGATGCCTGCAGCCTCATCATAGATGAAGCCACAGATTGAACAGACAAATTTAAGCATGGACGTGACCTCCTTGCATCCAATTTAGCAATCATTGTTCTTATTATCAACATATGTTCATAATAAATTTACAATAGAATCCCCTCTCCTGGCGCTCCTTCTCAAGTCAGATGAAAAAAGAAAAACTGCCGAAAGTTCAATCTGGAACTTGTAGCAGTCTTTCAATCAAGTTGGCGGGAGTCCAGGCTTTTGGGGCCGCTTTTCAGTCGGCAAAGCTCCATTTCAGGGCATCATACATCCTTGTGTATGTACGATAGAGCTTGTCATACGTGGCACGGTTTTCCGGATCGGGCAACGTTTCGCTTTCCTGCCGGATCAGGGGGACTGTGGCTGCCAGATCGGGCCAGATGCCGATGGAAACGCCGGCGACGAGGGCCGCTCCGAATGAGCCGCCTTCAGCACTGCCGTAGACGGTGCGCACTGGCAAACCAAAGACATCGGCAATGATCTGGCGCCAGAGCGGGCTGGCCGCGCCTCCGCCGGCGAGGACGACGTCGCCGGACTCACTTTTGAGCTGAGGATCGGCGCTGACAGTCAGGTCATAAACCTGGCGCAGGGAAAAGGCGACGCCTTCGAGCACGGCGCGGGCAAAGTGGCCTTTTTTGTGATGAGAGGTCAGGCCGATAAACCCGCCACGGGCAGCAGGGTCATTGATCGGGCAGCGTTCACCGGTTAAATAAGGCAGGAAGATCAGCCCCTCGGCGCCAGCTGGGGTGGCTGCGGCGGCCTCATCGAGCAGGGCAAAGGCACTTCTGCCCTGCTGCTGGCCTTGCTCGATTTCATGTTGGCCGAGAGCCTCCCTGAACCAGTGGTAGGAACCGGCTGCTGCCAATGTGACACCCATGGCGGTGAAAGTGTCCGGTGAATTGCCGCGGAAAAGCTGCAGGCTCCCCTGGGGATTGTTCATGAAGGACGGCAAGGCCATCGCGACCACGCCGGATGTGCCCAGAGTCACGGCAACACGGCCTGGTTTGTAAAGGCCCAGTCCGGTGGTCGAGATCACAGCATCGCCACCGCCACCACAGACCGGAATGCCTGCTGCAAGACCGCAGGCTGCGGCAGCGGTGGCCGTGACCGCGCCCGTCAGGGTGCTGGACTCAACGACCGAAGGAAACAAAGACGGGTCGAGTCCGACGCGTTCAATCAGATCCCTGTGCCAGGTTTTGTTTTGGACGTCAAAAAAGCCAAAGCCGGAGGCATCTGAAACTTCCGTGGCAATTTCACCAGTCAGGCAATAGCGGATGTAATCCTTGGGATTGATGACCACCCGGGTCCGGGCATAGTTGTCCGGCTCATTTTGTTTGAGCCAGAGAATCTTGCCACCGGTGTACCCTGTCAGCATCTGGTTGTTGGTCATGCCCAGGAGTCCATCCAGACCTCCCGCTGCGGCCGTGATCTCCTGGCATTGGTTTTCGGTGCGCTGGTCATTCCAGAGAATGGCCTCGCGGACCACTTGATTTTGGCTGTCCAGGGCAACCATGCCGTGCATCTGGCCGGACAAACCGATCGCAGCGATTTTAAATCCATCTATGGCAGTCAAAACGCTTTTCAGGGCCTGGATGGTTCCAGCCCACCAATCTGCCGGATCTTGCTGCGTCCAGCCAGGGCGCGGCGAATGGAGGGGATAACTCTCCACTGCAGTAGCCAGGATCTGGCCCTCTGTGGCGAGGGCCAGGACTTTGACACCCGATGTGCCAACGTCAATGCCGATCAAACAGGTTTTTTCCATGGTTCTACCTCGTCTTTGGGCGTTGTCTTCCTTCAAATGGATCTACGGTGGGTTCATCCATTTTAGCTGATTTAGCCGATGATCAGCGAATTGATGATCGCTTCCAGGTGTTCCTGGCGGCCGGAGCCGACTTTGACATCACCCATGGCAAGGGCTTTTTCTTCCAGTTCCTGGATTGTGACCTGGCCCTTGATGATCTTCTGGCCCAACTCAGACTGCCAGCTGGCGTAGCGCTCGGCAACAAATTCGGCAATCCGGCCGTCCTTTTCGATCCGGTCGGCTAGGATCAGGCCAAGGGCGAAGGTGTCCATGCCGGCGATGTAGCCGATGAAGATGTCTTCCAGGGTATTGGAAGCGCGGCGGATCTTGGCGTCGAAGTTGAGGCCGCCGTTGGTAAAGCCGCCTGCAGCGAGGACTTCGCTCATGCAGCCGATCGCATCATAGAGGTTGGTCGGGAATTGGTCGGTGTCCCAGCCGAGCAGCATGTCGCCCTGGTTGGCGTCGATCGAGCCAAAGAAGCCGGTCTCGCGAGCGAGGCGCAGTTCATGCTGGAATGAGTGTCCGGCCAGAGTTGCGTGATTGGCTTCGATGTTGAGTTTGAAATCTTTGTCGAGACCATAATGGCGTAAAAAGCCAATGACGGTGGCGCTGTCGAAATCATACTGGTGCTTGGTCGGTTCCTTCGGCTTGGGCTCGACGTAGAAGTCACCGGTGAAGCCGATGCTGCGGCCATAGTCGACGGCGAGGCGCATCAGGCGGGCCAGGTTGTCGAGCTCGAGGCCCATGTTGGTGTTGAGGATGGTTTCGTAGCCTTCACGGCCACCCCAGAAGACGTAACCGGTACCACCCAGCTTGACTGTGAGATCGAGCGCTTTCTTGATCTGGGCGGCGGCAAAAGTGAAGACATCGACATTGGGGGAGGTACCGGCGCCACTGGCGTAGCGGGGGTTGGAGAAGCAGTTGGCTGTGCCCCAGAGCAGTTTCTTGTTGTATTTTTTCTGCAGATCGAAGAGCAGGTCGCTGATTTCGTCAAGTCGAGTGTTGGATTCGGCGAGGGTGGCGGCTTCTGGAGCGATGTCGCGGTCGTGGAAGCAGTAGTAGTCGATACCGAGCTTGTCCATCAGTTCAAAAGCGGCATAAGCCTTGTTTTTGGCGCTCTCCATCGGATCGGTCGAACCGTAAGATTTGTCGATTGTACCGACGCCAAACATGTCAGCGCCACCGGAGACCATGGTATGCCAGTAGGACATGGCAAACTTGAGGTGATCACGCATGGTCTGGCCGGCGATGACCTGGTCTGGATTATAGAAGCGGAACGCCAGGGGGTTTTTGCTGTCTTTGCCTTCGAAAGGGATCTTTGGGATGTTGGGATAAAATTCGTTCATGGGACACCTCTTTCATCTAATAATTCGTGCTCGAGCACGGTTCGAACAAAAAATAAATTCAATTGTTCTGGCAGGGTCAAAGGGACACTCGGGCAAACTGTTTTCTGATCATCTCCTTTGCTCGGCTGGTGCAGGCGGACTTATGAAATGCTCGCGAATGAAAATTTCGCTGCGGGTGATCGTTTCTGCAGGTGGCAGTGTGCCATCGAGCAGGTACTCGAACAGGTACTGGATGGGCTTGTAGCCCTGATCGAACGGCTGTTGGCCGATGGTGACGGAGATTGTGCCACGATCGAGGTGCATTTTCTCGGCGTCGGTCAAATCGTGGCAAATGACCTGGACCTGGCCGGAGCGACCGGCGACCTCGACGGCCCGGGCTGCACCTGTGACACCGCCGGCTGTCAGGTACAGAGCCGTAAGTCGTGGCTCTTGCACCAGCAGGTTACGGGTCAGGTCGTATGCCGTCAGGTCATCGTCGTTGGTTTCGAAAACATCGATAATCTCGATGTCTGGACAGTACTGTCTAATGACTTGGGTGAAGCCATGGATGCGCTGGTTGTGGCCGAGCATTTGCACGGATCCTGTCAAAATGGCTACGCTGGCTGGTTCATGGTGGCTGAGCAGGCGCAGGACCCCGGCGGCGGTGGCACCGCTGCGCCAGTAATCGTTACCGACAAAGCCCAGTCTTTTGCCATCGGTCAGGTCGGTGTTGAAAGTGATGACCGGAATGTTTTTGTCAGATAGTTCATCGAGCAATTGGACTACATCCGGGTGATTGATCGGCACGAGAGCCAGGCCATGGATGCCGCTGGCGACGAGTTCACGGACCTGGGCGACTTGAGTATGAGCGTCAAAGCCTTTCATGGTGCGGATTTCAAGGGTCAGCCCGAAATCTTCGTAGGTCTTGGCAGCGGCGAGCAGTCCTTGTTCGACGTCGAGGAAAAAGTCGTTGCCGATCGAGGGCATCTGGACGCCGATGCGCAGCGGTGATTTGCGGATGCTGAGCATTTTGCCAGCGCGGTTGGATTTGTAGCCAAGATCGGTGGCGATCTTGAGGATGCGGGCCTTCAGGTCCGGATCGATCCCGTAGCGGTCATTCAAGGCGCGGTCGACGGTTCCCCGTGACACACCTGCCAGATCCGCTATTTGCTTGATCGATACGTTGGCCATGAGGAGCTCGCCTTTCGTGCACGGTTGTGTGAATCGATGCAGTCGTGCTCGAGCACGACTTGATTTGATTATAGCGCGCTGACAGGTGTTGTCAAGACGCATCACATAGGTTTTTATCTTGAATGGTCGTCTGTCACAGTCGGATGATGGCTTGGTACCGTATGCTGGGGCAACAACAAGGAGGTCCCATGAAACCTGGTATCTGGTCTAGGCTTTGGCTGTTTACAGTAGCTTACTTCATTCTTGTTTTTGTCAATATCCATCTGGCCTTGCTGGCCTTGATCTGTTTTACGTTGCCGGTCTATTTCCTGTTGCGGGATCAACGCAAATCCTGGTGCCAGTCGTACTGTCCGCGCGCCAGTCTACTGATGAAAATCCCGCGGTCGAAAAAGCAACCGCTGCGTCCGATCCCGGCCTGGCTGGTCAGTGAGAAAACACGCCAGTGGGTCGTTCGCTATTTTGCCATGAACCTCTTCTTTGCCAGCATGTCAACGATCATGGTCTCGCTGGGCCGTATGGCGCCGATGCTGATCCCACGTTTTCTGATCCTCTTTCCTGTCAATGTCAATTTGCCCCAGTTCGTCAGTCTGGAGCTGCCCCACTGGCTGACCCACCTCTCCTTCCGTTTTTTGTCGATGATGATGACCTCCACTCTGATCGGCATCGCTCTGGCCATCCTATACCGCAACCGCACCTGGTGCGCCATTTGCCCTGTCGCCACGCTGTCAGACCAGTATTTGGCGAAATAGGGACGGGGTCTTGATATCGGAATCCGATATCAAGACCCCGTCCCGTTTTGTTACACCCCTGCTGTAGCGTATGCTACTTCACTGGTCTGAATAGAGAGCTAGACTGGGGATGTAGCTTTGATGGGTGTGTGAGGTGTGGTTATGAAGTTTGTCACGCAGGTTATGTTGGATATGATTGCTTATTATTCTGGTGATGCCCGGCGGATCAGCCATTTTCTCAAGGTCCACAGTTATGCCAGGCTGATCGGTGAGCTGGAGCGTCTCGACAATGACACGCAGGAATTCTTGGAGATTGCGGCCCTGACGCATGATATCGGGATTCTCAACAGTGAGCTCAAATATAAAAGCTCAGCAGGCCAGTATCAGCAGATTGAGGGCCCCCCGGAAGCACGTGAACTGTTGCGCCGTCTGATCGTGCCGGACGCGCTGATCGAACGGGTCTGCTTTCTGATCGCCAATCACCACAATTACGCGGCGATTGACGGACCTGATTTCCAGATCCTGGTCGAGGCCGATTTCCTGGTCAATGCCGAGGAGGAAAAAATGTCCCCGGATGCGATTGAGAGTGTGCGCGAGCAGCTATTCAAGACCGAAAGCGGCCTCAAGCTGCTGTCGACGATCTATCCACGCCAGTTTATCGAGGCTCTGTATAGTCACAATTGATCCAGCCGGAATGGGCCAGGGAGTTGATCCTATGAAATATGCAAACAATGTTCTCTCGGCTGAACAACACGACGAGCTGCTTACGATCTTGAAAGATCGATTTGAGAATAACCTCCACCGCCACCCGAATCTGGAGTGGACAGCCGTCAAGCACAGACTGGAGGCAGCGCCGGGGAAACTATGGTCGTTATCCGAAATGGAGCGGACCGGCGGCGAGCCAGATGTGATCGCTTACGATTCGGCAACGGGGGAATTCTGGTTTGTTGATTGTGTTGCGGAGACACCAAAAGGGCGCCGCAGCCTCTGCTATGACCAAGAGGCACTGGCAGCGCGCAAGGAGAACAAGCCGCAAGGCAGCGCCTGCGGTATGGCTGAAGGCATGGGGATCGAGGTTTTAGACGAGGTGCAGTATCGCGAGCTGCAAAAGCTGGGCGTTTTCGATTTCAAAACGTCGAGCTGGCTGAAAACACCCGGGCCGATGCGTAAACTGGGTGGAGCCCTTTTTGGCGACAGTCGGTATGGCCGCGTTTTTGTGTACCACAATGGAGTCGAGTCTTATTATGCAGCCAGGGGTTTCAGAGGCCTGCTCAGAGTGTGATCCGTGTGCCTTTTCCTGCTATCACCGCATCGTAGGCATTTTCCAGCGAGGCGATGATCGTTTCGCGACCGGGTCGCGTTCCATTGAACTTCAGAGCGGCTTCGATCTTCGGCAACATCGATCCAGCGGCGAACTGGCCTTGGTCGATGTATTGCCGGACCTCGTGCGTGGTCAGATGGTCGACCCAGATCTGGTTTGGCTTCCCGTAATGCAGGGCTACATAAGGTACCGCGGTCAGGAGCAGGAGCAGGTCAGCCGAGGTGAGCTCGGCCAGAAGCGCGGCGGCCTTGTCCTTGTCGATGACGGCTTCAAGACTGACCAGGCGCTCGTCTTCCCGGCTGACGGGGATCCCACCACCGCCGCAGGCAATAACCAGATCGCCCAGTTTCATCAAACGCTGGATGGCGCCTTTTTCCACGATATCCACCGGTTCTGGCGAAGGCACGACGCGGCGATACCCGCGTCCGGAATCCTCGACAAAGACGTGGCCCTGTTCCTGAGTCATGCGCCTTGCTTCTTCTTGTGAATAAAATAAGCCAACAGGTTTGGTTGGATGTGAGAATGCAGGATCGGCGGGATCTACCACGACTTGGGTCACAACTGTGGAGACATTGTTGGGCAGACCTTCTGCGTGCAGTGCGTTTTTCAGGGCATTTTGCAGATGAAAGCCGATGTAGCCCTGACTCATCGCGGTACTCTCGGCAAACGGCATCGCTGGGATGTGTGGATCTGACTGGCGCGCCTGCTCAAAGGCCAGATGGATCAGGCCGACTTGGGGTCCATTGCCATGCACAATCGCCAAACGATAGCCATCACGAATCAGCGCAACCAGGGGTTGGACCGCACGCCCAACCGCCTCCTTTTGAGCTTCAGGGGTCAGACCGAGGGCGTTACCGCCCAGGGCTACGACAATTTTCCTGGCCATGGCAACCGCTCCTTCAGAATGGACTCCAGCTGGGGATGAATTTCCTCCAGCTCATAGAAAATGCGCACAGCAGGCTTGTTGAGCGTCATGAAGCGACGCAGGTCGATCGGGGTGCCAAAGATGACGCGGTCAGCTGGTGTGAGGTTGATCGTGCTTTCCAGCTCCTCGATCTGCTCCTGGCTGTAGCCCATTGCGGGCAACAAGGGTCCGATTTGCGGCCATTTGCGGAAGGTCTCGGCGATGCTGCCACTGGCGTAGGGTCGTGGATCGACCAGTTCGCGGGCACCTTGGCGTTCGGCGGCAATGACACCGGCACCATAGGCCATCTGGCCATGTGTGATCGTCGGACCGTCTTCGATCACCAGCACTCGCTGGCCATGGATCTGGTCCGGTGGATCGCTGGTGATCCGGGAATTGGCCAGAACCACAGTGGCCGCAGGATTCGCAGCGGCAATGGCGGTGCGAACTGATTCGACCTTGGCTGGATCGGCCGAGTCGATCTTGTTGATGATCACGACATCCGCCATGCGCAAGTTGGTTTCACCAGGGTGGTAAAGGGTCTCATCACCGGCCCGGTGTGGATCAACTACGACGATGCTCAGATCAGGCCGGTAGAACGAGAAGTCATTGTTGCCCCCATCCCAGAGGATGATATCGGCTTGCCTTTCAGCCCGCCGGAGAATCGCTTCATAGTCAATGCCAGCAAAGACAGCCAGGCCATTGGCGATCAAGGGTTCGTACTCCTCGCGTTCCTCGATGGTACAGGATTCGCGGTCAAGGTCGTCGTAGGTGGCGAAGCGCTGGACCGCCTGGACCTTGAGGTCGCCATAAGGCATCGGATGACGCACGATGGCAACCCGGAATCCAGCCTGCAGCAAGAGTCGGCCGATGTAACGGGTTGTCTGGCTTTTGCCGCAACCGGTGCGAACCGCTGTGATCGCGACAACTGGCTTTTGGGATCTCAACATGGTGGTGTGCGGTCCGAGCAGGCGGAAATCGGCTCCGCAAGCAAGCACCTGGGAAGCCACATGCATCACGGTTTCGTGCGAGACGTCGCTGTAGGCAAAAATGACCTGGTCGATCTGATGGTGGCGGATCAGGTCTGCCAAATCTTGTTCCGGATGGATCGGTATGCCCAGAGGGTAGCGGGGTCCAGCCAGCTCTGTGGGATATCGCCGGTCGGCGATGCCAGGGATTTGAGTCGCGGTAAAAGCGACAACTTCATAAGCCGGACGATCCCGGAAGTACGTGTTGAAGTTGTGAAAATCGCGTCCGGCTGCTCCCATGATCAGGACTTTGACTGGGGGGCTGAGGAGGCCTTGGCTGATTCTTGTGTCATCGCCGGATCCAGCAAACTGGCCGGTCACGGATCACACCTCGGTCGTGCAGTGGACGACCATCAATTTATAGAGCTCAAACATCAGGAGCAGCTGCTCATGGGTGTTCGATTCTTCAATTTTGGCATAGAGCTCGTCAGAAATTCCGGATTGCTCGGCAGCGAATTGCTTGTGCATTTCACTGGTGTTCCAGATGGAGGATTCGCGGGCTCTTGCTCGAGCCTGTTCGAACAGGTCCCAGAAATCGGGGGGATAGGGTTTGCTGGTCATTGTGCTCACCTCGCTTGTCCTTGGAGTCAGGCATGGATGATGCCAAGGCTCTGTGGTCAATTTACCTTAAGGTTAGTTTAGGCTCTCGAGGTTGATTTTTCGATCAGGCTTGTTACGTTTTAACGCGGGGCAAGGCGTCATGAAGGGATCGCTAAGCTGCAGCCTGCCGTTTCCGGTACACCAGCACAGTGGCGGCTGCGAGGAATGCAGCTGCGAAGGCAAGTTGGATGAGGATTGCGAGCCGGATGTCGCCCAGGCTCTTCCAGTCGAAAGTATCGAGGGCGCCGATCGTGATGTTGGCGCGGACAAACCAAAAGGTCGGTGTAAAGCGGGCGATCGCCAGGACAAAGCGGCCGAGAAATTCCTGCGGCACGAAGACTCCGGCGATGAAGCTGGTGCCCAGGGTCAGGACATTGGCCACAGCCGCTTGGGCATTGCGGCTTTTCAGGGCGTACCCGATCAGAAAGCTCAGGCACAGGCCGACCAGCATGAAGACAAAGGCATTGAGGGCGAGCCAGAAACCCGTCCAGGTCAACAGGGCGCCACGGTACAGCACCAGGCTGACGAGGACCATCACCAGCCAGCTGCCGATGGAAAAAGTCAAGTTGCCTGCCAGAATCTGCAAGTTCTGGCTCCGCATAGAAACGGGTGAGCAGAGGTTTCGCCGTTTCAGATCCAGGCCATTGAAGGTGATCATGCAGGTGCTGACGCCCAGGATCAGGATCGAAAGCAACGCATAGGCCAGATAATTGAAATAATAGACCATGTTCTCATTGGAGCCACGAAAAGCTGCCTGGCCGACCAGCTCAACCGGGGTGCTGACCAGAAGGTTATCCAGGGTCAGGCGGACGATTTCCTCGTCCGAAGCCTCCGGCAAACCCAGCTGGTAGAGATGGACGGTGTTCCAGTATTTGTTGACCAGCATGTCCATGTGCAGCGCTGTCGTTGAATCCGGGGCGGCCTGGCGCTCGAGTTTAGAGACCGAAGCCGGATCGTTTCTGGCCATGTATTCGGAAAATCCGGCTGGCACACGCAGGACATAGGAAACCTCGCCGAAAAACAAAGCGTCACGAATTTGCCGGGGGTCATCTTCCAGTGCAACCAGGGTGCTGGTCCGGGCCAGATGTTCGCTCAGGCCTTGAACCAGGGCGCTGCCAGCGGCTTTATCGTCGTTGAAAACCGCGGTCCGGACCTTTGCCCCGGTAAATCCGGTCTGGGGACTCTGGGCATTCAGCGTGGACATCAGGACAGCCAGTCCCGCGATGATGCCAAGGTACATCAACAGCAGCGGGGCATTTTTGCGGATGATCTGGAGATAGGCTTTAAAGACTGGCATAGCGTTGCCTCCTCAGGGTGGCAAAGGCTAACAAACTGAAGATCAGGCCAAAGGCCAGCAGCAAACCCACATTCAGGAAGTAGCGTGGACTGGCCCCGTCATAGTAGAGGGCCAGGAAGGCATCGGTGATCAGGTTGGCCGGATTGAGCCAGGCGAGCGCAGGCACCGTTTGTGTCACCGCATATTTGACGCCCTGGTACATCATGCCGGACAGAAAAGTCATGATCATGGTCGAGCCGATCAAGATACCGGTTTTGATGCCTTCACCAGTCGGGACGATCGCACCGATGCAGGCGCCGTAGGCGATGCCCATGAAACAGGCAGTCCCGGCGGCTAAAAGGATCCAGCCCAGCCCCGTGCCGAAACTGTAGCCCAGAATGAGCTGGATGTAGGCGATCACCAGCAGGATGATGGCAAATTGGATCATCAGGGCGGCGCCGATATCCACCAGCAGGCGCACCAGTTTGTGCACGGGCGCGACACTGACCCGGGCACCTAGCGTGGACAAGTTGGCCTGGTTCTCATTGACGATCCTCAGGCCCCAGAAACCGCCATACAGGGCGGTCATTGCCATCAGGGCATAGAAATAGATGACGGTTGAATTGAGATCATGTTTGCTGATGGGTTGCACGGCCAAGTAATCGAGTCGCGCGGCAACCATGGGCAACAGCTGTTCGTGCACAAGGTCTGGATTGGACTCCAGGATGTCGTGGATCGCCTGGTCGGTCTGTTTGTAATCATCGAGAAAGCTTTTCAGGATCGTCGCCGGGAGGCCGGATTTTTTCACCAGCAGGTGCAGATCCGGATCGAGCAGGATGATCCCTTCCACCAGGTTTTGATCCATCAGTTCCCGGGCATGGGCTTCGGTTGTGAGCGTCAGCTCAAACAGGCTGTTTTCAGATGTCTGGCCGGAGACGGCTGCCAGCGCAGACTGGAGCGGGGCGTTCTGCCGGTAAGCGTCATTGTCGACGATCGCCACCGGGATCTGGAAAAAGGTGTCAATACTAGACAAGTTGGCAAAGGCGAGGTTGAACAAGGTCGCCAGCAGCAAAGGAAATGCCAAGGTCCAGAACAACATCTGGCGGTCCTTGAGAAAACACTTCAAACGATACTGCAGCAAATGGGCAATCATGAAGGCCTCCCTCCTCTCAGTCGCGCAGCTCTTTGCCGGTGAGTTCGAGGAAGACATCGTTCAAGGTTGGCAATTCGGAGTGGATCCGGCCCAGCGTCACTCCCTGGGATTTGAGAAAATCCAGCAGGTCAACAAGGCCGTTCTGGCCGCGGGCAAATCGTACGACCAGCCATGACCCGTCGTACGTCACAGCGGCAACATGCGGCCTATCTTTCAGAATTGCGAGCACAGATTCATCCAGGCTCGATGTTTCAACCTGGACGGTTTCGCCAAGATCGATCTGGGCCTTGAGTTGCTCTTTGGTGCCAGCAGCGATCACTTTGCCCTTGTCGAGGATATTGATCCGGCTGCAGATCAGCTCGACCTCTTCCATGTAATGCGAGGTGTAAAGGACCGTCGCGCCGTTCCGGTTCAGCTGGCGGATGCCTTCGAGGATGTTGTTGCGGCTCTGCGGATCGACCGCCACCGTCGGTTCATCGAGGATGATCAGGCGCGGCTTATGGGCAATGCCGCAGGCAATGTTGAGGCGGCGCAGCAGGCCACCGCTGAGTTTCTTCGGATAGAAGCGGTGAAAATCCTCGAGGCCGACGAACTCGATCGCTTCATTGACCAGCGCGCGGCGTTTCGTCTTGTCGGACACATAGAGGCCACAGAAATAATCAATGTTGTCTTGTACGGTCAGCTCGTCAAAGACCGCAACATTCTGCATGACGACACCGATGTCGCGTTTGAGATCATAGGCATCCGGGGCCATTGGCTGGCCAAAGACGCGAATCTCGCCCTGGTCGAATTTCAAGAGGGCTAAGATACAGTTGATCGCGGTGGTCTTGCCAGAGCCATTGGGACCGAGAAGGCCGAAAATCTCACCTTCGTGCACCTCGAGATCAAGATGGTCGAGGGCTGTCAGTGTGCCATAGTGCTTGACGAGGTCCTTCACTGAAATGATCATGGCGGTCACCTATGAAATTGACATATTGGCGAATACTAACGGAAATAACGTTACTATTATACGACATTCATCTGATAAAAGCATTTGCTATAATGGAACCCAGAACCTGTGTCACGGGATGGCCTGAAGGCAGAAAGGATCGATCGCATGTCCCAGTCTATGAAAACTTTTCTCCGTCAGGAGTGGCCCTTGCTGCTGGTTATCCTGGCCCCGCTGGTGGCGGCTATCGTGATCTATCCGGCCATGCCTGACATCGTACCGACGCACTGGAACGCCCAAGGTGAGGTGGACGGCACCAGCAGCCGTGGCTTTGGCACGTTTTTCCTGCCCCTGATGAACATTGGACTGTATGTCCTGCTGTTGTTCTCGCCGAAACTGGATCCCAAGCGCGAAAATTATGCCGGGTTTGCCGGCACGTATCGCTTGATTCGCTGGCTGATTCATGCCTTCATGGTGGTGATTTTCGGAGTGACCATTGCTGCTGCCCTGGGTTATGAAGTGGATATCGGGCTTTTGGTTCCGGCCTCAGTTGCCGTGATGTTCATCATCCTCGGGGCGACCATGAGCCGGGTGAAATTCAATTACTTTGTCGGCATCCGGGTGCCTTGGACGCTGGCCGACGAAGAAGTCTGGAACCAGACTCACAAGGTTGCTTCCAAATGGATGATGGCGGGCGGTACGCTTGCGCTCCTGGGCAGTGTCCTGCTGCCAGGTGACTTGCGTTATACCGTTTTCATGATCTGCATTCTGGCTCCGGTGCTGGCCGCCACTGTCTATTCCTATGTTATTTTCCAGCGCAAAAGGAGGGATTCCTGATGGATGTCTTGCAAGCACTGGCCACCCGGCGCAGCGTCCGCCATTACACGGAGCAACCCGTCGAAGAAGAGAAGCTGGAACTGGTGCTGGAGGCAGCCCGATTGTCACCCTCGGCCAGCAACCAGCAGAACTGGAAATTCATTGTCGTGCGTGACTCCCTGACTCGCCAGAAGCTGGTCGAGGCTTGCCCTGGCCAGACGTTTGTTGGCGAGGCGCCGGTGATCCTGGTCTGCTGTGGCACCGATCCCAATGCGGTCATGCTCTGCGGCCAGCATCGCTACACGGTGGATTTGTCGATCGCGACCGCTTACATGATCCTGCAGGCACACGAACTCGGACTGGGCACGTGCTGGCTGGGCCGGTTCGATGAGGCCCAGGTCAAATCGATCCTCGGGATTCCGGAGTCTGTTCGCGTGGTCACGGTCACACCCCTGGGGTATCCTGCCGAGCAACCAGCAACCAAACCGCGGAAAAAGATCGAAGAAATTGTCTGCTACGATCGGTATTCCTGAAGCAGTGGGATCGCCCGTTGGAGGCTCTTGCTCCACAGCTTTTCGGCACGAACCAAGGTGCCATGGAAATCCCAAAACAGCGTTTTCATCCCGGGGTGTTCCTTTCACGTGAACTTTCCCCGTCATTATACAGGGTCAAGGACTGTCTGTCAGAACTGCGCTGCGATCAGGCTACGGAGGCAGCGGAGACCATGGACGGCCTGGATAGAAGCAACTGGTACATGCTCCCAATCTGGGAAAACCCTTCCTGATCCGCCAGTTCACTGAGCATCCGGAAACAGGATGCCCACGTTTCCGAATCCTGATGCTCCATTTCCAAGTACAAGGCGAGCTGATCCAAGAGGAAACAGGCCTGGCGCCTCTCCATTTCCGCCATTTCAGCAAAGATATTTGCAAGCTCTTTATGGCCGTCCTGCATTTCACTCAATGAATAATCCGTATATTGCCGACAGCTGGCCGCCAGGGCAACGATGGAGCGGATCAGGTTGATTGATGTCTGAGTGAGTTGCATCATAGTCTCTATGCCCCTGTTATCAGGTCATTCAATCGCAAAAGGCGCCTGCCGGGTGAATCGGCAAAGCGCCCTTGCTTATAAATCCATCATAATGCGCTGGTCCGGAATGTCAAGAGGTCCAGCAGGCATTTTGCAAGATCAGGCTGCAGTGGTCTCAGCAACGGTGGTTTCTGCGGCAGCAACTTCACTGGATTCGGCAACCGCTTCGGAAGTTTCCTCTGCCACAACAGTTTCAGAAGCTGCG
>SABL01000098.1 GCA_009928985.1 Clostridia bacterium
CCATAATATTCCCGAAGGCATCGCCGTCTCTGTTCCCATCTTCTATGCCACAGGGAGCAAGAGGAAGGCCTTCTTCTATTCTTTCATTTCTGGCCTGTCCGAGCCAGTCGGGGCCCTGGTGGGCTATCTGATCTTGCTGCCCTTCTTGAGCGATACCCTCATGGGAATCATTTTCGGGCTCGTTGCTGGAATCATGGTTTTCATCTCGCTCGATGAGCTGTTGCCCTCGGCGCGGGATTACGGCGAGCACCACCTGTCCATCTATGGCATGGTCGCCGGCATGATCGTCATGGCTGTCAGCCTGCTGTTGTTTCTGTAAATAGCACAAAAGCCTGGATCCACCAATCCAGACCTTTGTACACTCTTTGAGGAAGAGAATATCATTTCTCGGAGGAGAGAAATTTCATGGGAAACGTTGTGAAACTAGCCAAATGATCGAGACTCTGGACTGCTAGTAACAATTATCTAGCTCCTGACGCCCCAATTACCAAGGCCAACAGCGCCAGCAGCGAAAAAATCAGAGTAGTTTCTTCTTTTACAAATTTTTGGACAGAATGAATAATGGCACGCATACTATACCTCCAGGCAATCAACTTCATTAACAATCCTATGGATAAATTTTACTGGAATTGGCGAATTTTTGACGGATAATCGCCTGTTTTAATGTTCTATTCGATCAGCTGATGATTACATTATATAAAAGTAGCGAATTGGTTTCTATTCAAAAGCAAACACAGATTTGACTTATTTTTGGATATCAAGACTATTGCAGTATTTTTTCCGATACTGTCCAGGCGACAAGCCATGCGCTTTTGAAAAGGCACGGGAAAAATAGGCAGGAGTCGGAAAGCCACAGCTCAGGCTGACATCGGTAATTGAAATATTGGGGTCCGTCAACAAATTGGCCGCCCGTGTCATGCGCAAGTTGAATACATAGTCCATGACAGAGATTTTCATCACTTTTTTGAAATAAGTCGAAAAATAGGATCCATTCATGTAAACCCTCTGGGCAATTGTGTCCAGACTGATTTTTTCTTGATAATGAGCATCCATGTAGGCGACGGCTTCGCGGATCCGGTCCAGGCGGTGCTGATGGACAATATAGTCATGACCGAGCTGACCATCCAGCTTGAAATGACGGAAAAGCAGGGCCAGGATTCTCAGGAGCGAAGCCTTGATGATCAATTGATAGCCCTCGCAGGATTCTTCCATTTCCCGCTTCATTTCATAAGCCAAGTCCCGGATGGTGCTCGCCAAAGGATTATCTGATTGAATCTGGTTATGGAAATTGACATTCCGTTCAAAAAAAGGTTCCAGATATTCTTGGTCAACCAGGGTATTTCCGGTGACAAATCCTGGCTCGAAGACAATGCAAAGCAGTTCAAGAGAAGAAGAGGTGTAGGCACAATGCAATTCATTGTTGTTGATCACAAAAACCTGGCCAGATTCAACCTCATATCGCACATCGCTGATCATGTAATGGCCATTGCCGTGGACGATATAATTCAACTCCAGGCAATCATGCCATTGCATGGTCCTTAAACCCTGATTCGGAATCGTGGCGAGATAGATGGCGAACGGAAAGGCTTTGGGCAATGAAAAAAGCTCTTTATCAGACGGCTGGTTCATGAGGCCTCGCTTGGCTTCTGGTGCCAGTGAAAAACTTGAACATTCGGTTCTTTTCGAACGGGGTCATAATTCGCTTTTCCCCAAACATAATTCTGTCATCTTTCCATGCCCCAAAATTGACCAGTCAGACTTCGATCTCGAATTGTTCTTTCTTCAGGACATCGATCGCCCAGTCGATATCTTTTTCTTTGACCAGGATGTAGTCCGTATCGTAAGTCGAAAGCGCAAACAGGCTGATCTGGCTGGCTGCCAGCGCGGAACTGATCGCAGCGAGAATTCCGGTCAGGGAAAAATCGAGCGGCCCGATGACTTTCAAGATCCGCCAGTCCCGTTCTGCCTTGACGCCATCAGGGATGTTTTGTTCTGGACAAACAACCGAGAGTTCTTCCGCGGTGCGCGTGACTGAGAACAAGTCACCAGAAACAGCCCAACTGGGGGTCTCACTTCCTTTGTCCAAACGGCAAATGCCATAACAGCCGGGCAGGAGTTTCATGGTCAAGCTGATCTCACACATGGGCAGGAACCTCGGACAGCTGAGTCTCTGGCCGCAAAATCCACCAGATCACACCGCTTGCCAGAGCCGAGAAAAAACACCAGATCGAGATGAGGTAATTGGTGTAGAAGATGATCGCCACGAGGTTGGCGATCAGGATCAGGCTGGCAAACCAGCGGATATTTGCCCGGCTGGAAACAAATAAAGGCACAATGCAGGAACAGTCCAGAGGCGACTGCCAGGGTTTGCTCATGGCCGGGTCTTTGCAATGCATACCAGACAAAGCCTTCCGAAATTTGTTGCAGGCCAAATATCAGAGGCATCGCCGCAAAAACCCGTTGTTCCGGGATCGAATTGCGGGACAAGGTAGCAAGACCAGCCCCGGTCAACAGGGCACCACTGACAAAACTGGCTGTTGCTGAAAAGCACATAGGCCCTCCTCGAATATGATCTGGAGTTTTAAGTTCGGACACAGGAAAGAATCAAGCATATATTCCCAAGATTATAGCAATATTTTCAATGGATCGCTGTCTGTTTTCTGTTATGGTCTTGGCATGGAAAAAATAAATTCACCCAACATAAGCCAACCGGGCGAGGCACTCTGGAATCGTCAATTCGTGATCATCAACCTGATCACGACGTTGGCCTTTTTGCCGAGTATTTGCTGGTTACGACTGTCCCGCTGTATGCTCTGTTATTTGGCGGCACCGAGGCCACTGCCGGGGCTTTCATGTCGATCATCTCCCTGACGGCTCTGATGGTGCGGCCGATATTAGGTCACCTGCTGGATGCGCGCAGCCGGCGCCTGATCGTGGCCCTCGCAATCACAGGTTTTGCCCTTGCCGCGCTGCTTTACGGCCGGATGCCATCCATAATTTGGATCTTGGCTTTGGCAGTCCTGCATGGCTTCGGCCTGAGCGCCATGACAACGGCTGCGCCCACCATCTATGCCGATGTCACACCCAAGGCAAGACTGGCTGAAGGGATCAGTCTGTTCGGTCTGGCGATGAATCTGACCGCAGCGATCGGACCGGTCACAGCTTTGTGGCTGATTCGTGCCTACAACCACCAAGCGGCTTTCAATGCCGCCGTTTTCTTATTGTTGCTTTCTGGAAGCCTGCTTGTCCTGCTCAATTACGAAAAACATCAACCCCGAGGCTTCGAGGTTCCCAATCTGGACTTGCGAAACCTGTTGGAAAAAACGGCTCTCAAACCGGCTTCTTACCAGCTTCTGCTGGGATTTGGTGCTGCCATCGTCTTCTCGTTCATCCCCCTGTATGCCAACGCGCGCCAAATTTCGAACATCAGTCTGTTTTTCATGATCAATGCAGCCACCGGTCTGGTCGCATCATGGATGATTGGCCGATTGTCCATGACCTATGGCATCCGTCGCCTGTTTGTACCAGGCTTGATTCTGGTGATGATCAGCTTTATCATACTAGCCTTCAGCCGGACCCTGCCCTGGATGCTGCTTGCGGCAGCTCTCTATGGTCTGGGAAACAGCGTCGCGTTCGCCCTGATCAATATCATCGGTCTGCAATCGGCACCCAAATCGCGCCGCGGGGCAACCTCTGCCACCTTGTATGCCGCCATGGACATTGGCGTCGCCCTTGGCTCCCTGACAATCGGCTTGATCGCGGCCCGGTTCAATTTCACGGTCGCATTTCTGGTGGTTGCGGGCGTTATTCTGGGCGATCTGATCCTTTTTATTTCGCTGCATCGTGACTAATATGGGTCGGACTGTGTATAATAGCCCCCGCGTCCGTATCAACTCGATGCAAATTTACAAGACAAAGCTTTAGGAGAAATCAATGGCTGGAAACCGCATGATCTGTACAACGAACCAAGTCGAATATTTGACCATCCGCAAGGCCATGGTAACCGGGGCACGCACCTTTGACGAGATTGCAAACGCGACTGGAGTCTGCGGCGTCTGTGAGGGCTGCAAAAGCGAACTGGATGGGATTCTCTCGTCCGTCTGTGGCTGTATGAAAGTCTCCTTGCAGGCTGTGGTGGATGCTGTCAAATCCGGTGCTGACACCGTCGAAAAAGTGGGCGAATTGACCGGTGCCGGTACGGATTGCGGCCGCTGCAAAGGCCTGATCGCCAACATCATCGAGCTGGGGTATTAAGCCCTTTTCCAGGAGTTCAAAAATGAATGCCATGCCAGACTGGTCCCGGTCCGTCCCGGTCATTGAAGCCTTGGTCAAGGAAGTGGTTGCCGAAATCCTCGGCCAGGAGGACTATGCTGTCCAAGCCAAGGGCCGTCAGGATCTGGTGACGGATCTGGATTATGCGATGGAACGGGAGATCAAGCGTCGGTTGCAGAGCCTGTTTCCCACAGACCATTTCATTGGCGAAGAAGAAAATCACGAGGATCTGGGTCCGGAGCGGACCTGGGTCTGTGACCCGATCGATGGCACGGTCAATTTCGTCCAGGGTTTACCTTATTATGGCGTCACCCTGGCTCTTCTGGTCGAACGCCAGCCCGTCTTCACCCTGATCTATCTGCCTGAGCTGGATGAAACCTATACAGCCATTCGCAGCCAAGGGGCATTCCTCAACGGCCAAAAACTGGAAACGAATCGAAAGCGCGAACTTGCCAATAGCATTGTCACATTCGGTGATTTTTCCAAGTCCAATCCCACCTCCCGGCCGTTCCAGATCCGGGCCATGTCGATCCTGATGGAAAAGGCCCTCCGGGTGCGCATCCAGGGGGCCTCTTCGGTCGATTTTGCGTTTCTGGCGGCCGATCGCAACAGCTGTCATATCCTGTTTTCCAATAGTCTCTGGGAAGTGGCACCGGGCACCTTGCTAGCCCAAGAAGCGGGCTGTGTGACCACCACCCTCAATGGCCAGGACTATGGCTTTCGCCGCCACGGGCTGGTGATTGCGAGCAATCACCAGATCCTGGACCAGGTGGTCCGGGAACTCGATCAAGGCTGGCGCTCCGTCTGATCATTCAAATGGATACAGCACAACCTCCATCGCCTGGCCTTTTTGCATCGCCTCAAGACCGATCGCAAAGTCCTTCAAGGCCAGTTTGTGTGTCACGAGATTTTCAAAATCGACAACATTGTTTTCCAACGTGTTGACGGTATTGTACAGGGTGTTGAGCCCAATGAAATTGCCATAGATTGTCAAGCCGCGGGCGGTGATCGTGTTCTGGGCAATCTCCTGGCGAGCGTTGGCATTCATGCCGAACAGCAAGATCGAACCGCCGTTCTTGACAGTGGCGAGAGCGTCATTGATCAGGACCCCGACCGCATCGATCACAATGTCTGCGCCGACACCCTTGGTTTCCTCCAGCACGGCGGCTAGCAGATCTTCCCGGTCGGGTCGGATCACGCGAGTCGCACCTTGTTTGAGCGCAAATTCCGCACGAAAATCACTGATTTCTGAAACGAGCACTTTTCCTGCACCGGACGCTTTCATCAGACCGGTGAAATACTGACCGATCGGCCCGCCGCCAAGCACCAGTACGGTATCGCCTGGCATCACCTTGAGCTTTTTCATGGCCCCCATCACGCAATTGAGCGGTTCCGCAAAGATCGCCTTTTCGATCGGCACATCCGGGCTGATCTTGACCAGGGCCGTATCTGGGAAGACGGCATATTGAGCAAAGACGCCGTCGATGTGGACGCCCATCGAGGTGATGTTCTGGCAGAGATTGGCATTGCCACTGAGACAGGCTGGGCAAGTGCCACAGGGCAGATTGTTGTCAGCGACGACCCGGTCACCGGGCCGGTAGGCCTTGACTGCCTGGCCGGTCGCGACGACTTCCGCCACACATTCATGGCCGAGGATGATGCCCGGATTGGCGATAACGCCCGGGGGATTGTGCAGGATATGCACATCGGTACCGCAGATGCTGGCGGCAAGGATTTTGACCAGGACATCGTTGGAATTGTTTATATGGGGGATGGGTCGGGTGGTGATTTCATACTGGCCGAGCGCGACAAAGACAACCGCGTCCATTTGCTGGTCCATGGCTTGATTTCCTTTCTGGTTGAGAGGCACCGGTCTGGTGCCTGCTGATGGGTGGATCTACTTGGTCTGGGTTTGTTTCAGGTAGGCATCGTGGAGCTGGAGGCAGAATTCGAGGCTTTTGGTGCCGTCGTGGGCGGTGGTTTCCGGGTCGCGTCCGGTCTGGATGCAATCGACGAAATCCGCCATTTCATGATAGAAAGCATCTCTCCAGCGGGCCTGGAAGCTTTCCTGTGCTTCTTCGAGGATGCCAGCATCCGTGAACTGGGTGACGTAGTTTTTGCGCGGAACGCTGTTGACGCGCAGTGTGCCTTGGGTGCCGACGATTTCGGATTCGACATGGCTGCAGGTATGGGTCCGGCCGACCTGGATGTACGCCGTGGTCTGATTGTCAAATTTCGTCAGGGAAAAGCCATTGTCATAGTCATCGTAGTCTGCGAGTCCGGTGCAGACATAGGCCCCTCCGGTGGCAAAGCTTTCCTCCGGTTCGCCTTCGAGAAACCAGCGTGCCAGATCGGTGTCGTGGCTGCCCATTTCGATGAACCACGGGACATAGATACCACGTTTGACCCCATCGAGATGGGCGTCGAGAACAGACGAAGGATCAAGGCTGACTCCCTTGAACAGGATCGGTTTGCCGATCTGGCCGGCCCGAATCCTGGCCTTGGCTTCAGCATAGGAGGGGTCGAACCGGCGCATGAATCCAACGGTGAATTTCTTGTCCGGATTCTGGGCGACCGCTTGTTCCACCGCCAGACAATCCGCGAGGGTCTTGGCGAGCGGTTTCTCGCAAAAAATGTGTTTCTTGGCTGCGCAGGCTTTGACAGCCTGCTCCTTGTGCGCATCGGCGCCAGTGGCGATGACAATCGCATCGATATCTGAATTGGCCAGCATCTCATCGTAATTGGTATAGCTGTAAGGGATGTTGAATTCCGCCTGGATCGCCCGGACTTTGTCTTCGTTCCGGGCACAGATGGCGATGACTTCCGAGCCTGGGATCCGCTGCTGCAGGTTGGTGATATGGGTCTGGCCCATGCCACCGATGCCAACGACACCAAATTTGATCTTTGCCATGTTTGCTGCCTCCTCTCCCCTGTTGCCGGGGTTCAAGCTGAAAAATGAATGCTGTTGAGATAGTCCAAAGTTCGTTTCGCTATCGGGAACGGTTTGTCTGCTGGCGCTGGATACATATCCTGCTCGACGATCGCCCAGCCATCAAAAGCGTACACCTTCAGGATGTCGCGGATGGCAGCAAAATCGACGCTGCCTCGGCCTGCTTCTACCATGATACCGCGGTCAATCGCAGCCGCAAAACTTAATCCCGCGCGGTCCTTTTCGGTCCGGATGGCCTGGTCACAGTCTTTGATATGCAGGTATTTGACCCGGTGGATGTGGCGGCGAAGGAAGTTGACCGGATCGCCGCCGGCATAGGCGTGGTGACCAGTGTCCAGGCAGAGGTCGATATCGACTTCGCTGAGCAATCGTTCGATCTGCGTCTCGGTTTCGACATGGGTTTCACCATGGGGATGGAAATAGACAGTCAAGCCGTACTGGTCACGGGCATAGTCTCGGATCTGGCGCACACCGTTTGAGAGCACTTTCCAAGTGGTCTCGTCGAGCTGTTTCGGACTGGTCAATGCACCCGTCCAGAGGTCGGAATACGTATTGTCCATCAAGATGATCATTTTAGTATCCGGGAATTCAGCCAGGAGCCGGGCCATCTGGTCCACGGTCGGCAGGATCACATGATCGATGTTGTCTTGTGAGGTCAGGTCGCTCATGATTGTGGTCGAGACCAGTTCCAATCCGCGCACTGACAATTCCTGGTTCAGTACCGCTGGATCCGTGGGCAAGTAGCCCCAGGGGCCGAGTTCCAGCGCTTTGTATCCCGCCCGAGCCATTTCATCGAGACAGGTCTGCCAGCCCACTTGCTGGTCGTCCTGCGGGAACCAGACACCCCAGGAGTCAGGGCAAGTG
>SABL01000309.1 GCA_009928985.1 Clostridia bacterium
CCCCGATACTGAGCGACAGAGTTGCCGTACCTTCGGCCAGAGGGGCTTCCGCGGGGATGAGCAGTGGCTGCCGGCTGTCCGAATTTTCGCCAGTGTTTGCGGGAAGAGGTGAACCGGTGGCGCTATCGATCTCCTCACTTGCCGCATACAGTGTCAGTTTGACTGACTGTTCCCGCCCGGACGGCATGACGGTTATTTCAAGAGGCTCGATCCAGGGAACGACTGTCGCGTCCCTGCCGCGGAGTTTGTCCCGCACTGCCTGCACACTTTCTTCGCTCGCCGACTGATTTTTCGTCGTCAGAAGATAAATAATCCGACCAGGCTGGGGGTTGATACTCAACGTTTCCAGCACGTTGCCGGCATCGATTTCCTGCAACCTGGTGAATCCCGTGTTGTTGGTCACGACCACTTCATCAACCTTGCTGAATGCGGCCGACACGGAGAGGATCACCCCATCGTAAACAGGATACGCCTCCGGCTGGGCACCCTGCCAGCCAAATGCGGAGACAGCCATCCCGTCCTTGTAATCTTCCACGGCTTCGACCACTTCCAGCGGGACGAACGCGGTCTTCAGGCTGCTGGCCCTGGCGTCCAAAACGCCTGCAACACGGACCGTGAAATCACCACTTTCAGCTTTGTCGCTGATGATTCTCCGGTTGCTGAAAACGAGCTCGTCACCGACCGCAGCCTGCAGTGCCTGGGCAGCGGGTTCGGTCAACACGCAGGAGCCTGGTCCGGGAACCTGCACACCGTTTTCGAGCAGCAACGGATCACCTTCGGCCGTTGCCATGAGGGACAGTTGCTCCCTGGTCTTCTTGCCTGCATTCGTCGCCGATATGGAAGTCGAGATTTGGCGGGTCATGGGCACGACGAAGGAGATGCCCGGCACCGTGCTTTTCAGGCTGTCAAACCACTCTCGCTCAAAGGATTTTGTCATCAGCGGTCGGATTTCCCTGTTTTTGGGATCCTCGATCAGGCGTCCGCGCATGGTCTGGATTGTGCCGAACTTGATACCAAAGAGGATGAGCAACGGCGCGATGATGGAAGCAATGGCCAGCACCAGGCAAACGCTGAGCAGCCAGTCGTGCCGTATGTCTTTGAAGGCTAATCGCAGAATCACAAGTTCACGTCCCTTTTGTCGGCGTTTTCCTGTTCGGACGCTTCCGCCGGTTCGTGCCGGACAAAGGCGGTGGCCAGTGATTCGCAGCGAGTTGTCCGAGTGACCTCGAAGCCCACTTCCACGTCAGCCACTCCCCGGACCAGACTGTGATCGTGCGTCACCATGACCACGGCAGAGCCCATGGTGTGCGCCAAGGATTTCAACTCATCCCTGATTTCGAGGGCTGTCGGATAATCCACGGCGGCAGTCGGTTCGTCGGCAAGAATGATGGATGGTCGGTGGATAAGCGCCCGAGCAACAGCGACCCGCTGTCGCTGCCCTCCCGACAAATGCTGTGGCTTTTTGTTGACCTGATCACCCAGCCCAAGGGCATCCACCAGGGAATCAAAGGCACGTGCAGCCAGCCT
>SABL01000310.1 GCA_009928985.1 Clostridia bacterium
GGTCAGTTCGATTTCACTGACTTTCCGCGAATTCAGCTCGTTTTCCAATCGGTCGAGTGCAAATTGCAGCTCGGTCTTCTTGGTTTCCAATGAATTGAGCTCAGCTGCGACTGCTTCTGAAGCCGACTTGGCGATGAAGCTGATCAGGTTGGCGATTTCTTTGTCGATATCCTTGAGTTGCTTTTTGCAGGTCTCGATTTCAGCGAGTTTGAAGGAATCCCGACTGAGCAGGTATTTACGGTAGGCTTCGTTGAGCTTGGGGATCAGTTCCGGATCGAAAACCTTCTGAGCCAGATTGTCGAAAACGATCGATTCCAGAATCTCGCGCCGGACTTCCCGGTTCTTGCAGTTGGCCTTTTTATTGAATCGGCAGCAGCGGTAAGAAATATACAAAGGATTGTGCGGGTCTGGCCGGCGACTGTTGCCGGTGTAGGAACTGCCGCAAACTCCACAGATGATCTTGCCCGACAGAAAGTAGTTTTGCTTGCCTCGATTCAAGAAGGATTTATTTTTGCGCCGCCTCAGGAGTTCTTGCACCAGGTCAAAGTCTTCCTGGCTGACAATCGCAGGCATCGCACCTTCGAGCCGGATGATTTCCGATTCGTCCTTGTACTTGTGGCCATTGCGTTTGCCATCGACATCCTTGGCCGAGGACTTGTTGTAGATATAGGTGCCAGTGTACTTCTGGTTGCGCAGTATGCTGCCCAGTGAATTGGGGGCGAAGCGTGTGCCTAGTTTGCTTTTGTAACCCAGCCGGTTGAGTTCATCGCTGATTTCCTTATAAGCAAACCCATCGAGGGTGCGCTTGAATATCAGGCGAATGCATTCGGATTCATGGGGATTGATGACCAACTTCATGGTCGCGCGATCCAGATCGAACCCGAGTGGCGGGACGCCGCCGACATGCTTGCCTTTCAGCGCGTTTTCCTTCTTGCCCTTCTCGACTTCGCGAGCCAGGTTGCGGCTGTAGTACTCTGCCATGGCTTCGAGCACCGACTCCAGGATGATGCTTTCCGGGCTGCCCTCATCGATATACTCCAGGGCACTGATCAGCATAACGCCATGGCGCTTGAGCTGCATGCGGTAGGCGATGCTGTCATTGCGGTTGCGGGCAAACCGGTCCAGCTTGTGAACCAGAACGACATCGAACTGGTTCTTGGCGGCATCGGCAATCATCTGTTGAAATTCAGGACGATTATCGGTTGTTGCCGATTTGGCCTTATCGACGTAGTTTCCGACCACCACGATGTTGTTGCGCCTGGCGTATTCCTCGATCGCCCGGATCTGGGCGTCGATGCTTTCGTCGCGTTGCATTTCCGATGAAAAGCGAGCGTAGATCACGCCTCGGATAACTTGTTTCTTTTGGCGGATTCGTTCCAGGGTTATCATGTGATTCCTCCGTTTCAGTGATTCCTAGCTGCTCGGTCAAGGAGGATATCGTCGCAGTCAGGTTCGGTCTCTTTTAAAACCGCTTGGCCCCGCAGGACCAGATCGATGCATTCGCAGATGAGTTC
>SABL01000311.1 GCA_009928985.1 Clostridia bacterium
GCTGGCATCACTGGACTGATAGAACATGGTATCGAATTTCATCCGTTCGAGGTTGACCTCGTCCATCAGGCGCCGGGAGACCAGGATCATCACGGCATAGGTGAACAAGATCCAAAACCCCATCATGGCCAGGATGAAATAGGCATCGACATTCCGATCCAGAAGTTGATCCGTATCTCGAAGAGGGAAGAGGACCAGAGACAGGGAGCGGGCTATAAGGCCCACGACCATCACAGCCAGGCTCAGGCTGATGGGCGAAAGCTGCTTACAGTAATACTGTGGCACGGATCGGGTCAGCAGCCAGAACAGCTGACCGGTTAACACACTGAAAACGAGTCCATAGACATGGAGACGCAGGGTCAGATTGGGCTGGATGTATGTGAGATAGACTTGGGCCAGCATGGCCGCGGTTGTGAGCAGATAGCTGAAACGCCGCGACGTCGTGAGACCGAAAAAGGCGGCAAAACCCTTTCTGGCCAGGATGGGAACCTGAAACAACAGCAGGTTAGCCAGGATGATCGAAGCCCAGTCCGGAATCTGCTGCCGGAATACAATCAGACATGAGGCAGCTCCAACCAGCGCCGAAGCCAGTGGCAAATAGAAGAGTCCCTGATAATGACTTTTATGCTGGAGCCAGAGCCAGGTCAGCGCCAGCTCAGTCATCAGGAAGACAATCAAGGTGCCAAAAAAGGCGGTTTGCAAATCCATCCAGTTTCTCTTCCTGTCCGGTAGTCGTTGAATCCATTGCGTTATTTATTGCATTTTACAACTGATTATCTTACAGAATCAACGGCCTTGGCTTGATCGGCTGCGGAAGTAGGCTGTCCCTCTTGGATCAGGAGCTTGTTTTTCTGCAGGAACACTCCCTGGATGACCAGCAGGATCCCGGTAGCGATCAGCTGCCATTCGATCGAGACCCGGTCCGCCAACGGGCCAAAGACCAGGATAGCCAGCGGCATGAATCCGCTCGAGATCATCGAGAGAACACCAAAAACCCGGCCCAGATAGGCATCTTCAACCTTTTCCTGCAACAGGGTCATGGCCGGCGTGTTGAAAATCGGCAATGTGACACCCACTACCACCATGACAGCCACATAGATCCAGAACCAGGGGACGCCGCCAAGCAGGATCTGGTTGATCCCGATCAGATAAATGGACAGGATCATGCTGTGGATCCGGTTTTTGAAGCCACCCCAGACGGACATGACGAGTCCGCCCAGCAGCATGCCGCTGGAAAAGGCCACCTCGATGGCGGTCAGGCGCCAGACATCCTCACCAAAGGAACGGGCCACCTGAAGGGGCGTCAGGAATGCCGCAGGCGAAACCAGGACGAAAAAGAGAGCGAAAAACTGGAACAAGCTGCGGACGAGCCGGTGGCCGCGGATGTAGGCAAAGCCCAGGCGCAAGTCCTGCCAGTAGCTGATGGCTTGCTTTTCCAGAGCTTTGGCATGGGGTGCCACTTTCAGTGTCAATAGAAAAAGGACAGCCAGGATGCAGGTCACGACATCGA
>SABL01000312.1 GCA_009928985.1 Clostridia bacterium
CCTGATCCAGGTCTGCGACGATCCTGAGGATGATAATTACACCATCACCCAGGAAAACCTGGCACTTCTGGAGGCTGCTACGGATGCCCGCGGGCGTAAACTCGAGATCGTAAAAATCCCGCAGCCACCGCGCGCAGAGTACCGGAGCAAGCGACTGACATTGAGTTATCTCAATTTCTATTTCGTCAATGACGGGATCATCCTGCCCGTCTTTGGTGGTGCAGCAACCGAAACAGACGAGCAGGCGGCTGCCATCCTGCACGGGCTCTACCCCAAGCGCCGGATCCGCCGGATCGACGGGATGCCGATCATCCCGGAGGGCGGCAATGTCCATTGCACCACTCAGCAAATGCCGGAGGAAACCATATGAAAAAGGTTAAAGTCGCTGCCACCCAGATGAGTTGCAGCTGGTCGGTCGAGAAAAACCTTGCCAAAGCTGAAAAGCTGGTCCGACAGGCTGCCGCCGAAGGCGCCCAGATCATCCTCCTGCAGGAGCTTTTCGAAACGCCGTATTTCTGCCAGAAGGAAAAGCCCGAATACTACGATCTGGCGCTGCCGGTTGCCGAGAACCGGGCGATCTTGCATTTCCAGGCTGTCGCCAGAGAGCTGGCAGTCGTCTTGCCGATCAGCTTTTACGAGCGACGCAACAATGCCCGCTACAATTCGATCGCGGTAATCGATGCGGATGGTTCGATACTGGGTATCTACCGCAAAAGCCACATCCCGGACGGGCCTGGCTATGAAGAAAAATTCTATTTCAATCCCGGGGATACAGGTTTCAAAGTCTGGCAGACGCGCTATGCAACGATTGGCATCGGGATCTGCTGGGACCAGTGGTATCCGGAGACTGCTCGCTGTCTGGCCCTGATGGGCGCCGAACTCCTCTTCTACCCGACTGCGATCGGTTCCGAGCCGAATGATCCGGCCGTTGATTCCAAGGATCACTGGCAAATGTGCATGCGCGGTCATGCCGCAACCAATCTCGTGCCAGTGATCGCTTCCAATCGCATCGGATCCGAGACAGACGAGGATTCGACCATCACTTTTTACGGATCTTCGTTCATAGCAGGTCCGCAAGGCCAGCTGATCGCCGAAGCAGACCGCAGCAGCGAAGGAGTCCTCATGGCCGAATTCGATCGCGACGAATTGGCTGCCATGCGTGCCGGCTGGGGCATTTACCGCGACCGCCGCCCTGATTTGTACCGGGCGATTTTAACGTATGATGGGGAAACGGAAGTCAGATCTCGCTGATCCCGATGATCCGGGCGGCGATTTCACCAGCTGACTGGCCGTCACCAACTGCAACCGTAGCAACAGGCACGCCTGATGGCATCTGCAGAATGGATAAAAGGGAATCGTAACCTTCAAGTGTCCGGGTTTTGACCGGTACGCCGATGACAGGCAAAATGGTCAGTGAGGCTACCATGCCTGGCAGATGGGCGGCACCACCAGCTGCTGCGATGATCACTTGCAGTCCTCGGTCGGCTGCCTGCGTGGCATAATCATAGAG
>SABL01000313.1 GCA_009928985.1 Clostridia bacterium
CTCCTGCACCACTACCGGGTGGACGAGCACGGCCTGATCGAGCAGGCCAACCTGATCATCGCCACCGGGCACAACAACCTGGCCATGCAGCGCGGCATTTTCCAGGCGGCCCGGCACTACCTGGACCACAACCCGCCCGCCGAGGGGCTGCTCAACCGGCTGGAAGCGGTGATCCGCACCTTCGACCCCTGCCTCTCCTGCTCCACCCACGCGGTGGGGTCCATGCCGCTGGTGGTGCGCCTGCTCGAACCGGATGGCAGCACCGTGGCCGAACTGAGCCGCTGAGCCTGGACCGCACCGGTCCGAACCACCATTTTTTCCGTCGCTTGCCGCTGCGCAGCCGGCACCTCCATTCTTTTCCAACCTCCCGAGAGATCGATCAAAAAACCCATTTTTCAACAGCCAACCAGCTTCGCCGGATGGGCGCACCGGCCGCTTTGGCGTGTTGCACTTTTGCGCAGGATTCAGTATCAGGGTCAGGCTGCAGAGCCTTCCGACACCTGAGCGCTACGGAGAAGTCGAATACAAGGTTTCTCCATAGCTTCCTTTGAACAGGACAAAGGTGAAGATTGGTCATTCAAAGTGCCACCAGTTTCAGGCGATCTCTTAGCAACATCTGTCTGACCGCAGCAACGGCCAGCCTTTGCGTGTCGAACACCGCACTACTCGGCATTCGACCTTTTTCACGACCATCTGCGCTGATCGACCGGGGTCGATCACTGTTTGAACCACTATTCCAGGAGTTTTGTTATGCGTCGCCTTTCCCTTGGCCTGCTGTTGATCGCCATGACCACCCTGATGGTGGAACTGGCCCTGGTCCGCGTGTTCGATGTTATCTGGAACTCCAATATGGCCTACATGATTATCACCATGGTCATGTTCTGTTTCGGCCTGTCCGGCGTCTATCTCTCCCTGCAGGGGGGCGGTTCGTTGAAAAGTCCCGCCAGCACCGTGGTGCGGCTGGCCGTCCTGTTCAGCCTGGCGAATCTCCTCATCCTGCCCGTACTCAACGCCATTCCGTTCGACTTCAACGACTTCCACAATGCCCCGGTCCGTAACGGCCTGCTCTTCCTGCTCATCTATTTCTTCATCTCCCTACCCTTTTTTCTCGCCGGGATGATCATCACCATCCTGTTTTCCAGCTATTCCGACAAGATCCAAAAACTCTACTTCTGGGATCTGGTGGGCGCGGCCGCTGGCTGCCTGATCCTCATCCCGCTTATCCCCCGCATCGGCCCGGGCGGGATCGTGCTCTTCGGCGGTGGTTTCGGCCTGATCGCGGCTGCCTTGTTCACCGACAACCGCAAGCAGGTGCCCTTGTTTCTGGCCCTGGGCCTGGTTGTCCTGGCCCTGCCGGTCACCCGCTCGATCCTCTACAGCGGCGAGGTGAACCAGTACTTCGATTTCAAGCAGCACATCGTCAAGCGCGGCGTGAAAAGTGATGTCGAGCAAGGACGGCTGGACCGGACCCACTGGGACCCGATCAGCAA
>SABL01000314.1 GCA_009928985.1 Clostridia bacterium
TCATCATCATTCATGACAGGAGAAAACAATGTCTATGAACGTGCAACCCGATCTTGATTTTATCAAGGCGATGAAAGAGGCGGGCGGTGACACGCTGAAGCAGTGTTACCAGTGTGCGACCTGTTCCGTCGCCTGCCCCCTTTCCACCGATGACAAGCCCTTCCCGCGCAAGGAAATGATCCTGGCGCAGTGGGGTCTGAAAGACAAGCTGCTTTCCGACCCGAATATTTTTCTATGTCATCACTGCGGTGACTGCAGCGCCATGTGTCCGCGCGGTGCCAAACCCGGTGACGTGCTCAGCGCCATTCGCGCCTATGCCTACCGTTCGCTTGGTTGGCCCAAGGGATTGGCCGAGTTGTGCAGTTCGGTCAAGAACCTGCCCATCCTCATCGGTATCCCGGCAGTGGCCATTTTCATTCTCTGGCTCATCTCCGGCGGCATGCACATTCCCGCCGGTGAACAATTCGCCCGGGTCGGCTATACGCATTTCTTCGGCCATTGGGATTTCCGCTGGCTGTCGAAGAACGTCCTGTTCATAGACATCATCATGCTCACCGCGGTCGGTATTGCCATCACCTCGGTGTACACGGGTATCTCCAAACTCTGGCAGGGAATGCAGGCCTCCGTGGGTGCGACCGAGGTGCCGTATCGTCCCTCCGTGCCCCAGTTCATCAAGATGTTCCTTTGGCCGGCGCTCAAAGAGATTCTCCAGCATGACCGGTTCAAAAAATGTACGGAGAACACAGATCGGATCAAGGGGCATCAGCCGTTGATGTACGCCTTCATCGGTCTGTTCATTGTCACTCTGTATTCCATGTTCACCCAGGATGTGATCGGCATTTTCATCCCTTCCATGCACGGTCCCATCTCCATGTGGAATCCGATCAAGGTGCTGGCCAACGTCTCTGCCGTGGCCATGATCGTCGGCCTCGGCATCCTCTGGATGAATCGGACCAAAATGGAGGCCTCCGGCAAGGCCGTCAACACCTTCTATGACTGGTTTATCATCTGGATCATGATGGGGGTCGGCGTGACCGGCCTGGCCGCCGAATTGCTGCGGCTTGTCGGCATCCCGTCGCTCGGCTATGTGGTCTACTACCTGCATCTCATTTCCGTGGCCATGCTCTTCCTGTACATGCCGTACACGAAATTCGCGCATTTGGTGTATCGGACCTTTGCCATGGCGTTCGAGCGGTATCGTGATTCGGCCTTCATCAAAAATCCGCTGAATCAGTAAGATCGTCTAACAGTCAGGCTTGAGAAAACCGGAAGCGCCTCGCTTCCGGTTTTTTTTTGAAATTTGGCGGTTAGGTGTACGAGAAAAACATTGATTTTTAAAAATCAGCAGCTATAATTGCCAAGTTCATGCTGGCGTAGCTCAACTGGCAGAGCACCTGATTTGTAATCAGGGGGTTGCGGGTTCAAGTCCCATCGCCAGCTCCAGGATGGACAGAGGTCAAAAGCCAGAAAAAAGAAGGCATTGCC
>SABL01000315.1 GCA_009928985.1 Clostridia bacterium
GTCTTGCCCAGTGCCTTGGCCATGTCCACCATCCTCTGGTCCGCAACATGGGTGTTGGCGATGTGGGTGAAGTAGGCAACGCTGATCATGATCAGCCCCGCCCCATGGGGAAGCTCGGGATGGAAGGCACTCATGGCATGCTCAAGTGAGTGCTCACTGATGCAACCGCTGAAAGTCTCCACCATGCCGGCCAGCGTGTTGGCCATCGCCATATCCTCTCTGGCCTTCAGGTTCTTGCCATCCTTGACTGCAGTCTCCAGGCTTCTGCCGATCAGCCGGATCGCCTCGAGGCTATGGATGTCGCTGAAGGTGTTTGCAATCTTATTCAGATACCCTTCGGTACTGTGAAAGAGGGCGTCAAAACCCTGATAGGCTGTCAACTGGGGAGGAACCGTGAGCATCAGGGTGGGATCGACGATGCTTAGAACCGGGAAGGTATCATCATTGCCGGTACCGATCTTCTCGTTGGTCTCCTCCTTGGTGATGACCAGCCACGGGTCGGCCTCGGTGCCGGTGCCTGCAGTGGTGGTGATGGCTACCACCGGAAGCGGTTTGTTCTCCAGGCTCTTGCCCTTGCCGCTGCCGCCGCTGATATAGTCCCAAAGCGTCCATTCATTGGTTGCCATCATGGCAATGCCTTTGGCTGAATCGATGACTGAGCCGCCTCCCAGCCCGATGACAAAATCACAGCCACTCGTACGGGCCAGTTCCGATCCTTCGGTGACATGACGAAGGACAGGATTCGGAAGAATCCTGTCAAAGACCTCCCAAGAGACCTGTGCCTTGTTCAGCTGTTCCTCCAGCTGGCCGAGATATCCATGGGAGCGGGTCGATTTCCCGCTCGAGATGACAACCAACGCCTTCTTGCCCGGCAGTTTCTGCTCTGCAAGGTGGGAAAGGGAGTGGCTGCCGAATATGATTTTGGTAGGAAGATAGTGGGTGCTGATCATAACATTCTCCTTGTGCTTGTTCTCAAGGTACTGCCGAATCACCTTACAGGCAAGAGTAAGGAAAACCCTGCTTCCGGTAGGGAAACAGGGCTTTCTGAACGTGCATGAACCGATTTCTTACATGAACGAGGGCAGGAACATCGTCATTGCCGGCACGAAGGTGACCAGCAGCAGATCCACCACCATCATGACGTAGAACGGCAGGATTGCCTTGGTCGCCGTCTCGATGGAAATCTTTCCGATCGAACAGCCGACAAAGAGCGCAGACCCTACCGGGGGCGTGGTCAGACCGATGGCCAGGTTGAGGATCATCATGACGCCGAACTGGATCGGATCCATGCCCAGGTGGGTCACCACGACCGGGTAGAGGATCGGGGTGGTGATGATGATCAGCGGAGCCATGTCCATGATTGTGCCGAGAACCAGCAGCATGAGGTTGATCAGAAGCAGCAGCACGATGCGGTTGTCAGTGACGGCCAACAAGCCGTTGGTGACCGCCTGCGGGATGCGCAGGAAAGCCATCAGGTA
>SABL01000316.1 GCA_009928985.1 Clostridia bacterium
AGATGAAACTTCTTTCGCAGGATGACCTCCGGGCCCGGATCACGGGGTGCTGGCTGGGCAAAAATATCGGAGGGACGCTGGGAGCACCATACGAAGGATATGTCGCCGTTCACAATCTCACGTTCTACGACCCGGTTCCGACTGAAGCGGTGCCCAACGACGACCTGGAACTCCAGGCGATGTACGCAGCGGCGCTGGTCCGCCAGGCAGTGCAGGTCAACCCTGCCTGGTCAAATGGCCGCCTGTTGACAGCAGCTCGGGATGCTGCTGATACGGGCGTCGAAACCGTCCTGGAAAAATGGGCTGAGGAAGTGGCCTGTGGACTTTCTTCCCTGATCCATGGCTTCAATCCATCCCTGATCGTGCTCGGTGGTGGTATTCTAACAGATGAAGATATTTTTCAACAGATCTTGCGCCATACCATCGCACGGACCATGCCATCGTTTGCAAGTGGCCTGGTGATCCGGCCCGCCGCACTGGGCAACCAGGCAGGGCTGTACGGCATGGTTGCCATCGGCAGGAACACCCGTTCATCAGGAGGAGCATGACATGGCCAATACGGATTTATTCACTCGCATTCATGCCAATTATCAGGATTTCACCAAGGCAGAGAAGAAAGTGGCGGATTTTGTCCTGTTAAGTCCCAGTGACGTGTTGTATATGTCGATCACGGATCTGGCTGATGCCTGTGCCGTGGGCGACACCAGTGTGTTCCGGTTCTGCCGGACGCTACGCCTGCAGGGGTACCAGGAATTCAAGATGAACCTGGCCCAGGCGATCAACTCCGAAGACGGTGGCACGGCCCAGTTTGCCGGCGAGATCAAGCTCGATGATTCCATCACCGATGTGGCTCGCAAGGTCCTGGGGACCAATATTGCCGCCCTCAACGAAACCTTTGACCTGATCAAACCAGACGACATCGCTCACGCCGTGGACATGATCCACAAGGCTCGGCGGGTGGTCTTTTTTGGCGTTGGATCCTCTCTGGCGACCGCGCTCGAGGCCAATAATAAATTCATGCGCATCACCGGCAAGACCAGCTGCCTGTTTGACAGCCATCTCCAGGCCATGACCGCCGCATTGCTTGAGCCTCAGGACCTGGCCGTCGTGATCTCGTATTCCGGTTCCACCAAGGACTGCGTCGAGATCGCCCAGCTGTGCCAGCAGAACCAGGTCCCGGTGATCGGCATCACCCGTTTTTCGAAATCGCCGCTGACTCATCATAGCAATCTGGTCTTGCTGTCCGGTGCCAATGAAGGCCCCCTTCAAGGCGGCTCCCTTTCAGCAAAAATCTCCCAGCTCTATCTGCTCGATGTCCTGTTCATTGAATATTTCAAGCAATCGTATGACCAATCCAGTGAAAGCCGTTCGAAAACGACCGCCGCCGTCGCTGACAAATTATTCTGAGGTGCTAACGTGAAAATTATTTCTGCTCCCGATTATGCCGCCATGAGCCGCAAAGCGGCCAATATCATCTC
>SABL01000317.1 GCA_009928985.1 Clostridia bacterium
ATACAATCTGTCTTGGCTGGCTGTTGGGATTTTTAATTTCCATGGGACTGGGGATTATTCTGGGCATGGCGGCCGGGTTCAGCCGGGTAATCAACTGGCTGCTGCGACCCTGGGTCACAGTGATGCGAAGCACCCCGGTTATGTCTGTCATTATTCTGGCCATCATCTGGTTTGAGTCCAACCTGGTGCCGGTGGTGGTTGCCATTCTCATGCTTTTCCCGATCATCTACGGCAACGTGGTGGCCGGCATCCGCAACATCAATCAGGAATGGCTGGAGATGGCCCGCATGTATAAAGTGAAGCCGCGTCGAATCATAGCGGAGCTTTATTTTCCGGCCATCCTCCCCTATCTGCTGGCCGGTGCGACAACGGCCATGGGCATTGCCTGGAAAGTCATTATTGCCGCCGAGATCCTCAGCCAGCCCACCCGGGCAATCGGCACCGACCTGATGATCGCCAAATTCAATTTTGCGACGGCCCAGGTGCTGGCTTGGACGGTCGTCGTCATCATGATCAGCTTTGTTTTTGAATCCTTGCTGGGCGCATGGGAAAACAATCTGACCAACTGGAGAAGATAAGATGGCTTTTGTATTGGACAAAATCAATAAAGGGTTTGGCGGTCTCGAGGTCATCAAAGACCTGAGCATGCAGGAAGAAGAAAACCGGATTGTGTGTATCCTGGGGCCTTCCGGAGCGGGAAAAACGACACTTTTAAACCTCATGTCCGGAGTTATGAAGGCCGACAGCGGTCAGATATCAGGTTTTTCCGGGCACAGCATCAGCTATTTGTTTCAGGAAACCAGGCTGCTGCCGTGGAAGACGGTACGGGAGAATATCGATTTTGTCCTCAAGGACAAGCTGCCCCGTCACCAACGCGAGCAGACGATTGCGCGCTATCTGGAAATGGTGGAATTAAGTCCTTTTGCCTCCTATTATCCGGCCCGGCTCAGCGGCGGCATGAAACAGCGGGTCTCGATCGCCCGCGCCTTTGCTTATCCGGCGGATGTCTTGCTGATGGATGAACCCTTCAAGGGACTGGACACCCAGCTGAAAATGAGCCTCATCAAGTCATTCATCCGGCTCTGGACCCTGGACCGGCGCAGCGTCTTTTTTGTTACCCATGATATCCAGGAAGCAGTGTTGATCGGCCATCTGGTGTATGTGCTGACCGATCGCCCGGCCAGCATCAAAGGCCGGATCATCAATCCGGTTCCGCACGAGCAGCGCGATGACAGCAATGCCCCGGAATTACAGTCCATTGAGCAGGCCATCTATCAGCTGGTTACTCTTTAAAAGCGGCTTTGCCCCCATCAATCCTGCCGGAGCTGCTGCCAACCGTCCCGCCCGCATCGGGCACCCTTCGATTTCGCTTTTTTAAATATGACAAATATCTTCCACGATCTGCCCGTCACGCATGATCAGCAAGCGGTCCGTGCGCTCTGCCAGAACGCGGTCATGCGTGACCATGATAAAGC
>SABL01000318.1 GCA_009928985.1 Clostridia bacterium
GCACCGCCTGATCGATGCCAAGGACATGGTCGCCATCGAAGAGCTATCCGACCGGATCGGTCTTTCAGGTAAAGCCCGCGACGTCCTGTTGCAGATGCCGTCGCTTTTTGGCACCTATGAGGTGATCGACCAACTGGAAGCGCTGGTTGAAAATGACTTGAGCCGCGAGGCGCTGAAGAATCTGCGCGCCGTTCTGGACCACCTCGATGCCGCGGGCCTGCTCGAATTCGTTTCCCTCGATCTGGGCCAGCTGCAAAGCTTGAATTATTATAGTGGGGTGATCTTCAAGGGCTTCACCTATGGCTTGGGTTTTCCGCTGTTCAGCGGGGGCCGCTACGATCAGCTGGTCAGCAATTTCGGCCGTCAGTTGTCAGCAACCGGCTTTTCAATCGGCTTGAATTTCGCCTTGATGGCCCTGCGTCGCCAGGGACACAGCTTGCCTGCCCGTCCAGCGGTTGATTTTCTCGGTTACCATCCCTCTCGCCAAGCCGACGCGCTCACCCGGGCCCGCCAGATGCGGCAAAACGGCTGGCCGGTCGTCTGCGACTACGATGGTAAAAGCTATGCTGAATTGGTTGAACTGGCCGCGCAAAGCGACTATGCATCCGTCCTGTACCTTGGCCCCGACAGCGACGAGATCGAGAGCATTGAACCACAAGACAGTCCGTCGTGACCGGTACGTGCAAGAGGAGCTGCTACCCATGGATAAACTGACCATCGCCCTTTCCAAAGGCCGCCTGGCTGAACAGGCCATTGAACTGTTAGAACAAGCTGGCTATGACTGCCGTGCTGCCAAGGAGAAAAGCCGCAAGCTGATCCTGGAAGACGCTCAGACTGGCCTGCGCTTCATCATGGCCAAACCAGCCGATGTGCCAACCTACGTTGAATATGGCGCGGCCGATATCGGTGTCGTCGGCAAAGACACGCTGCTCGAGGAGAGCCGCCAGCTCTATGAGGTCCTCAATCTCGGTTTTGGTGCCTGCCGGATGTGTGTCTGCGGCCCCAAATCCCTGGCCGGCAAGCTCGACCGCCTGCCCAACAAGCGCATCGGCACCAAGTATCCGCACATTGCCCGTGAATATTTTGAAACCAAGAAACGCGAGAGCGTCGAGATCATCAAGCTCAACGGCTCAGTCGAACTGGCCCCCCTGATCGGTTTGTCTGACGTCATCGTCGACATCGTCGAAAGTGGCCGGACACTCGAGGAAAATGGCCTCGGCGTGCTCGAGGTGATCGAGGACATCAGCGCCCGCATGGTGGTCAATCGGGTCAGCATGAAAATGAAAGCCGACCGGATCAATCCCCTGATCATGGCACCAGCTGCACAGCTGGACGATCTGCTCCAGATCGGGCAGCTGGTCCAGCGTCTCGAGGCTGATTGTGCCCTGGCCGCCCAGTATGTCGGCGTCCGACGTGGAATGCACATAGTACAGCCCGCGCTCCTCGGCAGCCCTGTACGCATACGGAAAGGTTTC
>SABL01000099.1 GCA_009928985.1 Clostridia bacterium
GGTCGGGGTCGGGGTCGGTGCTGGCGCACGGTTGACTGTCAAGGTATAGGTGCGCGGATCATTGCCATAACTGGCCTGAACCGTGATGGCATAGACATTGTCACCGTCCTGCAGCACGCTGTTGCCGGAAATCGACACAGCGGCATAGGGTGACTCTGTTGTTACTTTGATGTCCGGCACAGTGGCTGTTGCCGGTAATTTGACCGTGTAGCCTGTTGTTTTGGCGCGATCAAAAGCCGGGCTGACAGACTGGCCGGCGACGGTGATTCCGCTCAGGTAATTGTTGACATTGCCATTGCCAACCGGCAGCGGAACAGGCTCTTCCGGCATGTCATCATAGACTGGGATGGAAAAGACAAACTGGTTGCCGATCACACCCATCTTCATGTAACTGTCCGCCACATAGGCTGATTCGCCATAGGGTGCGCCAATAAACGTCATGTACTGGTGCCAGTAACGGTCATAATCCTCATCATCGAAGACGTCGAATTTCTGCAGGTAGAGCGTGTCCTGGCCGACATTGATGTAGTTGTTGCCGATGAATTTGGCTCCGCCGACGATGGAGCGATAGCGGCCGAGGGCCTTGGTGACTTTGCCTGCTGCATCCAGCTGATCCTGCCAGGGGATCAGGTATTTCTCATCGGTTGGGGTGTAGTCAGTCTTGCGGTCCGGGCCCAGCAAGGCCCATTGCAGGCCATTCAGAACCGGGTCGCCTGAATCAGAAGCGCCAATGTTGTAATAATTGTAGACATATGGATAGCTGCTCGAATACGTTCCAGTAACAGACCCGGAGTAAGTGCCGACTTCCTGGCGAGCCCGCGCAGCCAGATGATAGGGGCTGACTCCGGAAGCTTCTGCTGCATCGATAAAGGCATCAGCATAGGATATTTTGCCGCCATTGTAGTCAAACGAGGCCCCGCCGCCCATGAAGCTGGTGCCCAGGACAGCATCGATGCCGGACGTGGTATGCAGATCGTCATCATAGGACAAGGTCTCGAACATGAACACACGCGAAGGATCCAGCATGTTGCGGGGATCCATGTAGAAAGCGAGCGTGGACCGGTTGGCCATGACCCAGCCGCTGGATGTCAATGTCTTGCCATCCCAGTTGACCCAGGTGTTGGTTGATTCTTTGTAGGTCACGGAGTTGGTCGAACGATACGATGGATTATAGCCCATCGGAATCACACTGCGCCAGTTGGCCATCTCGTTGTCCAAAACCGTCGTCCAGGAAACATCGGGGCGAGTTGCCTTGAACATCCAGTTCGGATAGAGCTCATGCAATTTGCGCAGGGCTGGTTTGTAGCTGTCCGGGAATCCCTGGGCGGTCAGGGTTGCTTCAAAAGCGGAGTCGGTGTCGGTGTCCAGTGGCTTGACATATTTGGCAGCCACATAACCCGTCCGGGGATAGTTGCCACTGACATAGGTGACCAAATACCAGTCCAGGTCACTGCCACGCTCGGTTGTCCAGACATAGACACGATGGCCTGTGTTCAGGTAATCGAGAATTCCATCTGATGTGGATGGACCACTGCGGACCCGGACATCGATCCCGCTGATGGCCATCCACTGGCGAACAAAGGACAAAGCCTGCACGTCCAGGTCACGACCGCGGAAAGGGCCGATCTGGCCGATCACCAGCGCCAGTGCCAGCACAAGGACAGCCAGCCGGGATGCAATTTTCGACTGTCGGACCATCGGGCGAATCCTGGAAACCATTCAAGCACCTGCTTTACCAGTAGACTTCTGGGCATGTAGACCCACTTGGATTTTATCATGCCCTGTTTGGCTGATTATTACAGGTTTCTTTCAGTCCCGGTGCACTCGGGTTAAATGTTGGGTTTTTCCTCATCTGACCGGGTGGATTGGCCAGCGTTTCCGGCCGGGAAATTGTGAATCGGCATGCCATGGTTTTTGAAAATGCCACCCCCGCTGGTCAGGCCGCGGAAAACAACCTGGATCGTTTTCATGATGATTGCGAGGTCCATAAGCAGCGAGTAGTTCTTGATGTACATCAGATCGTAGCGCAGCTTGTCCTCTGGGGCTGTGTCATAATGGCCGGAAATCTGGGCCAGGCCAGTCAAGCCGGATTTGACTTTCAGGCGCTGGTTGTAACCGCGGATCTGGTCCTCAAAAGCACCGATCGTGATCGGACGATCAGATCGTGGTCCGACGACCGACATTTCACCGATCAAGATGTTGAAAAATTGGGGCAATTCGTCCATGCGCGACTGGCGCAGGATCCGTCCGATCCGGGTGACGCGCGGATCATCGGCACTCGACTGGAATGAGCCAAATTTTTCCTCGGCGTTCTCGACCATGGTCCGGAATTTGTAAATCTTGTGGACCCGGCCGGACAGGGTGATCCGCTCCTGGGAATACAGGACTGGCCCTCTGGAATCGAGACGGATCAGGATGGCGATCAACATCATGAACGGCGAGGTCAAAATCAGCACCACCAGCGAGAAAAAAATATCGAAAATCCGCTTGAACACACGTTGCTGGAATTTCAAGCCCAAGTTGTCAACCAGGAAGGTCGGCATGTCGGAAAACTGGATCATCCGGAATTTCGACAAGACCAGCTCGGAATAAGCTGGAACGATGTAAAGTGTCTTGTCATGATCGATGCAATACAGGTAGATGTCTTCCTTGTCTGATTCATCGAGATCCGGGGAAACGAGGACCTCTGAACTGTCATCGATCTGGCAGTACAGATTGTCTTTGTTTCCAGCCAGGGCATAGCCCAGATAGATCAGGTTGAGGCGGCGCAGTTCACCGGCTGCTTTGACAAACAGGCGGTCGGCATCGGCTGGGGTGCGAGCCACAATCAGCAGCTGGCCACGCGAATAGATCAGGCGGCTGATTATAAGCGAGAGGATCGACCACAGCGCCACCAAGGCTGTCATCGACAAGGCGCTGAAGGCCAGGACATAGCGGGGGAAGGCGTTGTACTGGAAAAAGTAGGCGATGGTCGAGGCCGTCAGGACGACGAGAAGTGAAAACTGAGTGGCGGTCCGCAGCAGATCGGTCTTCGTCTTGCGGAAAAAATGGGTCATGCCCAAAAGGTCGATAAACAAGACGACACCAACCGTCAACAGTGGCACCGTGCGGGTATAGTCTCTGAAACTGACATAGAACATCGGAACGGATGGATCGTAGATGACGTAGAACCCGATGATGATCGCCAGATTGACACAGGCAATCACGCCCAGGATATAGACAATCTTGAACAGATGCGCGGCTGCGGAGCGCCGGCGAGATTCATTGGTCATAGTACACCAGACTCATTTCCATCTTTCGCTGATAATCGCCACAAGTATAGCACATCAGGGCAGGGCGCTGTTCGAAAGTTCATCCAGCGACTGCCAAAAAGACGGCAGTTCTTGTTCCATGAACTGTAGGACCTCCGGCAGATCAATCGCGTGGATGCTGGCTTCGATCGTATCCCGGGCCCGGCGAAACTCGCGGTTGCCCGCTTTTTCTTCATCGATGCATTTGATCAGGGCACTGATCCGGTCGGCTGCCTTGACCAGGCGCATGGCCTCGTCCGTTGCTGGATCGCTACGGTCCGGCAGCAGCAACGCCCGGTAGGCGTCCTGCAAAGTTTCTGGCACGAGTTTCAATAGCTGCTCAGAAGCAGTCGCTTCGACCTTTTTATAGGCTTCCTGGATCGCCGGATTGTAGTATTTGACCGGAGTCGGCAGATCGCCGGTCAGAATCTCCGATGCGTCGTGGAAAATTGCCAGCAGAGCCACCCGCGCTGGATCGACGGGAATTTGACCTGAGGCATGGTTTGCCTGCCGGATCTCGGCCAGCGCATGGGCGATCACGGCGACCTCGAGGGAATGCTCCGTGATGTTTTCAGACTGGGTGTTGCGCATCAGGCCCCAGCGGTTGATATAGCGCATCCGGTGCAGCATGGCAAAAAAGTGTCTGCCCATCGATTTCTCCTAGAACCAGTAAATGTCTTCAAAAGATTTGGTGGCAAATCCATCGGTCATGCCGGCGATGTAGTCGAGGACCTTCTGGGCCAGCGGGTCAGACGGACAAGGGTGAGCCGCCAGATAGGTGCCAAAAGCCCGGAAGGTGCGATGATCCGAAGCAGCCAGTTTTTCCTCATCAGTCCCGGCAACCATCAGGACATCAAACAAGCCTTCGGTGACATTCTTGACCATGGTTTCATAGCGGTTGATCTTGTCCGAGCGATAGATGCGGTCAACATTTTCCCGCAGCAATTCCTCCATCGACTGGCCACGTTCCGGGCTGAGGATGATCGCATCCTGGCCGGCGCTGTGCTCGATGATATCGGTCACCAGGGTATTGATGATCTGGCCGTTGGTCGCACCCAGCGTATTGCGGATGGCTGCCGGAATATCCTCAAACTCCATGATCCCCGCCCGGGCGGCATCCTCGATATCACGCCCGATGTAGGCTATCTTGTCAGCGATGCGGACGACACAGCCTTCGAGGGTCGCTGGCATGCCGTGGCTGATGGCATCGAAGGCCAGCTCATCGGCCGGTTTGCTGCGGTTGGGTGTCAATTCATATTCACTGTACGTTTCACCGCAATGGCTGGCGATACCGTCCCGCACTTCAAAGCTCAGGTTCAGGCCGTGATGCTGTTTGTGTTCAGACAGATAGTCGACGACGCGCAGGCTGTGGAGTTCGTGCTTGAAAAAGCGGTCTGGTGCATATTTTTTCAGGCAGCGGTCGAGCATGCGTTCCCCGCTGTGGCCAAAGGGCGCATGGCCCAAGTCGTGGCCGAGGGCAATGGCCTGGATCAGGTCGAGATTGAGCCCCAGGGCGCGGCCGATGGTATTGGCGATGTAATGGACATAGATGACATGTTCCATCCGGGTGCAGATGTGGTCATTCTGTGGGTTGAAGAACACCTGGGTCTTGTGGCGCAGGCGACGAAATTCCATTGAAAAGATGATCCGGCCCGTATCGCGCTCGAACATGGTCCGTACCGAACATTCGTCTTCCGGTAGCAAGCGTCCTCGCGAAGCCTTGCTGTGCATGGCAAACGGGCTGAGCGACTGTTCCTGGTTTTCCTTGATTTCACGTACAAGCATGGTACGTTCAACCTTTCAATTTTCGAGCAAGCAGCCTGCCTGGCCAGGCAGGCTCAACGACAATTGCCCCAACCGGACAAATCTCCTGGCAGCAATAGCAGCGAATGCAGCGGTCGTACTGGTATGCCGGCACGGCGTCAGCTAGTTTCTGGGTCAACGCCTTGGGGTCAACGGGGCACGCTTTGACACACTGGCCGCAGCGGGTGCATACGCTGGATCGGATCGCCGGGCGCTCCATGACATGGCGTTTGATCAGTGGTCCTGCCACGGTTGTGGCCAGGGTCATGAGCGAACGGGAAACAGCCGGTCGGACAAAATCCGGGATCTCCAGTTGACCGGAAAACTCTTTCAGGCTACCCTGGCCGGTGGTCTCGCCCGTCACTGCATCGAGAAGGGTGATCCGGATGGTCTCGGGATCAGCCTGGCCGAGGCCAGCTTTCTGGGCAGTTTTCAAGACCAGCAGATCGCCTGGATCATAACCCATGATCACAGCCCCGACGGCATCGACGGCAACAGGATCCAGACCGATGATCAGCCAGCCACAGGGCCGGGGTTTGCCATTCATCGGACCATTGCCTTCCATGGCCATAATCGCGTCCATCACAACAAGGCGCGGCGCAAACTGGCGGTTCAGGTCCGAAAGCATGTGCGCAAACGACTGGAGATCAGGAAACTGGACATGGAGCTGGGCTTTGCGCGGGCCCACAATGATCCCGTACAGATTTTTCACAGCGCCGGTCATGCCCGTCAAGGCATGTGTTTTGAGCTTGCAGAGATTGACCAGGCCATCGGCCGCCAGCACACCCGTGGCGATGGGGGCTTCCTTGAGATGGACGCCCTGGTTGAAGCGGACGCTTGCCGAGGTCGAAAAATCGGCCTGGGCAACGCCCATGCGATCTGCAATGTCGGTCAAGCCAGCCATGCGGGCAGCGGCAGCGGGCTGGCTCATGGCGGGGGAATCTCCATAACTGAGCTTCAGGTCCAGGCTCGAAAGCACCTGTGCCAGAGCAGAAAAAACAGCCGGATGCGGGGTTACCGCGCGATCCGGATTCACAGCAGAGAGTAAATTGGGTTTAATCAGAATGTTTTCACCGGGCTGAAAGCAGCTTTGGGCATCCAGCAACCGGAAAGCCCCAGACAGAGCTGAATGGAGCAGAATCGGATCATATTCCAAGACCCGGCAGAGGACTACATGGGCCACAAAATGCCTCCTCGAGACAGCATCTAATCTGTCCACCAGTATAGCACATTGCATAAATGGCTAGTGGCATAACATGGATTTTACTGTTTTACATAGATTTAATTGTGCAACACCTGGATTTCATCTAGAATAGACGTGGATTTTACATCGATTTCCCAATTATTCTCATTTGAAAGCTTGTCCAGCCATGGTTCGGACAAGACCAGGAGTAAAACATGGACATGCATTCGATTTTTGCCCTGTTTGGTGGACTGGCCCTGTTCATTTTCGGCATGCAGCAAATGGGAGAGGGCCTGCAGAAAACAGCCGGCGAAAAGATGCGCTCGATCCTGGCCATGCTGACCGGGACGCCCTTGCGCGGTGTCATCGTCGGCGCTTTGGTCACCATGATCATCCAGAGCTCATCGGCAACAACTGTCATGGTGGTTGGCTTCGTCAGTGCCGGCCTGATGACACTCAACCAGGCGATCGGGGTCATCATGGGGGCCAATATCGGCACAACCATGACCGCCTGGGTTGTGGCTGCCAAGATTGATGAGTATGCCTGGTTCTTCGTTGCAGCTGGATTTATCATGATGTTTGCCTTCAAAAACCAGAAGATCCGGTCTATCGGCCTGATCATCTTTGCCTTTGGCGTATTGTTCGTCGGCCTGAACAGCATGGGGGCAGCGATGAAACCGCTGGCCAAAAGTGAGGCCTTTGCCAATCTGCTCCTCCAAATCAAGGATATCCCGGTGCTTGGCCTGGTGGTAGGTGCGATCGCAACCATGGTGGTCCAGAGTTCCTCAGCTGCCATCGGTGTCCTGCAGACACTCTCTGCAACCCCCATCAATGACGTTGGCACCCCTCTGATCTCAGTCGGCCAGGCGGTCCCGATCCTTCTGGGCAGCAACATTGGCACTACCGTCACCGCCGTCCTGGCTGCAATCGGTGGCAGCCGGCAGGCCAAGCGAGCGGCAGCGGCCCATTCGGTTTTCAATATCGTGGGATCTGTGGTATTTCTGCTTTTGATCAAGCCCTACACCTGGCTGGTCACCCAGATCATGGGGTTTTTAGGTGCAACCCTCGTCCCGGTCAATGGCGGTACCGCGCTGACACCAGTCGCCGATTCGATGCGCGAGACCATCGCTGTCTCGCATACGGTTTTCAACTTTGCCAATACGCTGCTCTGGCTGCCTTTTGTCTGGCTGATGGTCAAGCTGGTCCGTCTGATCGTCCGGGGCGAAGATCCGATCATCCAGCGCCGTCTGGCCTACATCGACTACAAAGTCATCCACACCCCCTCGATCGCGATTGACCTGGCCAACAAAGAACTGGTCCGCATGACCGAGATAGCCACCCAGATGACGGAGGATTCCCATTCCCTGATGCTGGCCCACACCGATGAGCTGGTCCAGCGGATCAAGATGAACGAAGAATCCCTCGATTATCTGGAAAATGAAATCGTGCGTTATCTATCCCACCTGTTCCGGGTCAGT
>SABL01000100.1 GCA_009928985.1 Clostridia bacterium
CGCCAATTGGTGCAGGTCAAGACAGCGATTGACCGCAAGGAGGCATCCCCCGATGATCCGGAAAATTGACCACCAGAACATGGGCCGCAGCAATCTCGGCTGGCTGCAGAGCCTGTTCCACTTCTCATTTGCCGATTACTACAATCCAGCCAATATGAATTTTGGCGTCCTGCGGGTCGTGAACGACGACCTCGTCCAGGCAGGAACCGGATTTGCCACCCACCCGCATCGTGACATGGAAATCATTTCTTATGTTATCGACGGTCATCTGACCCACGGCGACAGCATGGGCAACCAGAACACGATCACGCGCGGCCATGTCCAGTACATGAGTGCCGGCACGGGCATCCAGCACAGCGAATATAACTGGGGTGAGAAAACTGCCCGGTTCCTGCAAATCTGGATCCTGCCTGATCGCAAAGGTCACACACCGCAGTATGGTGATTTCCGGTTCGAGTGGGAGGACCGGCACAACCAGTGGCTGCAGATTGTTTCTGGCATCGATGGCACCGCACCGATTCAAATCCATCAGGACGCCAACCTGTTCGTCCTTGAACTGGACATTGGACACAGCATCGACTTTGACCTGGCACCTGGCCGCCAAGCCTACCTGATCCAGATCGAAGGTAGTTCGCTTGCCAACGGCATCGAACTTGATACCTGTGACGCAGCCGAAATCAGCTCTGAAACCATCACAGTGTCATCCCGGGAGAAATCCCACTTCATCTTGATCGAAATGAGACAACACTAAAATCTTTGGAGGATCTTATCATGGAAAAAATCAAATTAGCCATCGTTTATTACAGTGCCACCGGTATCAACTACCAGCTCGCCCAGTGGGCAGCCGAAGCCGCCCAAGAAACCGGCGCCGACGTCCGGCTCGTCCGCATCGCTGAAACCGCACCCGATGCGGCAATCGACTCCAATCCAGCCTGGCGGGCTAACGTCGACAACACCGCCCACATCCCGGAAGCCAGCTCCGACGACCTCGAATGGGCTGACGCCATCCTCTTCTCTGTCCCGACCCGCTTCGGCAACATGGCGGCCCAAGCCAAGCAGTTCATCGACCGCCAGGGTGGCCTGTGGGCCCAGGGCAAGCTGACTGACAAAGCCGTCAGCGCCATGTCTTCGGCCCAAAACCCGCACGGCGGCCAGGAAGCCACCATCCTTTCCCTCTATACCAGCATGTTCCACTGGGGCGCCATCATCGTCGCCCCCGGCTACACCGATGGCTCGATTTTCAAGGCAGGCGGCAACCCCTATGGCACCTCCGTCTCCCAGGCTGCCGATGGTAAACCCGTCGAAGACGTTCGTGACGCCGTCGCCCACCAGGCCAGACGACTGATTGCCGTCACCGCCCGCCTCAAAGCAGGCGCAGGCGCCTGAGGGGTAGGTCCGCAATCTAAATTCATAAGATAACACCACAAAAGCCCTGGCAAACGCCGGGGCTTTTTTTCGGACATGACAGGGATTGTGCGAGTGGCAAGCCTAGACTTGGCGCGATAACCACGTCAATTGTCATAAAAAGCTGATTGTGCCTTTTCGTTTCCAGGGAAAGGATTCAACACCTTCCTGGGATCGAAGGTACAATCGACCTGGAGTTATTGCAGTCGGGATATTTGGTTAATCTTCAGGGCGACTGGGACTATCATGCGCAGCAACTTTATCATGACCTGCCCTCCCAATCCAATCGAATGGAAACCAGTTCAGGTGAAACTCTGCCGGTAAGGGTGACAGTTCCGCACCAGTTTGCATCCAGCCACCCCCATTCAAATCACACGTATGGTTACGGGACCTATCGACTGAATCTGGTTGGTCTGAACCCAGAAATCGATTATGGAATTTTTATTCAGGAAGAGTCAAGCGCCTATCGAATGCGGGTGAATGGCCAAGTCATGATCGAATATGGCCAAGTAGGCAGGAGCGCATCCGACCACCGGCCTGGTTTGGATCCCCGCTGCGCCATATTCCGCGCCGATCCAAACGGATACGTCGAATTGGTCATGGAGTTATCAAATTTTGATGATCCCAGGGGCGGGTTTTGGTCTGTACCAAAAATCGGGCGCGCCCAGGATGTCCTAAACGCCATTAGCCGAGGTCAATTGGTTGAAATGTTCCTCTTCACTGCCAATTTAATCATGAGCCTGATCTTTATTGCGCTGTATGCCAAATCAAAACAAGACAGGCAGATTTTGTTGCTGGCTATTTTCACCTTTTTGATTGGCTTTCGTATCTCGTTATCCGGATACAAAGTGTTTTCATTTTTCTATCCGTTCCTCAACTGGAACCATTCGATCCGCCTGTTGTATCTAATCGGCTTTCTGCTGTTGCCGATATTCCTGTGGATGCTGCAAGCCATGTGCTACAGCAAACCGCTGCAAATCATCCGTCTGGCAGCCTTCCTGCTGGCTGCAGTGTCCATCGGCCTGACCCTCCTCGCACCAATTGATGTCTTTCTGGGCTATTTTGAAATCTACAAATACTTGATTGTCCTGGCTGCGCTGTACACACTCTTCGTCGTCAGCCAGGGCATTCGATTTCGAAAAAACGGAGCAGGAATCACGGCCGTGGCCTTTGCATTCCTGATTGCCGGTACTTTGGCGGAAGTGTTCCGGGGCGTCGACCGCTACCCCTACATAGTAGGCTTCTCAGCTCTGGTCATGATTGGCCTCTTTTTAGTGGTTCAGATCGAAAAGTTTCACACCATCAAATCCATCAAGGAGCATCTGGAAACAGAAATTATCCTTGATAAGCTGACCGGGGCCTACAACCGGAAATTCCTCGAGCACCATCTGGAACGAATCATCAGGGAATCCGAATACTATCTTCAGCCCCTGTCTTTGATCTTGCTGGACCTGGACCATTTCAAGCAGGTGAACGACGTATTTGGCACGGTTTTTGGCAGAGCCAACCGACATTTGGTTTAAAAGAACTGATCTGGCCTTGTACCAGGCCAAAAACGGCGGCCGGAATCAAGTTGCAGTCTGGAATCCCACTGATCCAATGCCAAACTTGCTGAGCCGGTCCGACTGGCAGACGGAGTGCGAACACTAGCGCTGGTTTGTGCCGGTTAAAATACCGACTTGCCGTTTTTCGTGGGGATACCATCCTGTATAATCAAATGAAAGCAGGAGGGATACCCATGGACTACGATGTCATTGTCATTGGCGGTGGATTATCCGGTTTGACGGCGGCCAGTCTTCTGGCCAAGCGGCACCTGTCGGTCGCCGTGGTCGAAAAGAGCTACAATCCAGGGGGATCATGTGGCATTTTCAAGCGCGGCCACGTCACGTTTGACATCGGTGCAGCCATGCTGTACGGCTTCGGTGAGAAGGGCTTCAACGCCCATCGCTTTGTCTTCAATGCGCTCGAGGAACCGATCGAGGTCATCCGCCACGACCTGCTTTACTGTGTCAATTTCAAAGGCCGGCGGATCCGCTTTTTTGCCGACGTCGAGCGATTTGCCGACGAGCTTTCCGACGTTTTTCCAGCCGAGCGTGACGCCATTCACCGCTTTTACCGTGACCTGCAGAAAATGTACCAGCATGTGATGGTGGAGACGCCCAGCTATGCCACGGCCGATGAAACCGACCGCAAAACGGCGCTGAAAAGCCTCCTCCGGCATCCCGTCTCCTATGCGCGGTTCCTCAGCTATCTGAACACCAGTGCTCGCAATCTGCTGGCCCGCTACTTCAAAGATCCGGAGCTGTTCAAGTTTTTCGACAAACTGACATCGACTTATTGCTATGCCACGCTCGAAGAAGCCCCGGCTGTGCTCGCTGCGGTAATGTTCGTTGACAACCACATTGGCGGCAGCTATTATCCCGCCGGTTCGACCCTGTTTTTGCCGGGCAAACTGGAAAAAGTGATCGAAGAAAACGGCGGCGACATGTATCTCGAATCGGAGGTCGTGGCGATCGATTTCACCGCTGGCAAGCCCAGCGGCGTCCGCCTGGCGGACGGACGAACCTTGACGGCCAGTCACATCATCTATTCAGGGACGGTCTGGAATCTGTATGGAAAACTGATTGACCCGGCCCTGACCACAGCCGGGCAGCGCGAATGGGCAGAAAAACAAGTGCCCACTTATCCGAGCGTGGTCCTGTACGCGGTCATCGACCGTTCCGTCATCCCGGAGGACACGGCCCCGATCGAGATGCTGGTGGGCAAACCTGAGCAGATTGACGAAAGCGAAGTCACAGCCTACCTCCTGAGCATCGATGACCGGACGCTCTGTGGCGAAGATGAACATACGGTGCTGGCCATCGGTCCGAGCTTCGAAGACTGGAGCCAGGCAGATCCCATCGCCTACCAGCAGAAAAAGCAAAAGGAGCAGGAGCGGCTGATCGGGGTCCTGGAGCGGCGCTTCCCCGGTTTAGCTAGCGCTGTGCGCTTCGCCGAAGTTGCCACCCCGCGCACCATCGAACATTACACTTTGAAAAACGGGGGCGCGGTCGCCGGACCCAAGCAGATGCTCGGATAGCACCTGTTCCACCGCCAGCACACGCGCACCCGCTGGGACAATCTGTTTTGCTGTGGTGAATCGACCGTCATGGGCACTGGCACGCCGACCGTCACCACATCCGGGATCTCAGCCGCCAATGCGGTCTTGAAACAACGTGGCCTGGAACCCTTTGTGCATCGAAAAGATCAAGAAAACTTTGTCAGGATCGTGGACAAGCCGTTTTTGGCTGAACAGTTCTATGCCAGCGCGCCCGAACCAGAGCGCACTGTGATGCGCCAGGCCCTGGGCTGCCGTTTCTGTGAGCACCCGTCCTGCACAGCCGGCGAGGTTACGGACATCCGCGGCATCCTGCGGCGAGTGGCGGTAGGTAATTTCACGGGAGCCCAAAAGCTCTGGCAAAAGGTCCCAGCCAGCCCGGAAAAGCTCGAGCTGTTCGAGGCGCGCTGCATCCGGGCCCAGGGCGTCGAAGGCCCCGTTCCGATCCGGCAAATCATCCGTCATCTCAGTGGCAGGCTGAAACAAGATTCAGGATGATGATTTAACCAATAATAACCATACGACATCGGTTGACCTGTTTGGCTGATTCCCAGCGAATAGCAACAGTGTTGCCCGATCTAGAGATCCCAACAAAAAGCCCCGGCTGAACAAGCCGGGGCTTTTCACAGTTTCACGGATCAGGTCAGGTTCTGAATCAGGTGCCTGGCACCACGACGGTTGCTGCAAAGGGCGTATCTTCACTGGACGTTCCGAGGTAGACCGTATACGAACCCGGTTTGACGACGAAATCGTGGGCGGCGCAATCCCACACGCCCAGTGGGTGATGGGTGGCGGCCGGGTCGATGGTGAGGGTCAGTTCACGGGACTGGCCGGGCTCGAGAGCGACTTTCTCGAAGGCAACCAGGCGTTTGGGCGGCTGGCCGGCGACGGGAATGCCGAGATAAACCTGGACGACTTCGGCACCGGCCACTGTGCCGGTATTTTTGATAGTCACGGTAACGGCGATGGGCGTCGTGCCATCCGAGGTCTGCGGGGTCACCGAGAAGCCGGAAAGCTCAAAGGTGGTGTAGGACAGGCCGAAGCCAAACGGGAAGAGCGGCTGGATGCCCTCGGATTGGAACCAGCGGTAGCCCATGTTGAGACCTTCGGAATAATGGATGACCGGGAAGCCTTCACCTTCGTCGATGCCGGGGTAACGTTCCGGGTGGCCCATGTAGAGCAGGTCGGCCTCGGATGCAGCATAGGTGGTTGGAACTTTGCCGGACGGATTGACGTTGCCAAAAAGCAAGTCGGCGACGACATGGCCGTCTTCGGTGCCCTGGTTCCAGGCTTCCAGCACGACTTTCACTTTGGAGATCCAGGGCATCAGCACGGGGCTGGAGTCCTTCAGGACCAGCACGGTGTTGGGATTAATGGGCAGCAGGTCGTCGAGCATCTGGTTCTGGTGATTGCCCAGGTTCGGGCTGGGCAGGTCGGCGCCTTCGGATGCGACCGAGCCGGCCATCAGGATGACCAGGTCAGCCTTCTGGGCAGCTTCACGGGCAGCCGCGAGGTTGGCGAGGTCCTTGGCAACCGTGAATTTGGCAACGGTCGCTGACGAACCGAGCTTGCGCAGGATGTCCTCCATGCCTTCCACCGGGGATACGGTGTAGAGCGGGGTGACCTTGGACGAACCGCCGCCACCATTGCAGGCCTGGTCGACGAATTCGGCCTGGCCGATGATGACGATGCTGGCATAAGCCTGGGCATCGAGCGGCAGAACTTGGCCCTCGTTCTTCAGGAGGACCGCACAGGCCGCGCCGATTTTTCTGGAGCGCGCGCCATGGGCCCCGGCGTCGATCACACCGGGATCGTAAGGCCGTTCAAACTGGCCGAAGCGGAACATCTGGGTGTAGCGGCGCACGAGGGCGCGATCGACGGTCTGGATTTCGAGGCTCGTATCCTCGAGCGCGTTTTTGACATTGGTCTCGCTGAGCCATTTGCCGTCCGGCATTTCGTGGTCCATCCCTGCTGACAGGGACGCGGCACAGGAGCGACAGGACCAGAAATCGGACTGGACATAACCGGTAAAGCCCCAGTCACGGCGCAGGACATCATGGAGCGTGTAGCGGTTCTCGGTCGCGTAGGTACCGCGGATCCGGTTGTAGGAACTCATCAGGGCGGCGATGTCGCCGTCCTTGACCAGCATCTCGAAGGGCAGCAAATACAGCTCGCGCAGGACATTTTCGTCGACCTCGACACTGGTGCGGAAGCGCTCGTATTCCTGGTCGTTGACGACGTAGTGCTTGCCCATGGCGATGACATTATGGGCCTGGATCGCTTTTGTCACGGCCACCCCCATGATGCCCGACAGGTAGGGGTCTTCTGAGAAATATTCAAAGTTGCGGCCGGCGATGGGGGTGCGGTGCAGGCAGACGCCGGGGCCCTCGAGCACATGCTGGCCGAGGGTCGCGGTCTCGGAGCCAATGATATCGCCATAGTCCCGGGCCAGCTCCGGATCGAACCCGGCAGCGAGGGCAATCGACATCGGCAAGGCAGTCGCCGCTGGACTGGGATGGCCGTCGCCCATGCCAACGCCGACTGGGCCATTGGTGATCCGGAAACGCGGAATGCCAAGCTCCTCGATCCCCTTGACATGGCGCTGGACCTGGAGCTGGGCCATCAAACGCTCCTGTTCTTCAGCACTCATGGCATTCATCTGGTCGGCCGTCGGCAAAGCATAGATATTGATCGTGTTCATGGAGCCATGGAGCTGGGCGATCTTCTGCTCCAGGCTCATGGCGGCGACGAGCTTTTCAGCCCGTTCCCGCGGAGTCAGGGACGGGTCCATCCAGGGAAATGTTTGCTGGCTGGCAGCGGTTTCAGATCCTGTGTTCTGCGTGGGATGGTTGCTAAGATCGTTCATCATCTCGGTTACCTTTCCTTTCGTGTGTTACGGACGCGAGCGCAGAGCGGGCATTTCGTCAGATGGGTCGATCATCAACGTTCAGGAGCTTAACTATTTACTAATCCAGTTTAAGATTGATCCTGTACTGATGTCAAACCATCGGCTTAAAATCGTTGTATCTGGAGACAAGAAACATACCAATCGTGAGGAATTGCTGCAGATGCAATTTTCTCACCTCGTATTTACGTATTGCTAATTATTCCCTAATGATCTCTCGTTATGATGAGTACATGGTCAGCGCACAAACTGACCAGACGCTCTTCTTCCTTCATATAGAGACCCAAAGCAAAAATCCCCAGCGAACAGATGCGAGGGGCATTTTTGTATTT
>SABL01000319.1 GCA_009928985.1 Clostridia bacterium
GCCATCTGCCGCTTCGACGACCTGGTGGCCGTCAAATTGCGCGTATTTGCGCAGCAGCTGGCGGATTTTCTCTTCGTCATCGACGATCAATAAGCGGCTCATGAATGCACGACCTCCTGCTTCTCGTCACAAGGATATCCCAGTCATGTGATGGTTAGATGAAAACAGGCTGAACAATCGTTGTTCTTGCCTACACTCCCGAATGATGACTGGATGAATCTGCCCTCAGCGACGTCCGGCCGGCATGTCCGGCTGGCAGACGAGACTTGGCAGATAACCCAGTTCCTCGAGTTTGCCCCGCACCAGGCCAATATCCTCCCAGAGCCGGATCCGCTCGCGGTTGTTGCGCAAGATGAAAGCTGGATGGAAGGTCGGCAGGATCAGGTAGCCGTTCTTCTCGATCCACTGGCCGCGGACCTTGCTGATGCCCTCGGTACTGCCTGTGAAATACTTGTAGGCGGTTGCGCCCAGAAGAACGATGACCTTGGGCTTGACCAAGTTGAACTGGCGGGCCAGCAAGGGTCTGCAGGCCCGGGCTTCATCTTCAGTTGGAACACGGTTTTCCGGCGGACGGCATTTGACGATGTTTCCGATGTGGTAAACCGACTCATCAAGGCCATAGGCTGTGAGAAGGAGGTCGAGAAGCCGGCCAGCAGCGCCAACGAACGGTTCTCCGCGCGCATCTTCCTCGGCACCAGGACCTTCACCGATGAACATCAAAGGTGCCGACAGGGCCCCACGCCAGACAACAGCCTGTTTCCTGGTCTGGCCGAGGCTGCACTGGCGACAATTCTGGCACTGCTCGAAAAACTGCTGCCAAACTGGTGGCAGGGAACGGGATGAAGTGGGACTGGTCATAGAATCATGGCCTCCGGGATTTAAATCGCAAGTTCGACGACGAAAGTCGTCCCCTGGCCTATTTTACTCTCAACCCGGGCAGTTCCGCCATAGAGCTGGGCGATATGCTTGACAATCGAAAGTCCCAGGCCTGTGCCGCCCAGCTCGCGGGAACGGCTTGTATCGACCCGGTAGAAACGTTCAAATATCCGTTCCTGATGTTCCTGCGCGATGCCTGGCCCTGTATCACGGACCCGGATCTCAAGCTTGCCATTGGGCAACCGTCTGGTGTGGATCTCCACCCTTCCGCCTTCCCTGTTGTACTTGATCGCATTTTCGATCAAATTGATCAAGACCTGCTTGATACGATGTGGACTGGCCGACACCATCAAGGCTGATTCATCCGTTTCTGGTACGATGCTGATTTTGCGGTTGCTGGCGATGTCATCTAAAAGGACAACCACGTCATCGATCAGGGCATGCAAATCAAACGTCTGCCGTTCTTTGTCCTCCTTGAGTTCCTCGATCTCCGACAAGACCAGAATGTCGCTGATCAGCTGGTGCAATCGTTCAGCTTCGATGTCGATGATGTCCAGGAAACGGCGGGCCACTTCAGGCTTGTCAAT
>SABL01000320.1 GCA_009928985.1 Clostridia bacterium
TACCTGCACTGGAGGCACCAGTGTTTGGTGTTGCCCGTCACGTTCGGGCCGTAAGGACCGGAGTCTATGAGCAGCGGGGTGGCTGCAGGGTAGTTATCGAAGTTGTCCACCAGGTCGGTCACTGGATTGTTATAATAGGCATGACCATTGGCAACATCATCCAGGGCGCACCCGGTCAGAGGGCTTGTAGATCCTGCTGCCTGCTGGTAGCTACCGTCCGGACAACCACTATCTCCGGTTAGCTTGGTTCCTATCCGGACCATCCCGCCAGTTCCAAGAGCCCACGCGCCGGCTATGCTGCCACTTGAGGACAGCTTGAAATCTGATAGCTCGGTATAAGCTCCGCTGTACTTTGCTCGGTGGCTGCACCACCAGGAATCGGCTGTTCCAGAAGTCGGAACTCTCAGGGGGTTGGTCAGGCCGGGGACGGGGGTATCGCCGAGGTTGAACCTGTGATTGGTTATGGTCTGGGGCGTTCCACCTACACCGGTCAAACATTCAATTATTACAGTAGAAGGCATCTTATTTCACTCTCTCCAAAATTTTATCTGCCATTTCGTTCATCAAAACTTTTGAAATGTCATCGATATGTTCATCAATCGTTGCAGACATGAAAGGCCGTGCTGGTATTTTGCCAGGCACGCCATAGTTGTTCACAACGGCTTTCAGAGCGTTTTGTTCATCAAAAAACCCGACGCGGATAGTGTTTCCATCTATACGATACTCGATACTGTTCCTCATTTCGCCCGTATCGACCAGTGGATGATTGGACCCCTTCTGGTCAACGGTCGAAGGAGCGTTTGGGGGAGGCATGCCGTCATCGATGGCCTTCACTACCAGCGATTTGACAAACTCAGCCGTCTTGATCAAAGTAAGGCACCCTGACTTTGTAAACGTTGTAAGATCGGGTCGTCGTTATGGTGGGCGTACCAAGCTTGAGCGTAGCATCTATCGAATAGCCACACGAGCGATCGCCCTTCATCGTTGTGTCTATCATATACCGGATGTGCCGCTGCCAGTCGATCGAAGCATCCAGCGTATAGAAAACCGCGTGCTGGTCAATTATGCGAGCATCGATGGTGTAATTGCTGTCCCGTACCACAGCCGAAAACGATCCCATGCCACGGCATATCAGCCTCTGGTCGTCACCCATCCCGCCCAAAAGCATGGTTTATACCCTCGTGCGGAGGTAGACTGCGACCATTGTCGGGTCGCCATCGCTATCAAACAGGTTGAACCTGGCAACTTCGGTAGCGTTGTCTGCCGCATAGCAGACCAGTTGGTTGCCTATGATCTGCTGTTTCCCTCCCAGGATGCTATGGACCAGACCAAGGAGATTACCAGCTGACCCGGATGCAACATGGCCGGAAGCTACCTCGTCCCAGACCTGGTCAGCCGCGGCATTGGCAAGAGCTGTCTTGCCTGCGCTGGATGGTGCATCAACGATGTCCATCTTGGAGC
>SABL01000101.1 GCA_009928985.1 Clostridia bacterium
GGACGTGAAGAAATTCTCGGCTATGCTGCCCGCCTGCGCGATGAAGGATCAACCGTAATCCTGGTTTCTCACAGCATGGAAGATGTCGCCCGTCTCTCGGACCGCGTCCTGGCGCTCAAAGACGGCTCTGTGATTTTATTCGGTACACCGGCAGAAGTTTTTGCCCAGACGGAGACACTGCTGGCCGCAGACCTATCAGTTCCACGCACAGCGGCCTTCCTCAGGGACATGAAAGCAGAATTCAAGGACTTGTCAGATCAATGCTATACGGTCGAATCAGCAGCTTTTGAATTGATCCGGGCTGCAGCAGGGGGGACTGTCCAATGATCAGCAACATTTCACTGGGCCGCTATTATCCTGCTGCGTCACTCCTGCATCGACTCGATCCGAGAACCAAGATCCTTTCCGCCATCCTGATGATGGCTGTGACGTTCCTGTCCCGGGATTTGCTGCCCATGGCTTTCCTCGGCCTTGTGACCATCGGACTGATTGGTTTGTCGCGGGTACCGGTCAAGCAAGTCCTGGTCAGCTTGCGTCCCATGCTGTTCATCCTCCTGTTTGCGGTCGTACTCAATATCCTGACTGTCAGAGGTGATCCACTGTTGACCTTGGGACCCGTGACCATCAGCAAACAAGGATTGATCACTGCCTTGCGCATGGGTTCGCGCCTGGTCTTGCTGATCTTGAATACCACCTTGCTGTTGACCTTGACCACAACCCCGATTCATGTGTCCGACGCCTTGGAAAACTTGCTCGGACCTTTGCGCAAGATCGGCTTCCCGGCCCACGAAATGGCCATGATGATGTCGATTGCCCTGCGGTTTGTCCCGACTTTGCTGGAAGAAACGGACAAGATCATGAAAGCTCAGTCGTCGCGCGGAGCCGATTATGACACCGGTGGCCTGATCGCCCGGGCACGCGGCCTGGTTTCCGTGCTCATCCCGCTTTTTGTCAGTGCCTTCAAGCGGGCCGAGGATCTGGCTGTGGCCATGGAAGCCCGCTGCTACCGGGGTGGTGAATCCAGGACACGGCTGCGCGTGATGAAATACCAGACACGCGACGCCCTTTTTGGAATCGCCATCAGCCTCGCATCCATTGCCATCCTGGCCTTGCGCTTCTGGCCACGCTGAGTGCGGGCTGGCGATGCAACCGGTTGCCGGTTATAATAAAGATCAAATCTTGTCCAGAAATCAGTAGGAGGGACAGCCATGAAGAAATATATTGGCATCGACCTTGGCGGTACGAATATCAAAGTCGGGCTGGTTGATGAATCTGGCACCATCATCCACAAGAAAAGCATCAAAACGCAGGCTGAGCGTACGGGTGAAGCCATTGTCGCCGACATGGCCCGCGTGACACTGGAAGTCATCACCGAAGCTGGCTACAAGGAAAATGAAATCGAATCAGTCGGGATCGGTTCGCCCGGCACCCCCAACAACAAGACAGGTGAGCTGATTGTCGCGTACAATTTGCCCTTCCGTCATATGCCGATGCGTGGCGAGATGAAGAAAACGGTCTCCCTGCCGGTCTATATCGACAATGATGCCAATGTCGCGGCCCTGGCTGAGAGCGAATTTGGCGCCGCCCGCGGCAGCTCCTCCAGTGTGACCATCACCCTGGGTACCGGTGTGGGTGGCGGTATCGTCATCCACAACCGTATTTTCAGTGGTTTCAATAATGCCGGTTCCGAGATCGGCCACATGGTTATCAAAAGTGGCGGTGAAGCGTGTACCTGCGGCCGCAAGGGTTGCTTTGAAGCCTATGCCTCTGCCACTGCCCTGATCCGTGACACCGAGCGGGCAGCCGCACAAAACCCCAGTTCGATTCTAAACGCCATGATCGCTGGCACCGGTGGCAAGGCCAGTGGCCGGTCGTCATTCGATGCCATGCGCCAAGGCGATGCCACCGCCACGGCAGTCGTTGAGAACTATATTGACATGCTGTCCGAAGGCCTGGCCAATGTCATCAACACCTTCATGCCGGAAATCGTCGTGATCGGCGGTGGTGTCTGCAATGAAGGCGATGCCCTGATGGTTCCACTGCTGGAAAAAACCTACGACAAGGCGAAATCCTTCCTGGCTGAAGGTGTACCGGTCCCCAAGATTCGCGTAGCTGAAATGGGCAATGATGCCGGGATCGTCGGTGCCGCCATGATGGGCCGCCGCTGTCTCGAAGACGGGCTGCCAGGCTGATCACGTGCCTGATCGCCGCCGCATCGCCTTGCTACTGGAATATGACGGTTATGACTTCCATGGTTTCCAGGACCAGGGTGAACTTCGCACCGTGCAGAAGGTGGTCCAGGATGCCCTGCGTGACTTGAGTGGTGAACCGGATCTCCAGATTCTCAGCAGCAGCCGGACGGACCAGGGGGTTCACGCACGCGGCCTGGTTTGCCATCTGGATACGGCCCTGAATGTTCCACTGGACCGTCTGTCCCTGGCGCTGAACAACCGTCTGCCCGATGATGTGGCACTGCTCGCTGCAGCAGATGCACCGCCTGGCTTTCACGCCCGCTACGATGCAATCGGCAAGATCTATACGTACCGCTACTATCTGTCACCGACCCGGCCTGTCCTGTCGCGCCATCAGGCGCCACATGTCTTCGGACCTGTCGACCTCGAGCGCATGCGCGAAGCCCTGCCCTTGCTGTGCGGAACCCATGACTTTTTTGCCTTCATGGACCAGAACAACAATCCCAAACATACAACGATCCGGACCATCCAGCAGCTGGACTTGGAGTTTGACCGCCCCTTTCTCACGCTGCAAGTGCGCGGCAACGGCTTTCTCTACCACATGGTCAGGATCCTGGCCGGGACGTTGCTGGCTGTCGGCCAGGGCAAGATCGAACCACAGGACATCCCGCAGATCTTGCGCTCACGAGACCGGCGCCTGGCCGGTAAAACCATGCCGCCCCAGGGCTTGTGCCTGGAGACGGTTCTGTACCCATTCCCCCTGTTTGAGCCAATGGAGGCACACCTATGACGAACATTCGCTGGACCGACCGGACCAACATGACCCTTCTGACCGATTTTTACGAACTGACCATGTCCAAAGGCTACCTCGACAATGGGATGGCCGATACCGTCGCGTATTTTGACTTGTTTTTCCGCCAAGTCCCCCAGGAAGGTGGCTTTGCCATCATGGCCGGCGTGGAACAGATGATCGAATATTTGAAAGATCTGACCTTTTCCGAAGAAGACCTGGCCTATCTGGGCAGCCATGATGTGTTTGATGACCGCTTCATCGAATTCCTGCGCCAGTTCACCTTCACCTGCGATGTCTGGGCCATCCCGGAGGGGACGCCGATTTTCCCCAACGAACCGATCGTCAAGGTGCGTGGCCCGATCATCCAGGCCCAGATGATCGAAACCATGCTTCTGGTCACCATCAACCACCAGAGTCTGATCGCCACGAAAACGGCTCGCATCGTCCGGGCTGCCAAGGGGCGTCCCGTGCTCGAGTTTGGCTCGCGCCGGGCGCAAGGCTATGATGCAGCGGTCCTGGGTGCACGAGCTGCCTACATCGCTGGTGCTGCCGGAACCTCCTGCACCTTGTGTGGCGAGCATTTCAACATACCTGTGCTCGGGACCATGGCCCATAGCTGGGTCCAGGCTTTCCCGGACGAATTCTCTGCCTTTGCCGCCTATGCCCGTTCTTTCCCTACCGATACGGTCCTTCTGGTCGATACGTACAACACCCTGCATTCGGGCGTCCCCAATGCCATCCGCACCGCGCGCGAAGTGCTCGAACCGATGGGTCACCGGCTGCATGGCATCCGGATCGACAGTGGCGACCTCGCCTACCTGACGGTCAAAGCACGAGAAATGCTGGACCAGGCTGGCCTTCCTGATTGCCGGATCACCGTCAGCAATGCGCTGGACGAATACATCATCCGGGACCTGATCGTACAGGGCGCCGCAGTTGATTCCTTCGGGGTCGGCGAACGTCTCATCACCTCCCGGGCTGAGCCGGTTTTCGGCGGTGTTTATAAACTGGCTGCCATCGAGGATCAGGGCCAGATCGTCCCGCGGATGAAATTTTCGGAAAACGCCACCAAAATCACCAATCCAGGCAACAAATCCGTCTGGCGCTTCTACGACAAGAGCAGCGGCAAGGCCATTGCTGATGTCATCACCCTGGCCGAGGAAACCATCACTGAAGATGAGCCCTACGAGATTTTCGATCCCCTGCACACTTGGAAGCGCAAAACATTGACGAATTTTACGGTTCGCCACCTGCTGGAACCGGTTTTTGTAGCTGGCGAACTTGTGTATCCCCACCGTTCGATTGAAGATATCCGCGGCGAATGTGCCCATGAACTCGACCGTCTCTGGGAATCCCTCAAACGGTTCGAAAACCCGCAGAGCTACTATGTCGACCTTTCCCAGAATCTCTGGGATACCCGCAACCACTTGCTCATCCAGGCTGAATCCCCTACCTGACAGTCACGTGTCTCAACCGTCTGTCCTATGGTAAAATAATAAAAACGCCCTGAAAGGACTTGCCAATGGCTATCTACGCAAACATCACCATGGAGTCCGGAAAGAAAATCCGGCTCAAACTCGACCCCGACAATGCCCCCCAGACAGTCAAGAACTTCACCGACCTCGTTGAAGCCGGGTTTTACAACGGACTGGTTTTCCACCGCGTCATCAGTGGCTTCATGATCCAGGGTGGCTGTCCGCAAGGCACAGGCACAGGTGGCCCCGGCTACCAGATCAAGGGTGAATTTTCCAGTAATGGCGTGCCAAACCAGCTCCGCCACTCCCGCGGCGTCATTTCGATGGCCCGGGCTATGCACCCCGATTCGGCCGGGTCACAGTTTTTCATCATGCATGCGCCAGCCCCTCATCTCGATGGCCAGTATGCGGCTTTTGGCCAGGTTGTCGATGGTCTTGAGGTCGTCGACGAAATTGCATCGGTCAAGACCGATCGCGGCGATCGTCCACAAGTTGAACAGAAAATGGCTAAAATCGAGATTGAACGGGACGATACTTGATACAAAATGCACAAAAATCAGCCTGATAATCGTCAGAATGCCAGACTATTGAGGGCTAAACCCTTAATCGCTTGCCAGACTGCACGGGCTATGGTACTATTGCCCAAGGTCATGCTCTAATCTGTACGCACAAGGATCCCATAACCTGCTTTGAACCATCGGACAGGTCAATTGGCGAGAACCTTCACGGTCGTCGATAGAAAATGCCCGAAAAATTTAAAGGAGGCATACCATCATGCCGGACAAAACACTGAATTGCAAAGATTGCGGAGTTGAATTCATCTTCAGCGAAGGCGAACAGGCTTTCTACGCTGAAAAGGGCTTCACCAACGAGCCCCTCCGTTGCCCAGATTGCCGCAGAGCCAGGAAGCAGCAGCGCAACAACGAGCGCTACAACAACAACAGCTGGTAATCTGCCGAAGCGTCGCTTCACTCAGGACCGTCTCCCGCAAGGGCGACGGTCTTTTTTTATTCTGAATTACGACGCCTTTTTGCCTTAGTTATGTCAAATGGAATATTCGATAAAATTTGTGGAATTTCGAGTAAAGACAAGCAGCGGATTTGATTGCTAAGCTTACGTCATGAGAAAGATAGCTCGCATCACCCCCATCCTTCTGGTCTTTCTGCTGGCCATTCTGCCTGCGCTGGTGACGACCGGCTGCAGGGCAAATGATCCGCCGCGCTACGCCCTCTGCATGAGCCACCTGACCAATCATTTCACCAATGCCTTGGCAGCTTCGGCTCGAGCCAGGGCCATTGAGCTGGGTGTGGAACTGGTCGTGCTCGATGCCCAGCAGGATAGTTCCAGGCAGATAGGCCAGATCGAAACGCTGCTTGAAGACGGCATCGCTGGACTGTTGATTGAACCAGTGGCAGAAACCGGACTGGAAGATGTGCTCGAGACTGCCATGCGCAAACAGGTGCCGGTTGTCCTTGTCACCCAGAAGATCGGCAATCCGTCCTTGTATGACTGTTTTGTCGGCACGAATGCTTTCAACGGAGGCCAGCTCGAAATGACGGCCTGTGTCGAAGCTCTCGATCATCAGGGCGACCTGGTGGTTTTGCTAGGACCGGTCGGTTCCCAGGCTTCTGCTGCACGTTATGCCGGTTACCTTGCGGTGCTGGAAGATCAACCGGACATCAGGATCGTAGCCGAACTCAATGCCGACTGGAATATCGAAAAGGCAGAAGACATTGTCAGCAACTGGCTCCAGGCTGGTAAGCACATGGATGCCATTGTCGCACAAAATGACGAAATGGCGATCGGTGCAGTCAAAGCCTTGAGCGCAGCTGGATTGACCAGTTCGATCCAAGTCTTTGGCATGGATGCTTCTGACCAGGCCTTGCAAGCCATCCGGCAGAACGAAATGACTGCAACTGTATCCCAGCAGACTGCCATCCAGGGCAGCAGGGCGCTGGATGTCTGCCATGGCCTTACCCGAGGTGAGACTTTTCCAGACGAGATCCTCGTCCCTCAGGTGCTCATAACCATCCAAAACATCGATACGATCCAACAATGAAGGAGGAGCTTGCCATGCCTACCATCAAATATCGGGTAAATCTTTCACCTTTAGAACGTGACCGGCTCGAACAGATGCTGACCAACAAAAGCCTCGACCGCAGAGCCAGCATGCACGTCCGAGTCCTGCTCCTGGCTGATGAGTACCCGTCTGGCAAAAAAATGAGTGAACAGGCCATAGCCAGAGAGCTCAGGATCAATTCCCAGACCGTCCACACCATTCGCCGCCGCTATTCCTTGCTCGGCCTGGAGGCAGCCATCAGTCGTAAACCGCGTTCCAAAATGTCGACTGGCATGCGGATTACGCCGGATGTCCGCACCCAGATCATCGCCCTCAGCCAGACCGTTCCGCCAGTCGGCAAAACGCGCTGGACCTTGCGACTGCTGGCCCATCATGCCATTGCCCAGCAGATCGTTGACCGCATTTCCCACGAAACAGTCGGCCAAGTCTTAAAAAGCGCCGGACAACAGGGTATAATCTGATCATCTTTTGAACTTGAAAGGCTTTGTGCATGCGCAACAGCATCAAGAACCGGTTGCTGAAAACCTTCGCCTTGATGGTTGTTTTACCGGTGCTTGCACTATTCATTTTAGTGAACTTCATCTACTGGATCACCTCCTACTGGACCATTATCGACCAGGCGGCTGCTGTCCTCGATGAAGTGGACTATGCTGTTACAGCCAAATTTGACCGCTATGAAGCCTTGCTTTCCTTTCTGGAAAAGGACTTGGACCTGATCGAGGCCAGCCAGTATCACTCCGGTCAGTTCATTCCCGAGGCTGAACTTGAAAAACTTCATCTTCTGGCGGATGGGTACGCATCCAGCATTTCCAGCATCAATCATTTGACCTTGCTGTATCCAAACGGGCTGTTCTTGTGCACTCAGACCCATCTAGCAGTACCTGATCGTTCCCAGATGGCTGACTGGTACGATGCCTGTCTGGCCGAGCCGGAAAAAACACATTATTTCAGTTACAATGCCGGGGAGAACCCCCTGCTGGCCGGTGAGCCACACTATGCCAGCAGCCTGGCGGTCAGCCGTGCGATCTGTGATCCTGCCGGACAGCCGGTTGCCGTCGTCAACCTGACCATCCGGGGTGAGAGCCTGGGGTCCTTGCTGACTGCGCCCTATGGCCAGCAAGGTGGTCAAACCTACCTGGTGACGCCAAGTGGCACGCTGGTCAACTCCCCCCTGCGCTATGA
>SABL01000102.1 GCA_009928985.1 Clostridia bacterium
AGATTCGCGGCCGCGGCTTCATCCGCGATGCCCCGGACAGCTGACCAGATGATCATTGACCAGACCGGCAGCTTGCAGGAAGGCGTAGCAGATGGTTGAACCGACAAATTTGAAGCCGCGACGGGTGAGGTCTTTGCTCAGGCGGTCTGACAGTTCGGTTCTTGCTGGTACATCCGCCAGGGAGACCGGAGTGTTGATGACCGGCTGGTCAGCGACGAACGACCACACATAGCGGTCAAAACTGCCAAATTCGGCCTGCAGTTTCAAGAACGCCTGGGCATTGGTGATCGCAGCCCGGACTTTGAGCCGGTTGCGGATGATTCCGGCGTTGCCGAGCAGCTCTGCCACCTTTGCCTCGTCAAATTCGGCAACCTGTGCAGGATCAAAGCCGGCAAAGGCCAAGCGGAAGTTCTCGCGCTTCCTGAGGATGGTCAGCCAACTCAGCCCGGCCTGCATCCCTTCGAGGATCAAGAGCTCGAACAGCGCCTGGTCATCGTGCAGGGGCCGCCCCCATTCCAGATCGTGGTACTGGCGGTAAAGTGGATCCGAAACCGCCCAGGGGCAGATGGCTGCATCCTGGGCGGTTCTGGCGGTGTTGTTGGTGTGTGGAGGATCGGTGGCCATTTTCAGCCTCCTTGGAAAGTCTTTTACCAGGTCAGTTTCGATCCAGAATCCGGTCGAGGAAAATCCGGGTCCGTTCCTGGCGCGGGGCATTGAAAATGACTTCCGGACGGTCGTCCTCAACGATGACACCCTTGTCCATGAAGACAACCCGGTTGCTGACCTCGCGGGCAAACTGCATTTCATGGGTGACAACGAGCATGGTCAGACCGGATTTGGCCAAGTCGCGCATGACCTTGAGCACTTCACCGACCATTTCCGGATCGAGTGCCGAAGTCGGTTCGTCAAAGAGCAGGATCTCCGGTTCCATGGCCAAGGCCCGGGCAATGGCAGCCCGCTGCTTCTGGCCGCCGGAGAGCTGGCGCGGCTTGGCATTCATGAATTGGGCCATGCCGACCTTTTCCAGATAGGACAGGGCTTTCTGGCGCGCCTCGTCTGGCTTTCTGCCCAGGACGCGGATCTGGCCAACCAGGCAGTTGTCGAGCACGTTCATGTTGTTAAAAAGATTGAACTGCTGGAAAACCATGCCGACATGGGTGCGGTAGTCCGACACCCGGTGGCTGCCGCGCAGAATGCTCTCGCCATGGTGCAGGATGTCGCCGGATGATGGTGTCTCGAGGAGATTGATACAACGCAACAGGGTCGATTTGCCCGAGCCTGAGGAACCGATGATCGAAACGACTTCACCCTTCTGGACTTTGAAATCAATGTCGCGCAACACTTCATTATTGCCGAATTTCTTGCCCAGATGGACGACCTCGATGATATTGCCTGAGTCGCCTGGTTGTGGGGCAGTGGTTTGTGTGTGATTCATGCCAGTCCTCACTTTCCGCGGATGGCCAGGCTGCCATCCCCGTGATGGACATGAATCATGCCGTCCGGTGTGGTTTGAGAGCCCATGATGGTGTAATTATCCGGCCCATCGAGCTTTTTCTCCAAAAGACGCAGCAGGCGGGTGACGGTGAAGGTCAGGATCAGGTAGATCACGCTGGTGACAAAGAACACTTCGAAATAGCGCAAATAGGTGCCGGCTGCAGATTTGCTCATGAAAAACAGCTCCGTGACGGAGATGACATTAAGCACCGAGGTGTCTTTGATATTGACCACCAGTTCATTGCCGGTTGCCGGCAGGATGTTGCGGATTGCCTGTGGCAGGATCACGTAGACCATGGTCTTGACATGGTTCATGCCGATCGCCTGCGCGGCCTCAGCCTGGCCGCGGTCGATCGAGTCGATGCCGCCACGGATGATTTCAGCCATGTAGGCACCGGTATTGATCGAGACGATCAGGACCCCGGCCAGAATGGCGGAAAGGTTCCAGCCGAGAAGCTGAGAAGAGCCATAGTAGAGAACCATGGCCTGGACTATCATGGGCGTGCCGCGGAAGACTTCGATGTAGACGGTCAGCAGGAACTGGGCGAATTTGACCAGGCTGCGGACCGGCAGAGGTGTGGCAGGCTTCAGCGGGAAGGTGCGCACAATGGCGACCAGAAGCCCGATCAGAAAACCGGCAGCTGTGCCTGTGATGGCAATCAGCAACGTGTTTCTGGCACCAGTCAGAAAGAGCGGGCCGTATTGCCGGATGACGAACAGGACCCAGCCCCAGAAGGTTTCCGGCAGGGCGGCCAATGCGAATCCCGAGACAGCGAATTCCATGGTGCTTACTGAGTGACCGGCTGGGTCTTGATCGCGGTTTCCATCATCGTGTCCCGCTGGTCCTGGGCGATTTCTGCCAGCGCTTCATTGATCGATTTGACCAGTTCGGCACTGCCTTTCTTGACCGCAACCGCGACAGCGACATTTTCATCGGCATAGGTGAAACCCTGGCCGGCGGCGAATTCGATGTAGGTCAGATCGGGATTGGACGCGACGGCTGAAATCGCACCGGGTTTTTCCGAGACATAGCCATCGATTTTGCCGGAGGCAACCGCGACGATCATGGCCGGGAAATTGTCCATGGCGGTCTGTTTGTCGACGCCAGCGATCTGGTCGACGACTTCATAATGGAAGGTATTGAGCTGGGCGGTGATTTTGGCGCCGCCAAGGTCGGCCAAAGACTTTGCAGCAGCAAAGGGGTTGTCTTTTTTGACGACAACCACCAGATCGGACCGATAAATAGGAATCGGAAAAATCGACTGTGGCTTTGCGTTCTTCGGTTGGGGACATGCCGGCGATGATGGCGTCGATCTTGCCGGAGGTCAATGACGGGATCAGGCCGTCCCATTCTGTCTTGACAATGACCAGCTCTTTGCCGAGCTTGGCCGCGATTTTCCTGGCGACCTCGACATCATAGCCACCGGCGTATTCACTGGGGCTGTTGCTGATTGAGACCGCGCCATTGCTGGTATCGGTTTGGGTCCAGTTGAAGGGGGCGTAGTTGCATTCCAGGCCGACCTTGAACTCATTGCTTTCGTTCTTGGCACAACCGGCCACAAGGCTCAGGGACAGGACGCTGGCCAGAGCCAGGGCGACAAGTTTTTTCGCGTGACGCATAACAGTTCTCCTCTGATCAATTTAGATTGGTATTGAAACTGGAAAGGATGTTGTGACAAAAAAAGACTTGGACCGGCAAGGCCAAGTCTTGATTGATTATTTTGAACTGATCCTGAAAATCCGTCAACAAAAACTGTCAAAAATCTGACTGAAATTGACTTAAAAAGGCCAAAATGATTGAAAAACTGCAAAAAGGACTGGGACAAACACCGCCGGCAGCAAATTACCGATGGCGATTTTTTTCTCGAGCAGGAAATTCAGGCCGATACCGGTAATCAGGACAGAGCCAACCAAAGACAACTGGCTAATCAGCGCATCGCTCATGTAGGGCTGCAGCGTCTGGGCCATCAGGGTGATGGCACCCTGGTACAAGCCGACGGACAGTGCTGAAAGGAAAACCCCGCTGCCGAGTGTAGCGGTGAAAAAAATCGCGACCGTTCCGTCCAGGATGGACTTGGCGTATAAAGTTGTGGCGTTGCCGGTCAGACCGTCCTCCAGAGCACCCAGGATGGCCATGGCGCCGACACAGTAGAGGATGGTGGCCGAGACAAAACCTTCGACGAAAGTCGAGTTCTGGCCATTGGCCCGGAAGAGTCGCTGCAACATGCCGCCCAGGTTTTCCAGGCGCTGTTCCAGATTGAGAGCTGCGCCGACCAGACTGCCGATGACCAGGGAGAGGATCATCAGCATGGTCTGTTGACTTTGAAGAATGTCGCCTTCCACCCTGAGCATCTGGACCAGAGTCCCACTGATGCCCACAAAAATCACGGCCAAGCCGATCCCCTGCAACGTGGTGCGCCGGATCCGCTCCGGCAAACCGCCGCGGGCCATGAGGCCCAGTCCGGCACCTGCGACGATTGCAGCCATATTGACAAGTGTCCCTGATCCGATCATGTCGAAAACTCCTCTGAGTCCAATTGTTTCTGCGTCACCGGGCTTGCAGACAAAACATCAAGGATGATGATACCATAGGAAAAAGCGTTCCACACGCCGAAAAACTTGGTTTTATCGCGACTTGACCGGACTGGAGGCGACCTGTATGGCGCAATTGGTGCACATGAGGATTCTCAGCATCGAGGATCTGGAAGAATCCCTCGGTGCCTCACGGTTCAGGGAATTCATCTTTCATTCCGAAGAACGATTTCAAAAACAGTTGGCCAAGGTGGTCCGCCGAGTGACCGAGGATCTGGCGATCCAGGCCGTCTTTGTTTCTGGACCGACGTCTTCCGGCAAAACGACCTTCAGCCGCCGCCTGGCCGAGTCGGTCCGGGCCTCGGGACGCCTGGCCAGAGTCGTCTCCCTTGATGACTATTACAAGGTGAACAGTGTCCGCTACGATGCCTGGGGCCGACCGGATTTCGAAAGCCTCGACACGCTCGAGACGGATCTGATGGCCAGCCAGCTGGCTGATTTGCTGCAGGGAAAAACCATCATCCTGCCACGGTTTGATTTTGTGACCCGGACGCGATCGATGCCAGAGGAAAACCAGCTGGCGCTCGGTTCAGGCGATCTTTTGATTGTAGAAGGATTGCATGGCCTGCATGACTCCATCGTTGGCCATTTGCCTCGCGAGGCCTGGCTGGGTGTCTTCATCATGCCCTGGTGCTCCCTGCTGGATGGCCGCCAGCTGCTGGGATCCCGTGACCTGCGCATGCTGCGCCGCATCAGCCGCGATGTTGTCCATCGGGGCTCGACCGCCCTTTCGACCATCGACTACTGGCCGATGATCGATCGGACCGAACAGCAGTTTTTCCCCCAGTACCTGAAACAGGCCGACGTCTACATCAACTCTTGCCTGGATTACGAGTTCTGTATCGTCGCGCCCAAGGCCTACCATCATATCCTCAGCTCCCTGCAGGAATATGAAGATGAAACCCTGCCGTCCTCGATCTATATCAGTCCGGCTAATAGCCTTGGCTATGCCGATCTCGATTCAGCCGTCGCGGAGGCGCGCCACCTTGTTGCCGCTTGTGAACATATCCCGATGGTTGACCATTTCGAGATTCCTGACCAGTCCATCCTGCACGAATTCCTCTGACCTGCTTGACAAGACCAGCGGGTCGGCTACTATTTTTACATAAAAGCGGGTCGGTCATTTTGACCCATGACTTGGATACGACCACCGACGGAGGTACGCCATGCCGATCAAAATCCCCAATGACCTGCCGGCAGCAGAGATTCTCGAACAGGAGAGCGTCTTTGTCATGCGTGATGATCGCGCGTACAGCCAGGACATCCGACCCCTGAAAATCCTCCTTTTGAACCTGATGCCCACCAAGGTGGTCACCGAAACCCAGCTGCTGAGGCTTTTGAGTAATACTCCGTTGCAGATCGATGTCGATTTCCTGTACACCGCCAGTTATAGCCCGAAAAACACCTCCACGGATCATTTGATCAAGTTTTATGAAACCTTTGACCAGGTCCGTCATCGCCATTATGACGGCATGATCATCACCGGCGCACCCGTTGAACAGATGTCGTTTGAGGAGGTTGCCTATTGGCCGGAATTATGCGAAATCATGGAGTGGAGCAAATCCCACGTCTATTCGACCATGCACATCTGCTGGGGGGCCCAGGCTGGCCTGCACTATCATTATGGGATCCCCAAATATGACTTGCCCGCCAAGATGTTTGGCATTTTTGCCCACAGCCGCAGCTGGACGCGTCCGGTCAAGCTGTTCCGTGGCCTCGATGATGTTTTCTTTGTCCCGCATTCGCGCCATACCGAAATCCGCCGCAGCGACATCGAGCAGGTCAGCGACCTGCGCATCCTGTCCGAATCAGAAGAATCCGGTGTCTATGCCGTCTCGGACATGGGTGGGCGGCAGATTTTCCTGACAGGTCATGTCGAATATGACCCCATGACCTTGAAATCCGAATACGACCGTGATGTGAGCCGTGGACTGGCGATCGACCTGCCCAGGAACTATTTCCAGAATGATGATCCAGCACGGCCGCCGATCATGCGCTGGCGCAGTTCAGCCTACCTGCTCTTTGCCAACTGGCTCAACTATTATGTCTACCAGGAGACCCCGTTCGATCTGGACTCCATCCACGCGGAGCACTGATCCGGACTCGCCAAGGGCATGTAACTTCAGTTACTGTGGAAATTATGGGCATGCTCTACTATCGAGACAAACAAGCAACGCCGGAATCATCCTACACCATACACCGGCTTTTGAGGAGGAACCCAATGACTGTTACCGTTCAGGCTAGTAATTTTGACGAAGTCGTCATGAAAAGCGACAAGCCCGTGCTGCTCGATTTCTGGGCTGTCTGGTGCGGACCGTGCCGCATGGTCGCTCCGACCGTTGATAAACTTTCTCAGGAATATGCTGGCCGTGCCGTTATCGGTAAGGTCAATGTCGACGAGCAGACCGAACTTGCTGAGAAGTTCCGTGTCATGAGCATCCCGACCCTCTACATCCTGAAAAATGGCCAGGTTGTCGAGCGCCTGATTGGCGCCCGTCCCTATGCCGAACTCGCTGCCGCCCTGGAAAAGCACATCTGACGATCAGATTTTCCAGCGTCTCCTGACAGGAGATGCACCCATTCATACTCAAAAAAATGCAAATGGCTGTCTTGAAACTGGAAATACGTTTCAAGACAGCCTCTTTTGATGGCGGACAGCTGCATCGCTGGATTGAACTGGCAAGGGGTGATAGGCCGGACGGGTGTCTCAGGCCTTGCAGAATTCGACTGCGATCTGGGCGCCCACTTTGACGTTATTGAAAACGAGCTGGATATTGGAATCGAGACTGGCACCACCGGTCAGTTCCTTGACTCGGGCGAGCAGGAATGGCGTGCTTTCCTTGCCTTTGATGCCCTTTTCCTCGGCTTCTTTGACGGCCAGCTCGATTGCGCCATTAATGACGGCTGGATCCATTTCGTATTCCGCCGGGATTGGATTGGCTACGACAATGCCGCCATTGAGGCCGAGATCCCATTTGGCTTTCATGGCAGCTGCCATTTCCCTGGCTGTGTCGACTTGATAATCGACCGCAAATCCACTCTTGGATGTATAGAAGGCCGGTAGCTCGCTGGTACCAAATCCAACGACCGGTACCCCCTGGGTTTCCAGGTATTCCAGGGTCAGGCCAATGTCCAGGATGGATTTGGCACCGGCGCAGACCACGGTCACGTTCGTGTGAGCCAGCTCCTGCAGGTCGGCGGAAATATCCAGGGTGGTCTGGGCGCCTCGGTGGACACCACCGATGCCGCCGGTCGCGAAGACCCGGATCCCAGCCAGGTTGGCAATGATCATGGTGGAAGCTACCGTTGTGGCCCCGTCCAGGCCCTTGGCCAGGATAAAGGGGATGTCGCGGCGGCTCGCCTTGATGACGTCATGGCTGGAGCCGAGGTATTCGATCTCTTCTTTGGTCAGGCCGACCTTGAGTTTGCCTTTGATGATGGCGATGGTCGCCGGGGTTGCGCCGTTGTCCCGGACAATCTGTTCCACCGCCAGGGCTGTCTCGACGTTTTTCGGATAGGGCATGCCGTGTGAAATGATCGTCGACTCCAGGGCGACCACCGGCCTGCCCTCGGTCAAGGCTTTCTGAACCTCTGGATTGATTTCAAGGTATTTGTCGTACATGGTTTTCTCCT
>SABL01000321.1 GCA_009928985.1 Clostridia bacterium
GCGCTGCCGTCGGTGCCTATGAAAGCCGCCGCCTGCGTGTCCTAAGGATCAGTGACAACATGCGCGAAGTCGCCGTTACCGAAGGCGACAAGGTCGAAGCCCACATCCAGTTCGGCTGGCAGGTCGACCATTACGGCGTCCAGGACATCATCGCCAAGGTCGAACAAGTCAACGAGGCTGAGATCGACGCCCAGATGGCCGAGTACATCGAGTTGTACGACCTGGCCACGGATGACCTGGCCGCTGTCCGCTACCAGGCCCAGGAAGAAGTCGCGATCAAAAAATTCCTCGAAAACGGCCAGTTTGGCGCTTTCCATACCAATTTCCAGGACCTGCAGGCCTTAAAGCAGCTGCCTGGCCTGGCCAGTCAGGACCTGATGCGCCAGGGCTACGGTTTTGCCGGTGAAGGCGACTGGAAAACCGCCGCCATGGTCCGGATCATGAAACTGATGGCTGCCGACCAGACAGCCGGCACCTCGTTCATGGAAGACTACACCTACCACATGGAACCCGGCAATGGCATGAACATGGGCGCACACATGCTCGAGGTCTGCCCGACCCTGGCCGGTGAAAAAGCCAAGATCAAGGTTGTGCCGCTCGGGATCGGCGATCGCCAGCCCCCGGCCCGCCTGACCTTCAAAGCCGCCACCGGACCGGCCATTCTGGCCTCCCTGATCGACATGGGCGACCGTTTCCGCCTGATCGTCAACGAGGTTGTCTGCCAGGAGCAAGTCCATGACATGCCCAATCTGCCGGTTGCAGCTGTGCTCTGGAAACCGCTGCCGGATCTCGAAACCTCGGCCGAAGCCTGGATGTATGCCGGTGGTGCCCACCACTCCGTGCTCTCCTACAGCCTGACTGTCGAGGAAATGCGCGACTGGGCCGAGATCATGCAGATTGAATTCATCCACATCGGCGCCCACACCAACATCAACGAGTTGCGCAAGGAACTGACCTGGAACGACATCATCTGGAAGCTGAAATAAAAGGCAACGCCAGCAGACGGTGCCACAAACATGAATCAAATGGCCCGGCCTGCCCTGTGCAGCCGGGCCAGATTTTTACCTGACAGGGGAGGAAACCATCATGGATCAAAAAGCCATTCGCCAGGCCATCGCGGCCGGACAGACAAGCATCGGAATCGAGCTGGGCTCGACCCGGATCAAGAGCGTCCTGACCGGTCCGGACCTGATGCCAGTCGCTTCAGGCAGTTTCGACTGGGAAAACAGCCAGGTCGACGGGATCTGGACCTACCGTCTGGATGATGTCTGGCATGGCATGCAAAGCAGCTTTGCCGCACTGGCTGCCGATGTAAAGTCGCGCTACGATCTGGACCTGACCACAACGGGCGCGATCGGGATCAGCGGCATGATGCATGGCTACCTGGCCTTTGACCACAAGGACCAGCTGCTCGTGCCTTTCCGGACCTGGCGCAACACGATCACCGGACCAGCCAGC
>SABL01000103.1 GCA_009928985.1 Clostridia bacterium
GACCAGGACGTAGCGCTCGCTGGCACAGCTGAGCATGGTGCGCTTGACTTCGGCTTCGTCCAGGTCTGGCGTGGTCAGGCCACTGTCGATGGAGACACCATTGGCTGCGACGAATGCTTTGTTGACGTTGAACCGGCGCAAAAACTCGATCGCCATATGTCCGACGGCTGCCAGGACATTGAGCCTGACCTTGCCCCCCATGGCGATCAATTCAACATTTGGATTTTGGGCAATCAGGCTGGAGACTGTGGTCGAATTGGTAATCACCGTCAGATGCAAGTTGGACTGACCGATCAGGCGAGCCAGCTCAAGCGTGGTGGTCCCAGCATCGAGAATAATGCTGTCATGATCCACCAGGCGCTCAAATGCCTTGCGGGCGATGGCTTGCTTCTGGGTTTCGAACAAATTCTCTTTCTGGTTGTAGCTCTCTTCGATCGTCAGGGTCGTCAGGCTGGTCAGGATCGCCCCGCCATGGGTCCGTTCGAGTTTTCCTTCCGCCTCGAGGGTTGCGAGATCGCGCCGGATGGTGGCTTCGGACGCTTCCAGGGAGTCACACAGCTGCCTGACCGTGATGGTGCGGCTTTGCTTGAGGGCGTCGAGGATGCGAAGATGTCGTTCTCCCTGCAACATAAGGATCAAAGCCCGATTTCGTAATCTTGGAGCACCTTGAGCACGGCAGTGGGGGAGCTGGCAGCGCGCAGACTGGTGCGGAATTCTTCTTTCATCAGACGGCGGGATAAATTGGCCAGGATTTTGAGATGGACATCCCCGGCATTATCGGCCGGAACACCGATCATGAAGATGATGTCGATCGGATTGCCATCCAGTGATTGCCAGTCCATGGATTCCACAGTGGCGTACATCAGAAGTGGTTCAGTGACAGCGTTGGTCTTGCCATGAGGGATCGCCACACCAAAGCCCATGCCTGTCGAATACTCTCCTTCGCGGTGCAGGACTGCATCACGATAACCAGCAGCATCAGCCACTCGCCCAGCTGCAGCGGCTTTTTCTGCCAGCATCTGGATCGCTTCTGATTTGGATTTGGCTGGCAGGTTCAGGACAATCAGGTCTTCATTGATCAGCATAGGTTCCTCCAAGGGTTTGCCCATTTCCAGATCTTCTGGTCGTGGGCGATGGTTTGTGATCGTTCGCCGGGGGCGAGTCGTGATCGTTTATGATCGTATTCTAGCACTCGTGATTGAAAAATCAAGCACTGTTTGCCTTTGTGAATGAAAGTTTGCGATTATAACCAAGTGATGTTTGGGTGATTTGTGCAACAAGTCAATTATTTGACAATCAAAGATGATTGATACTTTTCGCTCGGTGATTGCCTGCTGGATGCCTGAGAGGTTAAAATGGAAGAGAGTATGAAAGGTTCCGTCCATTTTGCATCATTTTTCATTTTCTGCGCATGGATAGGCGTTTTCCAGACTCACCCTCTGTTAAAATGGAATAGACTCGAAAGAATTGATTAAAGGAGAATTCGATATGCAACTCAAAGGTGTCAATGCTGCCCCTGGTCTGGTGATGGGCCCATGCTTGGTTCTGGAAGAGATCCATCATCCTGATTTCACCCACCACAGCATCGCGGATGATCTGGTTGAAGAAGAGAAGAACAAGGTGCGCATTGCCCTCGGCTTAGCGGAACAGCAGCTGACCGCCATTCGTGACCGGGCCAGCGCCGCGGGTCTCGAAGAACAGGCTGCCGTGATGGATGCCCACCTGATGATGCTGGGTGACCCTATCCTGACCGAGGGTTTCCTGACGACTGTGGAATCCGAACATCTCCCGGCTGTTGGCGCCGTACAGAAAGGTATTTCCGCCCAGGCAGATATCTTTGAATCATTGGAAGATGCTTACTTTCGTGAACGGGCTCAGGACATCCGGGACATCGGCCGCCGCCTGGTCAATCTCCTTTTAGGGCTTGAAGAACCTGACATCAGTTCACTGCCTGAACCGCTGGTACTGATTGCCCGGGATATCACACCTTCGATGATGGCTTCGGTCGATACGAAAAATTTGCTGGGCATCGTGGCAGAAATCGGTGGCAAGACGTCCCATACCGCGATCCTGGCTAACAATATGGGCATTCCTGCTGTTCTCGGATGCCATGACGTCGTATCGGTCGCCAAGTCCCAGCCTACCGGGGCCAGGATCGCCGTCGATGGCAGCTCAGGTCTGGTCCACATCGGCCTGACTGATGAAATGGCTGCCACCCTCAAGGCAGAGGCCGAGCGCCGGGCCGCTGTCAAGGCCTCTCTGGCGGTGCTCAAGGACCAGCCCACTGTGACCAAAGATGGCGTCCATGTCCAGCTCGCCGCCAATGTCATGGGCCCTGGCGATGTTGAAAAAGTCCTGGCCGTCGGTGGCGAAGGGGTCGGCCTGTACCGGACCGAATTTTTGTTCATGGACCGTGACAAGGCCCCCGACGAAGAAGAGCAATACCTGGCCTACCGCACCATGATCGAAGGCTTGGGTGGTAAGCCCGTCATCATCCGGACGATGGATATCGGCGGTGACAAGAGCGTCGATTACCTCAACATCGCCAAGGAAGAGAACCCCTTCCTCGGCTACCGGGCTCTGCGCATCTGCCTCGAACGCGATGATCTGTTCCTGACCCAGTTGCGGGCCATTCTGCGTGCCGCCGTTCACGGCCAGGCTCTGGTCATGTTCCCGATGGTTTGTTCGCTCGATGAACTCCGCGCTGCCAAAGCTAAGGTGGAACAAGCCAAGGAACAACTCAAGCTGCGCGGTGAAACCTTTGCGGATGATATCAAAGTCGGCATCATGATCGAGATCCCCTCAGCGGCCGTGATCGCAGATGTCCTGATCCAGGAGGCCGATTTCTTCTCAATCGGCAGCAATGATCTGACCCAGTACACCCTGGCCGTCGACCGCATGAATGAGAAAATCAGCTACCTCTACAACAGCTTTCATCCGGCCATGCTGCGCCTGATCAAGTCTGTCATTGAGCCGGCCAGAGCTGCAGGCGGAGATAAATTTGCCGGAATGTGCGGTGAAATGGCAGGTGACCCGCGTGCCACCCTGGTCCTGCTTGGTCTTGGACTGCAGGAATTCTCGGTCGGACCTTCTGGTCTTCTCAGGATTCGCAAGATCATCAACAGCGTTGATTTCAGCTATGCGAAATCAGTGGCTGACAAGGCCCTGACCCTGGGCACAGCGGCCGAGATCGAAGCCTATCTGGCCGAGGCTTTACCAGAAGACCTCAAAGCCTTCCTGGTCTGATTTTTCCTAAACTGAACCGAGCGGAGCAGCACATGAATGATTTAGACAAGTTGACGGTTACAGCGGATGATTCGATCCTTTTGATCATCGACATCCAGGAAAGGCTAGCCCCGGCTATTGCCTATCACGAATCGATCTTGGAGAAAACTGGCATCCTGGTCCAGGCTGCAGAGACCTTGGGTATCCCTGTTCTGGCAACAGAACAGTACCCCAAGGGTCTGGGCCCGACCATCGCGCCAATCCAAGTCTTGTTCAGCCAAATGACACATTTCCTGGGCGTTTTCGAGAAGATCCAGTTCTCTGCGCTGACACCGGAAGTCCTGGCGGCGATTCAGGCGACTGGGCGGAAAAAAGTGGTGATCGCCGGCATGGAGACCCACGTCTGTGTTTTCCAGACCGCACGGGCGCTCCAGGCTGCTGGCTACCAGTGCTTCCTGGCCCGGGATGCGGTGGGTTCGCGGACCGATGCCAACCGGGACAATGGCCTGGAATTGATCCGGTCCTGCGGCTCTGTGGTGACCAATGTTGAGACGCTTGTGTTTGACTGGCTCAAGCAGGCAGGGACACCGGTTTTCAAGCAATTGTCCAAGCTGATCAAATAAGTTCGCCCGGAGTTGGACACAAAGTCCAGCTGACTGATCAATTTCTGCAAAAAAATAAACCTCGCAGCCAGAGTCTTCTGATTCCGGTAGCGAGGTTTTGCATTTTGCCAGATCAACCGCAGGGTGTTATTTCGCCAGGTTTTCTGCCATATCTTTGGCATTGCCCTGGGCTTTGTCTTTCAAGAGGGCTATCAGGCCATCGGTTGCCCGCATCGAACCATCTTGGAAAATCCACAGCGCCTCACAGTCGGGCAGGCTCTCAACCAGTTTGGACCCGTCCTCATATGGCAGCAGGAAAACAGCTGTGGAGAGATAATCCGCCAGGCCACTGTCCGGCGTGACAATGGTGACAGCGCGCTGGTGGTTGGCCGGCATCAGGGTGTCAGGGTCGATCAGATGATGATAGAGCGCGCCATCTACCGTGTAATAACGCTGGTAGTCGCCGCTCGTGACGATGGATGTATTATTAGTCTGGATGACATCCACGGATTGTCCTTCAGGGATCAGCATGGAGACAAAGGGGTTCTGGATCCCGATGGCCCAGGTCTCGCGGGATGGATCTGCCGGCTTGCCGATCAGGCGAACATTGCTGCCGCCGGCGCTGATGATTCCAGATGTCATGCCCTGTGACTGCAATAGACGGGCCACGATTTCTGTGGCATAGCCTTTTGCTACAGCACCGACGTCCAGCCGGACCTGGGAATCTGTCAACTCGAGGGTCGAGGCTTGGCGATCGATTTTCAGGGTGGCTGGATCGATGTGTTCAGCAGCAGCCTGCAAGTCAGCAACATTCGGGACGGTCGCCTGACCAGACTCCGCCGCCTCGCGATGATCGTGCCAGATGCGAAGCACTGAACCGAGTGACGGACTGACTTTTCCAGGCGCCAGCTGGTCAGTGTCCTGGTAGAACTCGATCAAGTCCAGGATTCTTGCATCGACTTGGACCGGGCCTTTTCCTGCCTGGTTGTTGATCGTCATCAGATTGTTGAGGCCGGGGTATTCGTGGTAGATATCAAACAACTGGTGGAGATTTTGAAATTCTGATTCAGCCAGATCTGCCCAGCGATCAAACTCGGCCTGGCTGTTGGCGTAGCCGATCAACGTGATTACTGTATCAAAGCTGGATGTAAAAGAACTGGAGTATTTGACTGGCGTACCTTGGTCGGATGGCGGGGTGTTCTGACCATCTGTCTGGGCGGATCCCACTGAGGTCTCCGTGCGCTGGGGTGCGGTACAGCCGGTCATCATCGTGACTGCCAGGACCAGAATGATGACAGACAGACGTGCCAGCAGAGGGAGGTAAGTATTCGTTTTCATCATTGACTTCGTACTCATTTACTGTTGAATCATGGTTACTGCTGCGGATGATCCAGATGATTTCCGTTGGGTAAAGAACAAGGGGGTGCGATGTGCACCCCCTTCATTTTAGTCAGCAAAGGAAAATTTTCAAGGAATCTGGAAAAGGATTACTGTGCGTTGGTGACAGCTTTTTCCAGAGCTTCGATGTAGTGGTCAGGGCCGAAGGTGGAAGACGTCTTGAGGTCGACAAAGATATTCTTGTCACCTTCACGGGCGGCGCCTTCGATTTCAGCCATGGTCTTGCCTTCGAGGTAGGCTTCGAGGGCATCAGCCTGTTCCCACCACTCTTTACCGATAGCGGAAGCTTTCTTCATGCCATAGGCATCACCGAGCTCGCGCTTGGTCGCGCCGAGGGCCTTGGCATCAGAGGTCAGCTCACCCTTGGCGTTAAAGGTGATGTCGTGGACAACAGAATCGATCCAGACGTCGAGGACTTTGCCGGAATCGTCGATGGCGGCGATGGCCATGCTGTTGTAGGACTGGAATTTGCCGTCTTTGTCAGCAGCGGCATTGGCGCTCTTGGCGGAGTTGATGGAAGCACCGTAACCGAGCTTGGTGGCTGCGGTCGGGGTGGCCTTCTCAGCAGCAGCGACAGCCTTCTTCAGTGCTTCGACATAATGGTCAGGGCCGAAGGTGGAAGAGGTCTTGAGGTCGACAAAGATGTTCTTTTCGCCTTCGCGAGCAGCGGTATCAATGTCAGCGACTGTTTTGCCAACGAAGTAAGCTTCGAGAGCATCGGACTGTTCCCACCATTCCTTGCCGATCGGTGAGGCTTTCTTCATGCCATAGGCATCACCGAGTTCGCGCTTGGTGGCGCCGGCGGCAGTGATGTCGCTGGTGAGGGCGCCGGTTGCGTCGAAGTTGCCGCGATGGACAACAGAGTCAATCCAGACATTCTGGATCTTGCTGTCGGCATCGATCAGGACTGCGACATAGTAGGAGTAGGATTCAGCGATGCCTTCTTTGTCGGCGGTCACGCTGGCACTTTTGCTGGCGGTGACGACAGAACCGAAGCCCAGGCGCAGGCCAGAAGCGGAAGCGGCAGAGGTCTCAGCTGGGGCGGCGGTTGTTTCGGCAGCGGTGGTTGCGGCGGCTGTTGTTGCCGCTGTGGTTGCAGTCTGGCCGCAGGCGGTCAGGGCAAAAGCGAGCAGGACAACAGCAGTGATCAGGATCAATGCAGTTTTTTTCATGTGTTGATCTCCTCTTTTCATAGGTTGGTGACCAATTGGATTGCTGACGGGTCTTATTGTAACAAAATCACGAAAAAGATGAAAGTAAACGATTCCGACAAAATCGATCGGATTATAAAATGCTTATGCTCATTACTCGAAAACGCTACAGAAACAGGCGTTTCGAGTTGGCTATCATGCCAGGCTTGGAGAAAAATTCAAAATCAGTATGTATCTGAGGATACGCAAGAAGAGGTTCGATCGGACTGGTCAGGCTCGATGTAGCCAGGAAAGTGTTGTTTTGGCAAGTTCTAGCCATACCCGGCCGGCAGTAACCGTGCTAAAATCATTGAGAATTGTCCGGATTGGATGTCTTCGACAATCCGGCAATTCTTTGATAAAGATTCTGTGGCAGGTATCTATGTCCCATTTCATTTTTCCACATCACAAGCGTTCTGGCAAATCACGTCCAGGGGATCAACCTGGCTCGACTCAGGTGCTGGCGTCCTTGCCACCTCTCAACCTGCGCCTTTTCTTCCTGACTGTCTTTCTGGTGATCATTGCCTACATCAGCTGGCAAGCCTGGCCTTCCTTTTTTGACATGGACGAAAAAAACACGACGGTTGGCAGTGACTATCTGCCTTATCGCCTCAAGCAAGGCGATGTTCTGGTCCAGGATTTCAAATCAGTTAAAAATGGGCTCGTTGCCCTGACGTTGTCTTTTGACCTGCCGGAAAATGCTGATTTGCCGGAAGATACCCAGATCCGGATCAGTGTCCAGGCGGAGGGTGAGCAGGTTGCTTCTGAACAGACGCTTCTGGACAGTGATACATTGAAGCTCTTTGCCAGGACCAGGATCCCATTGCAATTTGGTTCCAGGACAGCTGGTCGAGCCTATCGAGTCATCCTTTCAATCGACAAACTGCCGGAAAGCGCCCGACTGTCGATCCACACCTCCCATGCCTCTCAAGCCTCCCTGTTGGTCAATGGTCGGGAAACTGGCCTGGCCGCGGTCATGAGCCTGACCTACAGCCAGTTCAATGCTTGGGCGTTCATCCGCTCCCTGGTCCTGATGCTTCTGATCCTGGTACTTGTCATCCTGCCCATGCCCAGGCTCCAGGCACTTCTGCAGGAGGTCATAGTGATTCCTTTGCTGGCCGCACCTTTCCTGACCCTGGCCAGCATCGAACTTTTAAATACGCTCAACCAGGATGGCCTGTTGTCTGTGCCCGTTTTCTGGCTGACCTACCTGACCATTTTACTGTTTGAATTGCTGCTGGCCAGTCTTCTGGGCCGGATCCGGATGGCCATCCTGGCCAATCACCTG
>SABL01000322.1 GCA_009928985.1 Clostridia bacterium
CCGGATTTGTTAAGCTGGCATCAGGAGGACTTCACCATGGATCAAACACCCCGCAGCCAACACCTGCATGATACGATAGAAGACTACTTGCATGTCCTGCCCCAGATTCGCACTGGGCTTTCGGACCAGTCTGCCATCGAGCAGCGCCAGCAAGTCATCCGGGAAAAACTCGGCGCCACCGCTGAAGAGTGGTCCGACTATCGCTGGCAGCTCTCTCACCGCATCACGTCCGTCGAAAAACTATCCGATTTGTTGCCACTGGAGCCAGGCACGCTGGATCAGCTCAGCCAAGTCAGCGAGCGCTACCGTTTCGCCATCTCCCCCTATTACCTGTCCCTGATCGACCCGGCCGACCCGGATTGCCCGATCCGCCGGCAATCGGTGCCATCCATCGAGGAGCTCAATCCGGAGGGCGTGCTCGATCCCATGGACGAAGAACATTCCAGCCCAGTCCCATCGGTCACCCGGCGCTATCCGGACCGCCTGATCATCAAGGTCACCAACCAGTGTGGCATGTATTGCCGCTTCTGCCAGCGCCGCCGCCTGATCGGCGAGACCGACCTCGCCGTCGATGAGGCGACCTTGCGTGCCGCCGTCCAATATGTGCGCGAGCAACCCGAAGTGCGCGACGTCCTGATCACCGGCGGCGACGCCCTGATGTTGTCTGACCAGGCCCTAGAGCGCCTGCTCCAGGATTTGCGTTCAATTCCCCATGTCGAGATCATCCGGCTCGGGACAAGGACCCCGGTCACCTTGCCGCAGCGGATCACCCCGGCGCTCGTCGAAATGCTAAGGCGCTATCATCCGCTCTACATCAACACCCATTTCAATTCCCCGGCCGAAATCACCGTCGAAGCCAAGGCTGCCTGCACCCGCCTGGCCGACGCCGGGATCCCGCTCGGCAACCAGATGGTGCTCCTCAATGGCGTCAACAATAACAAATACATCGTCCGGCGCCTGAACCAGCTGCTGTTGACCCTGCGTGTCAAGCCCTATTACATCTTCCATCCCAAGACCGTCCAGGGGACCTCCCATTTCTGGGTCCGGATCGAAGAAGGCCTCGAGATCATGGAAAACCTGCGCGGCTACACGTCCGGAATGGCCATCCCGACCTACATCGTCAACGGACCCGGCGGCCTCGGCAAAACACCCATCCTGCCCAATTACCTGCTCTACATCGGCAAGGACAAGGCCGTCTTCCGCAACTGGGAGAACAAGAATTTCGAGATCGAAAACCAGCCCAATCGCGTCCAGCACGATCCGGGCCATTTCGAATAACGGAATTACCTTGAAGAACAAGCATAAACCTCGTATGAACCAACAAAAAAAAGTGGATTGTACGAGGTTTTCGCTTTGCGTATTGGCTTTTACAAATAGCCAACCGGAATGGAACGGATGCCTTTATCCAGGTACATCAACTCTGGATACTGGTTGATGATCGCAC
>SABL01000323.1 GCA_009928985.1 Clostridia bacterium
TCCCTGAGCTGACCTACTGCGCTGTTGACGATGTTGATGGCAACCTCGAAGCCGTGCCGTTCTTCAGCAAGACCGTCAAGATCGAGGATCCCTCCGGATACAAAATGATCAGCGAATCCAAGCCGATGCCTCTGGTATCTGCCAAGGGATTCTGCTGGGCAACCGTCTTCGATGCTGAGATCGTGAACGCCACCGCGTACACCATCAACGCTGACAGCGCCAGCATGGCTGCTGACCTGGTCACCCTGGATGCCAGCTTGGTCGAGCATGAGGAGAAGGTTTACACCGAGACCAGCCTCACCGCCCTGACCAAGGACAAGATTCTTGAGATCGCCGACGATCGCGGTTACGAGATGACCAAGACCGCTGCCGACCTCAAGGCCGAAATCATCGCTGAATTCCTGGCACTGCAGACCGCAGCCCAGGCGTAAGGGGAGGTGATCCAATGTCTGTGACCGTCGAGGACCTCAGGTCGGAAATCAAGGAGTACAATCTCAAGGTGCTGGCCGATGGGGATTCGACGGTCATCCAGAGATCCATCGAGAAGGCAGTCATCTGGGCTAAGGCCAAGGTGACTGCCGCCTCCGGGATCTTTGATGAGGACACGGAGATCAACCGGCTCATCGTAATTAAACGCGCCCTCTATGAGCTCTACAGTTATGCCGAGAATGAGAGCGTTGCGAATGACAAGAAAGAAGATGCCATGGAACTGCTGCGCGCAGCCTATGGCGATTCTGTTGATGCTGCCGGGTACCAGAGCAACTCAGAGAAGTCTCCGATTCCCGCCGGGTTTGTCAAACCCGGGGCAGGGAGGACCAACACCGAATGGCCCTGATAGAAATCTCGCTGAAGCGCAAGAATGTGAAGATAGACATCGACACCGTTGCGCTGAATCAGAAGATCGGCAGCTACCTGGTATCATCGACACAGCGCAAGATCAGATCAGGGATAAGTCCGGCAAATGCTGCGCTGACAGTAGCGGTCAAAGGGAACGACAAGCCGCTGCGTGACCGAGGCCAGCTCATGGCATCGATCACAGCCAAAGCTGATGCAAGCAGCGTGCGGGTGGGAACAAACCACATTGCAGCCAAGACTATGCAGTACGGGATGACAATCAAAGCCAAAGGGAAATGGCTCTGGATTCCGGCAGGTAGGCAGACCAGGACATGGCAGCGCCGGTACGGCTTCGCCCCTGGCGAGGTCATGAAGGGTCTCAAGGCGGCTGGGTACAATACCTGGATTCAGTCCAAGAAGGGCGCAAGCAGCGGGGTGGTCATGGCCAAGAAGGGCAAGCGCGGGAAGCTCTGGGTCGTGTTCATCCTGAAGAAAAGCGTGACGATCCCTGCCAGACCATTCCTGAGGCCCGCGTTCGACGAAACAGCACCCAAAGCGGCGGAAGATATGGCCAACGAGATCTGGGATCAGATCAAAAAGCGGATGA
>SABL01000324.1 GCA_009928985.1 Clostridia bacterium
GATGACATCAGCGAAGACCGGATCATCCGCGGCATGGTTGGCCGCGACATGACCCACCGTTTTCCTGCGCGCACGCCAAAAATCGGCGATGTCATTTTCGAAGTACAGGATTGGACGGCTTACCATCCGCTCAACGAAGAACGAAAGGTCAGTGATCGGGTCAGCCTCAACGTCCGCGCTGGCGAAATCGTTGGGATCGCCGGTCTGATGGGCGCAGGTCGCACTGAGCTCGCCATGGGCGTTTTCGGACATTCCTACGGCAAACGCATCAGTGGCAAGGTAGTCAAAAGTGGTAAAGCGATCGACACTTCCAGCGTCGACAAAGCGATCAGCCACGGCATTGCCTATGTGTCAGAAGACCGTAAAAACTACGGGCTGGTTCTGGCCAACGATATCAAGTTCAATGTCACCCTGGCCAACCTCGACGATGTTTCCAAGGGCGGCGTGCTGGATGACAACAAGGAAATCAGTGTTGCCCACGAGTACTGCAAGCGTTTTTCGATCAAGACACCAGGCATTTTCCAGAAAACGGTCAATTTGTCCGGCGGCAACCAGCAAAAAGTCGTCCTGTCCAAATGGATCTTTTCCCAACCCGATGTCCTGATTCTTGACGAGCCAACCCGGGGGATCGACGTCGGAGCCAAGTACGAGATCTATGGTATCATCAATGAGTTAGCCGCCGCCGGCAAGGCCGTCATCTTCATCTCTTCGGAAATGCCGGAAATCCTCGGCATGTGCGACCGGATCTATGTCATGGACGAAGGCCGCATGTGTGCTGAGTTGAATCGTGAGGAAGCTTCTCAGGAAATCATTATGAAAGCAATTTTAAGCAGTCGCGGGAGGGCAAGCTAATGGAACAAGTCCAGAAGCTGATCAAGCAAAACCTGAAACAGTACGCCATGTTTGTGGCCCTGTTTGTTATAATCGTCTTTTTCCAGATCATGACCAAAGGAGTTCTCCTGCAGCCGCAGAATGTCACCAACCTGATCCTGCAGAACTCCTACGTCCTGGTCCTTTCCATGGGCATGATGTTTGTCATTATCACTGGCTACGTCGACCTTTCGGTTGGCTCGATCGTTGCCATCATCGGCGCCATCGCTGGCTACATGACCGTCCAGTTGAAAATCAGCGCTGTGCCGACGATTCTGACCGTCCTGGTCGCCGGTGTCCTGATCGGGATGTTCCATGGCGTGTTCATCGCCTATGTCCGCATCCCACCTTTCATCGTCACGTTGGCTGGCATGTTGCTGTTCCGCGGCCTGACCATGGTCATCCTCAACGGCCGGACCATGGCCCCGTTCCCGAAACTCTACGAAAACATCTCCAACGGCTACATCCCTGATCTTTTCGGCGGCGCTGGCCTCAATATCCTGACCCTGGTCGTGACCGCTGTGCTGATCGTCCTGGTCGCATTCGGCATCATCCAGAAAAGGGCCC